>JASGGF010000077.1:0-15490 GCA_047605145.1 Thermomicrobiales bacterium | reverse complement strand
GTCGCCGCGCGCGTCGTGGTGGCGACTGTCGCGTTTGGCATGGGCGTGGACAAGCCGGACGTGCGCTTCATCATCCACCTCAGCCCGTCGACCTCGCTGGAGGCGTACGCGCAGGAATCGGGGCGCGCCGGCCGCGATGGTCAGGATTCGCGCTGCGTGCTGCTGTACACCAGCAGCGACCGCGCCACGCAAACCCGGCTGGCAAACCGCGACGCGATGTCGCTGGAGCAACTGCGGCAGGTCTTTACCGGTATCCGCGAGCACGCGCAAGGCTCGTGGGCGATCTTCGACCCCTCACGCATCGTTATCGGCACCGACGGCGATGATCCGGACGAAACGCCCGATCCCCGCATTGGCATCGGCTTGCTGGAGCAGGGCGGGCTGCTGGAACGCCACGCCAACGCGCCGGTGACGTGGACGCTGCACCGCCGCGCCGATGTCGCCGAGAACGCGCAGGACGACTCCGAAGACGCGGAAGTCTGGCAGCGCTTCACCCAGTGGGCTCCCCTGCCAACCCAGCTCGGCGCCGAGTTCATGATCGACACGGCGGCGGCCTGCAGCGCGCTCGGCATCACGCCGGAAACGCTCGCCCGCGTGCTGGACGCGCAGCCCGCCTGGGGCGCCACGCCGGGTCACCGCCTGCCCTGCCTGCGCCTGCTCCCCGTGGGCGCGAATACCGGCGCCCGCCTGCAGCGCGTCATCAACGACTCGGCGCGGCGCGCGCAATACCGCGTCGACCAGATGATGACCTACGCCGATGGCAAGCGCTGCCGCCACGTGGAGCTGGCGGCCTATCTCGGCGAGGCGCTCCCGCCCTGTGGCGACGCCTGCGACGTCTGCCTCGGGGAAACCCGCCCCGCCCCAGCGAAACGCGCAGCGCGCCCGACGCGCCGCAACATCGCCACGCAGAAAGACATGGACATCGTCCTGCGGGCGATGGTGAACCTACCCTTCCCGCTGGGCAAAACGGGCCTGACCCGGCTGCTGGAAGGCTCCGTGCAAAGCCGCATTCAGGCGGACCGCTCCCCCTACTTCGGGGCGCTGGAAGACCTACAGAAGTCGAAGATCGAGGGCGCTATCGACGACCTCGTCGGCGGCGGCCTGCTGGAAACGGACCGCAGCCGCGAGTTCCCCGTGCTGCGACTGACCGAGCGTGGCGCGGTCACGCTGCGCGACTCGGCCGGGGACGACTGAGCCGGGAGCAGCGGCCCGGGCCGCTGCTACACTCGCGGCGCCCGGCGTGGGGGCGGATGGGGCCCGGTGGCCTCCCCAATCTTCAAAATTGCGTGAGTGGGGGTGCTCCCCTCACTGGTGGGTTCGACTCCCATGCGCCCTCGCCACGGGGGACCGGAATGCGCTCCCGGCCCCCCGCAGCAGCTTCGAGCCTATTGGCAACGGTACCCGACACAGGAGCCGCTCAGGCAGTCCGCACTGGTCTGGCAAACCTGATCCTTGACGCTCAGCGCGCAGTTGCCGGCGTCTCCAACGTCGGGAGTGCAGGTCACGCTGCAACACGTTTGGGGATCTCCGGTCGTGCAGGACGCGCCGGCGACATCGCAGCTCGGTTGCGGGTTGCAAACCCCGTTCAGGCAGCGGCCTGTCGTGCCGCTGTTGCACTCCGTGTTGTTGGGATTGAGCTGGCAGAACGTCTTCTTCTTCTTTTTCTTCTTTTTCTTTTTCTTCGCGTCGCTCTCGGCCAGCGCCCCCAGCACGAACGCGCCGCCCAGCAACCCGCCGAGGGTCGCCCGCCGCGTACCCAAACGCCGCGACAGGTGATCGAACCGGATATCGTCCACCGCGTCCTCCTTGTCCACTGGAATCCATGTTCCCAGCATGACTCTAGTGGGTAGCAACAGGCCGCACATCGGTAGAAATACGCATTTCCGAGTTCACCGCGTCAGGAACCTGCTCAGCCCTCGACTGGCTCGGCGCCGTGTGCGTGCCGCCGGTCCCTATCAGGCATCTGCGCACGCGGCGCCAACTCCTGCGGGCCTGTCGGCGCCGATGTGTGGCCCGCGCTCCAGCCGCAGACGCCGCCCGCCGCATACTGCCGTGCGCTTGCCGCACCGTGCTGAAAGGAACCAATCCATGCGCCGCGCTCTTCCAGTCGTCATGGCGCTCGTCTGCGTGCTACTCGCGCTCCCTGCGGACATGCACGCACCCGAGGGGCGCGCCGCCAGCAGCACGCCCGCCGCCAGTCCTGTTGCGTGCGTTGCAACCACCGAGGACCAGAACGAGGCCACCGCCCGCCGCTGGCACGAGGAGGCGCTCAATGAGGGCAAGCTCGAGGTCATCGACGAGATCGCAGCGCCGGACATCGTCCACCGCTCCGTAACCTTCACGGACCTCACCGGGCCAGAGGGCGTCAAGCAGAACCTGCGCTCCGCCCTCACCTCCTTCCCCGATCTGCACTACACCATCGAGGATGTCATCACGGAAGGCGACCGCGTCGTGGTGCGCTGGCGCGCTGAGGGCACGCAGGACGGCGTGTTCCAGGGCATCCCGCCAACTGGCAAACACCTGACCTGGACCGGCATCAACATCTACCGCATGGAGTGCGGCCGGATTGCGGAAGTCTGGACCGAAGTTGACGGCGTCAGCCGGCTGCGACAACTCGGTGTCTTGCCCGGGCCCGGCACGCCCATCCCGTAGATTCCCGCCGGGAGCCGCCACCAGCGGCGCGGCAAGCGCGGCTTCAGGCCTCCAGCACCAGCCACTGGCGGCCATCGATCAGTTCCCGCGCGGCGTCCAAATGGCCCGTGTGGCCCGCCGTCTCGGTGAGCGTGTGCAGCACCACGTCGCGCACGCTGGCCAGCCGCCACTCCCCGAACAGCTCCACAGGCCACCACGCCGGCGCCGCATCGAGCGATGTCTCGCGCAGAATCGCGTCGGTGACTGCGGCCTGCCGCCGGTAGGCGGCGAAGACCTCCGGCGCGGTCATCCCCTCCGGGACACGCCAGTCCCTCGGGTCGCCCTCCGGGGCTTCAGCCGCGGCAGGGTTTCCCGCCACCACAGCGCAAAACCAGAAGCGCTCCAGGGCCACCAGGTGCGCCATCATCTCCAGACAGCTCCAGCCAGAGGGCAGCGCCACCTGCCGGAGCTGCGTTTCAGTCAGCCCGTCCAGAATGCCCAGCGCGTGATCACGCTGATGCTGGAGCCACGCGATCAGAGCCTCCAGTTCGGAAGCATCGGTCGAAACACGCACTGGCGTTGCATCCTTCTTTAGCGCTCCAGCCGCGCGGCGATCCCGGCGGGGCACTCATGGTCGCGGCGCCAGCGCCAGGATCGACAGGCATGCCCGGCGCACGCTGGCCGGCGACACGATGTGGCGGTCACGCAGCGTTGCGTGGACGCGAGCACCCGGAGGGACAATGGAACCTCGCCGTTTCCAGGCACTCATGCGGGCCATGGAGCCGCTCACCCGGCGGGCGGCGCTCGGCGCGGTGCTCGGAGGCGCAACCGGTCCTGGAAGCTCTCCGCGCCGAACATGAACTACCTGAACGAGAACCTTTCCTCCGGCGGCGATCAAAAGGCCTACAACAGCCAGGATGTCATCATCCAGGAGTTTAAAACCAGGACCTCGTCACCGGCGATCTTCTCCTTTCCCGGCTGGACTGCCGCCAACGTCCACGACGCCGGTTGCCTGCCAATTCCGCGCAGTCTCGCGCGGCATCCTCCGGAACCCCGCGACGCATCACGTCAACCTGCGGACGAACCATCCGCGCCACCTCGGACGGGGCAGTTGCCGCGCCGATCAGCTGGCACAAACAGGCAATTCAGCCCAGATGTGCCGGCGGTCCGCCCGCGAGCGGACCTCGCCTTGTCCTCTCACCGACCAGGTCGATTGGGCTTGTAGCGCGGCATGTCAGGCGTGACACCGGGCTCCGTGCGCCATCACCGCCGTTGATTGACATCACCCCGGGAACTCCCTATCGTACGCACGCTCGGTGACCGCGCTCGATTTTCGCGTTGTGGATTGTGTTCCGAGTGTGCTTGCTGCGGGAGGGAAGCGAACGCGGTCAACGCGGGGTCCGCGCGCACACGGCGACAGATATCGCTCCTCGGTCAGGATGTCCAGCGCATTTCCGTGACCTCCAGGTCTGGCGGCGTCGGCCCATCCGAACGACAAACGACGATACTTTGCCGGTGCAAGGTGGCCCTGTGGCAGGCTTTTCCGCCAGCCGCGCGGTTCGCGGCCTCCTGTCATCATGCCCGGAACGTCAGTTTGGTCTGGCCCCGCCTGGCCACTCGCATCAGCGGAGTTCACGCGATGCACAAGGTTCATCTCACCTCGGAGGAGCGCGAGGAATGCCGCGCGTTACTCCTTGACCTGACCGCCCCGGAGTCGTCTCGCCAGCGGGCGCTTATCCTGATGCTCGCGGATCATCGGCCCGGCGAGCGCGCCCTGTCCAACGAGATGGTGGCGCGACTGTGCGATGTCGACGGCAGCACTGTCTCCAAGGTCAAGGCGAGCCTGCTGAGCCGTGGCTTTGAACTGACCGTGCGCGGACGGCGCACGGGTGGGGCCACCCGGAAACTGACCACCGAACAATCCCAAACCGTGCTCGGGCTCTTCGCAAGCCCACCGCCCGCCGGGAATCCCCGCTGGACCGTGCGCAGCCTGGCCATGGTCGTCAGCGAGCGCGAGGACATGCCGCCGGTCAGCCGCGAACTGGTACGGCGGCTCCTCAAGGAGCACGGTATCGACCTGCGCGAGGCGCCGCTGCCGGCGCCCTGAACCAGCCCGTCGAAATCCCGCGCTCGCGTTCGACCAGATGATGAAGCGGGGGAACACACCACCCCGCAGACGCCTGTGTGCGAGGAGCGGTTACGATGCGCGTGATGGTGATTGTCAAGGCCACGGCCGACAGTGAAGCCGGCGTCATGCCGACTGAGGGCGAATTCGCGGCGATGGGCGCGTTCAACGAGGAGCTGGTGAACGCCGGCCTCATGCTCTCGGGGGATGGCCTGAAGCCCAGTTCCGCAGGCGCCCGCGTTCATTTCTCCGGCGATAAGCGGATCGTGACCGATGGCCCCTTCGCGGAGACCAAAGAGTTGATCGCCGGGTACTGGATCTGGCAGGTCGATTCGCTGGAGCAAGCCATCGAGTGGGTGAAGCGCTGCCCGAACCCGATGCGCACCGAAAGCGACATCGAAATCCGCCCGTTCTTCGAGGCGGATGATTTCGGCGACGCGCTAACGCCGGAACTGCGCGAGCAGGAAGCGCGGCTGCGAGAACGGGCGGAAGGCAGCGCCTCCTGACCCGGCGCCAGCCATCCCCTGTCAGATGGGCAGGGGCGGCTGGCCCGGCGGGGTCGCCACGGTGAGTGGCAGATCGACGAAGAAGGTCGATCCCGTGCCTTCCTGGCTCTCCGCCCACACAGCGCCCCCGTGCAACTCCACGATCTCGCGCACGATCGACAACCCCAGCCCGGAGCCCTCGACGCCGCGCGCCAGCCCGGCCCGGCTTCGCTGGTAACGGTCGAAGATTTCCCCCAGCTGGTCCGCCGGAATCCCGATGCCGGTGTCCGTGACCCAGATTCGGGCCGCGGCCGGGGTGCGCTCCGTGCCCACGGTAATGGCGCCGCCATCGGGTGAGTAGCGAACCGCGTTGCCCACCAGGTTCGTGATCACCTGGGCGATGCGCTCGGGATCTGCCGGCACCTGCCCCAAACGCCGGTCCAGTGACAAGCGAATCGCCCGGCTGGTGTCGATCGCCCGCAAGTGTCCGACGGTATCGGCAATCAGGGCGTTCAGGTCGATGGGTTCGCGGGTCAGGATCAGCCCGGTGGCCTCGATACGGTCCAGCAGCAACAGATCGTCGATCAATCGGGCCAGGCGGCGTGCCTCATTGCGGATCACATCCGCCGATTCCAGCACCCCCTCCTGACCTGCTGCCTCCAACGCGATCAGCTCTGCGTTTCCGGCGATCGCCGTCAGCGGCGTCTTGAACTCGTGACCCAGCAGCCGCAGGAAGTGGCTCTTGGCCGCTGCCACCCGCTGCTGCTCCTGATGCGCCAGTTCCTGCGCGCGCAACGCCGAGTGCGCCGCGATGCTGGCCTCCACTCGCTCCGTCACGTCATGCAGCGTGCAAACGATGCCGCCGATCAGGGGATCGGTGATCCGGTTGACTGCGGTGACGAACATCCAGCGCCAGGCGCCATCGCTGCGCAGCAAGCGCACCTCGCAGTGCGCCGCCTGCCCGGGGTGCTCCGCCGCCGCCTGCAGCATGGCAGCCGCTCGCGGGAGATCATCCGGATGATGCAGCGGAATGACATTCTGGCCCAGCACATCGATCGGCTGATAGCCAAGGCGCTCCTCGATGATCGGGTTTGCGAAACGGCAGAGGTGATCTTCCGTCAGCACGAGGATGATGTCCGCCGCGTTGGCGACCAACGCGCGCGCCAGTTGCTCTCCCCATGGCAGAGAAGACACGGCGCCGTTGCCATCCAGATCAACCCGACCGTCAGATGCTACGTGACGCATAGGCACGACCTCAATTTCCATGCTTGTGTTATAGGGTGTTTATCTTGTGATGAAAATGTGGATACGCTACAAGCTCCAGGATTGGCGTGCATCTGGCGCAGCCCCCAAGCGGCTAGCCGTCGCGGCTCGGAGGTCGTGTCTCCCACGGTGGACGAGAGCAACAAAACTCGTTGCCTTCAGGGTCGACCATGATCCAGTGCGATTCGTCCGGGCCGTTCTCGACGTAGCGGATCCGGCGCGCCCCAAGCGTTTCCAACCGCGCGATCTCCGCGTCCAGCGTGCCGGAGGTTGGCACGAGATCCAGATGGACCCGGTTCTTGATGATTTTGGCCTCCGGCACAACCTCGAAGCTCAGCCGGGGGTGCGTCGCCTCGTCCGGCGAAAGCGCCAGCCAGTCGCCGGGCGCATGCACGGTGACGCGATACCCAAGAGCCTCCCCCCAGAATGCCGCCATCCGCCGTTCATCGTGGCAATCCATGGTCACGTTTTCGACGCGTGCAGGCATAGTGGCGCCCCCTTCCTGTCACATGTGACGCAGAGATCGTGCCCGGCGCTACAATGTTTTCCAAAATTACGCCACACCTCATTGCTCAACTTCAGTTCCAGTACAAATGTTCTTGACAATTGCGTATACTCTTTTCGTCCCGCACACATGCGGAATTCGAAGAGCGTGGGAGACCTTGATGCGTCGTCGTGTTCGATTTGGTGTTTCGGTGTGCGCGCTTGGGCTGGCTGGCGCTGCGTTTAGCGCAGGCCACGTGGCGCCGGTGGCGGCGCAATCCTGCGACCCGGCGTACATCAATTACTGCGTTCCGCCCGTGTCTGAGGTGGGCGATCTGGACTGCGACTACTTCTACAGTCAGGGCATCTCCGGCATCCAGCTTGCGGACCCCTACAATGATCCTCACGGGCTGGATGGCTGGAACTACGTCGATGACGGCATCGGTTGCGAGGGCGGCTACTAACCCTTCACCAGCCAGCCCCCGGGTCCCCGCGCACGCGCAGGGACCCGGGGTTTTTTATGCCCCGGCGGTCATGGCCGCCCGCGAAACCGCGGCGATCGCCGCGTCATAGTCGGGCTCCATCATCTGGTCCGCGACGTAGTCGGCGTAGCCGATGCGCCCCGCCGCGTCGATGACGAACACCGCGCGCTGCAGCAACCGCCATTCCTTGATCAGCGTGCCGTAGTCGCGGCCAAACGCCTCGTCCCGGTGCGCGGAGAGCAGCGCGTGCCCGGCGCCCTCGGCGCCACGCCAGCGCTCCAGCGCGAACGGCAGATCCATGCTGATGGTGTACAGCGCCACGTCGGCCGGAATATCTGCGCGCAGCCCGTCCCACTTCCGTGTCTCGATGTGGCAGACCGGCGTATCCACCGAGTTCACGACGTTCAGGAGGCGCACCCTGCCCGCCGAGTCCGCCAGCGTTACGTCACGGATCGTCTGCGTTTCTGGATCGAAATACGCCAACGCGAAATCCGGAGCGGCCTCGCCTGCGGCGAGCTTGCCGCCCACGATGGTCAACTGCTCGCCGAGTTCGAACGCCTCTCCAGTCCGCTCCATGCCGTCCTCCGATTTCGCGCGAAACCCTAGGCGCCCGCTCCGTAATGCAGCGCCGCCGCCGCGAAAATGTGCGGCGCCTGTTGCAGCGAGCGCAGCGTGATCCACTCGTTCGGGCCGTGCGCGGGCGTCAGCAGCCCCGGTCCAAAGGCCGCCAGCGTCGGCACGCCACCCTTCACGTGGAAGCGATACGCGTCCGTGGCGCCGGAGAACGCCGCCAGCGGCGGGGCCTCGCCCAGCACGTCCCGCGCCTCGTCTTGCACCGCCACCACCATGGGGTCGCCGGGTAGCACTTCGGAGGGCTCCATCCAGCCGAGCGCGTCGTGGAACTCCCACGTCACCTCGGCCCCCGGGACCAGCGGCCGGATCTTCTCCAGCGCGGCGTCGATATCCGCCGCCAGCTGCTGCTGCGTCATCCCCGGCGTGGTGCGGATATCGCTCCAGAACTCGGCGTGGCCCGGCAGCACGCCGTACCCGACACCGCCCATCGTCCTCACCCCGAGGTTGACCGTCGGCCCGGTTGGGCACAGCGGGTGCTCCGGGTAGTGCAGGTCCAGATCGCGCCGCAGCGCCACCAGCACGTTCGCCATCGCCTCAACGCCGTTGACGGTCGGCAGCCAGTCGGACAGTGAGGAGTGCGTCTGGGTGCCCTGCACCATCACCCGGAACCCGCTCATCCCGCGCGAGACGACCCGGATGGCGTCCCAGTCCTCGTGGACACCGGCCGGCTCCCCGAGCAGAATCTCGTCCGCCTCGACCGCGTTCTGCCGGGCAAGATACCCCGCGCCGTAGTGGCTGCCGTACTCCTCGTCCGCCGTGAAGATGAGCGAAAGCGACCCCGCCGCCCGGTCCTTCACCTGTTGGAAGGCTGCGCCCGCCAGCACCATGGCCGCGCAGGCCCCCTTCATGTCCGTCGATCCGAGGCCGTACAGCCGGTCTCCCTCGATGGTCGGCGTGAACGGGTCGGTGCGCCACTCGTGGATGGCGTCATCCCCCACCGGCTTGGTGTCGAGGTGGCCGCAGATCGCGAGGTGCGGGCCCGGGTGCGCGCCGTCGATGCGCACGATCAGGTTCGGGCGGTGTGGCTGCTCGGCCAGCAGGCGCGGCGCCGGCAGGTCATAGTGCGCGATTGCCCGCTCGATCACTTCCGCCGCCGCCGTCTCGTCGCCGGGCAGATTGGGCGAAGGCGCCGCGATCAGCGCCGAGGTCAGCGCAATGACCTCACCCTCGCGCGCGCTCAGCCAAGAGCGAGCGTCCGCCAGCGCCGCCGTTACGTCAACTGCTTCCGTTGCCATGAGGTTCCTGAACTCCTGTTCCGCCGAATCACCCTGCACCGGCAGGCTGCTTTGTCATCGCCACTATTCTGCCGCCCGGAGATCGGCGCGTCGATAGCGCCGCCACCCACCCGTGATGTCCTGAGCTTGTCGAAGGACCTCGTCGCCACCCGCGAGACACCGCGCCCTGCCGCCACCTATCCCACCACGCCGGACGAAAACCCTCCTGCGTCGGGATAACGGCCATGCGCCGTGCGCCACCGCTAGTCGATCAGCAGCGCCGCCCCCGCTGGATCGAACACGAGGGTCAACTCCTCCCCCACCCGGTGCTCCGCCTCGCCCACTGCCCGGTTCTGCCGGTGCACCGTCACCGTCTGCCCGCCCGGCAGCGCCACCAGATAGTGCGTGAACGTGCCGACATAGACAATCTCGTCCAGCCTGCCCTGCAGGCGGTTCCACGGCCCCGGCACGCCGCCCGGCAGATCTTCCACCAGCGCGATCTTCTCCGGGCGAATCGCCAGCGCCGCTGCGCCGCTGGCCGGCCCATCGACCGGGCGGCGCACGCGCAGCGCCCCTACGCCCGGCAAATCGACGACGGCGGTGTCCCCGCTGGCGCTCTGCACCGTCACATCGAGGAAGTTCGTCTGCCCGATGAAATCGGCCACAAACCGCGTGCGCGGGCGCTCGTAAATCTCCGAGGGCGTGCCCAGTTGCAGGATCTGGCCGTCGCTCATCACCGCGATGCGGTCAGACATCGTCAGCGCCTCTTCCTGATCGTGCGTCACGTAGACGAACGTGGCGCCGACCTCGCGGTTGAGTTGCTTCAGCTCCAGTTGCATCGCCTTGCGCAGCTTCAGGTCCAGCGCGCCCAGCGGCTCATCCAGCAGCAGCACGGCGGGCCGGTTCACCAGCGCCCGCGCCAGCGCCACACGCTGCTGCTGGCCGCCTGACAGCTCAGAGGGCTTGCGGTTCTCCACGTGCGGCAGGCGCACCATTTCCAGCGCCTGCGTCACCCGCTGCTGGCGCTCCGCCTTCGGCACGCCGGCCATCTCCAGCCCGTAGGCCACGTTGCCGCCCACCGTCATGTGCGGGAAGAGCGCGTAGTTCTGAAAGACGGTGTTCACCGGACGGCGGTACGGCGGGCGGTCCCCCATCTCCTCGCCGTTGATGGCGATGGAGCCGGACGACGGGTGCTCGAAGCCGCCGATCATGCGCAGCGTCGTGGTCTTGCCGCAGCCAGAGGGGCCGAGCAGGGTCAGAAACTCGCCGTCGCGCACATCCAGCGAGACGCCGTTCACCGCCGGTGTCTCCCCGAAGTACTTGTACAGGTCGCGCAGCTGGATGCTGTACCGGTCGGCGAGCGCCCGTCCGCCGCTCCGTGTCCCAACCGCTGCGCCTGCCGTTGCCGTGCCCATCCCGTGTGCTCCTGCCTGCGAAACTGGCCCTAGCGGCCGAAGGTTGAACTGCGCGAGAGGCGGTTGGACAGCAACACGCCCGCCAACGAGACGAAGATGATGATCGTGGCCGCCGCGTTGATCTCCGGCGAAATGCCCTGCCGCAGCCGGCCCCAGATCAGCAGCGGCAGCGTCTTTTCCCGCCCGGTGAGAAAGAAGGTGACCACCACCTCATCGAAGGAAAGGGTAAACGCCAGAATCGCCCCGGCGATGATGGCGGGGCGCACAAGCGGGAAGGTCACCCGCCAGAAGGTGCGCCCCGGCGAGGCGCCTAGATCGGCGGAGGCCTCGGTGAGGCTGCGCGGCAGTTGCCCCAGCCGCGCGATGACGTTGTTCAGCACCAGCGTCACGCAGAAGGTGGCGTGGGCGATGATGATGGTCCACCGCGTCAGCGGCCAGCCGAGCAGCGTGAAGAACGCCAGCAGCGCCACGCCGGTGACGATGCCGGGCAGCACGATGGGCAGCACCACGAAGAAGCGGATGGCCGGCTTGCCGCGAAAGTTGTAGCGGTCCAGTGCGAAGGCGGTCAGGGTGCCGAGCACCACCGCGATCCCCGCCGCGCACAGTCCCACGAAGATCGAGAGTTGCACTGCGTCGTGGATCTGCCGGTCGGCGAACAGTTCGCGGTACCAGTCGAGCGTGTACCCCTTGATCGGCCACGCGTTGACCTTGGTGGCGCTGAACGAATACAGGATCACCACCGCCAGCGGCGCGTACAGGAACACGAAGATCAGCGCCGAAATGATGCCCAGCCACGGGCTGCGCCGCCGCTCTGCCCGTCCGCGCAGCGGGATGGCGGCAGGCGCGACTGTTTCCGCAACGAGCGTTCCAGTCGGTTGCGCGCTCATCCGGGTTCACCCCGGCCCAGCGCCCCGGCCCGGTTCGCAATCAGCAGGAAGATCGAGATGATCGCCAGCACCGGAAGAATCAGCGCGGCGCCCAGCGGCCAGTTGTTGGCGACGCCGAACTGGTCGGCGATGATGCCGCCGATCAGCTCCGTGCCGGGGCTGCCGCCGATCAGGCTGGGGGTGATGTAGTCGCCCATGGTCAGGCTGAACACGCTCAGGCTTCCCGCCAGAATGCCGGGCAGCGACAGCGGCAGCACCACCCGGCGAAACGTGTTCCACCAGCCGCTGCCCAGATCGGAGGCCGCTTCCAGCAGGCTGTCCGGCATGCGGTCGATGATGGTGAAGAGCGGCAGGATCATGAACGGCAGCCACACCTGCGAAAACGTGATGTACATGGCGGTTTTCGAATAGAGAAACGCGCTCACCGGTTGATCGACGATGCCGGTCCACAGGAGAAATGAGTTCAGAATGCCATTGGTGCCCAGAATCGTTTTCCACGCGAACGCGCGCACCAGATAGGAACTCCACAGCGGGAACACCACCAGCATCAGGAGCAGTTCCCGGTGCTTCGTGGCGCGTTTGGCAATGTAGAAGGCAATCGGAAAGGCCAGAATGATATCGGTGATGGTCACCGCCGCCGCAATCATCACCGTCCGCCCCAGCACGGTCGGGTAGAGCGGGTTGGTGGCGATGGTGCGGAGGTTGTCCAGCGTGAAGGTGCGGTTGACCGTCAGGTAATCCACCGACCAGAAGGCGTGGATCAGCAACAGGCCAATCGGGATCAGGTAGAAAAAGGTCATCCACGCCAGCGGCGCAGCCAGCAGCGCCGCCGCCGGACGGGCGGACGGGCCGCGCTTGCGGCGCGTGGTCGTGGGCAGTGTTGCGGCGGGTGCGGCCATCAGGTGTGCTCGGATCGCGCGAAACGACACGGAAACCGGGGGCAGCGTTGCCGCCACCCCCGGTCAGGATCACCAGCCTAGGAAGCGGTCGCTTCCTGCCAGACCTGAACCCACTTGTCGTAGTTCGGCACGAACTTCCACATGTGGATCTTGGCGTACTCCGCCGGCACGTCGGTCATGCGCAGCTCGGCGCGCACGTCTTCCGGCAGGCTTTCCACCACCTTCTTGTTGGTGATGCTGTAGCTCAGGTTCTCGATGACGCCGTTCTGGCCCTCCGGCCCGATCATGTAATCGGCCCACTTCAGCGCCAGATCGTAGTTGGCGGCCTTGTTGGAGATGCACCACGAGTCGGACCACCCGGTGACGCCCTCATCCGGTGTGGCTTCGGCCACCGCGCCCTCGGAGCCCTTGATCTGCAGCGTGATCCACGGCCAGCCGTCGCCGACCAGCACCTCGCCGTTCAGGAACAACTCGGCCACCTCGCCGCCGAGGTCCCAGTACTTGCGCACAAGCGGCCGCTGCTTGATCAGCAGATCCTTGACCTGCGCCAACTGCTCGTCATCGAGCATGAACGGGTCTTCCGGCTTCGGGTCCAGCAACAGCGCGTACTGCGCAATCTGTAGCGGGTAGTTCCACGTCGTGATCTTGCCGGAATACTGCTCGTCCAGCAGCGCGTTCCACGAGGTGGGCGCTTCGGTGATCTCGTCCGAGTTGTACAGCAGGATCGTGGGGCCCCACGCGAAGTTCACGCCGTACAGCTTGTCATCGAAGGTGATGTACGGCGGCTTCTGGAACTGCTCGTACAGGTCGGGGAAGTTCGTCAGCTTGGCCGGGTCGATTTCGGCCAGCAGCCCGGCGTCGTGGAGACGCTGCGGCAGGTCCGAGGACGCGGAAACCATGTCGTACGTGGAACCGCCGCCGCCTTGCATGGCGGCGAACATCTCGTCGCCGGAGCCCGCGAAGGTGGCCTCGATGGCGGCGTCGTTCGCCTCTTCCCACGGCTTGGTGAACGACTCGGAGGTGTACCCCTCCCAGATGATCATGGTCAGCGTGTTGCTCTGGGCCAGCGCCGGCGCCTTGCCAATAATGGGGCCGAGCGCCGAGGTCAGGCCGAGCGCGGCAAAGAGCTTGCCCATGTCGCGGCGGCTGACGCGGCCAGCGCGGTATTCCCGCACCACCTCGCGCGGCTCCATCTGCGTGAGCTGGACAATGCGTGCCTCATCCGAGGTGTGAGACGTCATGCACCTTCTCCTGCACTCGCTAACCCGGCCCCGCCGGGCGCCTGTCCGACCATGCCGCCAGCCTGCCCGAACCGGGCGTGGCCTCTGGCACAAGACGCTGGAATATCTTGCACGGTAGCGGGTGTCGATTCGCGCGTCAAGACACGTTTCCGCAACCCTACCAACAGTGCGCCACCGCAAAAGTTGGCATCCTTGGCAGCCTTACCGCGCTACCTCACGCCAGCGACCCGGAAACGGGCGGCGCGCCCCACCCCGATGTCATCCCGACGCAGGAGGGATCGACCACCCCCAACTTCAAGGTCACGACTCAGCTCTCCGTGCCCCAGCCCTGCTCCTATTCGCCGCTACCCTGCGCGCTCCATGTCGCGCAGAATCGGGCGCGTCAGGCACGTCGGCCCACCCGCCCGGTTGTGCGAAAGCTCGTCGCCCTTGTAAGTCAGCACCTCGCAGCCCGCCGCCTCCAACCGCCCCCGGGTGATGGGGCTGCCCTCGCAGACCAGCACCTTGCGCGGCGCCAGCGCCAGCACATTGCAGCCGTGGGTCAGGAACTCCTCTTCCGGGACCTCCACAAACTCCCAGCCACGCGCCTGCAGTTCCCGCACGAAGGGCACGGGCATCATCGGCAGGAACACGACCGCCAGCTTCTCGGCAATCGGGCTGATGAACGACATCAGGTGCAGGCACTCGCCCGGCCCGCGCCAGTGCGGCAGATCGGTGGTGATCACCTCGACGCCCTGCGGCGCGAGGATGGCGCGCAGTTGCGCGATGCCCTCGTCATTGGTGCGGTAGCTGCGCCCCACCGCGAGCGTCTGCGCATCGAGCCAGACAGTGTCTCCGCCGTCAACCGTGCCCGGCGCGGCGATGCGCCCCGCCACCGGGATGCCGAGCGCCTCGTAGGTCGCCGTCGCCAGATCCGCCTCCGGCAATCGCAGATCCTTCCCGGAGCGCAGCACGATAGCCCCGGCATCGCTCATGATCGAGGCGTCGAAGGCGAACATAGCGTCCAGCAGGCCCTCGGCGTCTGGACCCGCCGCGATCACCTCGACTCCCGCAGCCGCCAGCGTCTGGCGCAGCGCAGCGTGCTCTGCTGCCGTCACCGCCTCATCGATGGGGTGCTCGTAGGCAAACTCGCGCCATTGCGCGTCGCCCTGCGGGCTGGCGGGCTGCCGCACGATCACGCGCTGCAACGGCGCGGACATGCTGTGTCCGCCCCAGCCGGTGGCGGTCGTCGTCTGGTTGGCTTCGAGCGTAGTGGCCATGCGTCCTGCCTTATGTCTCAATCGTCGTCACATGGGGATCGATGCTAGCACGGTGGTAGATGGGCAGCGGGGCTATGCTTGCGGCAATGCTGGCCTGCCGAGTGGCCCTCACCCCAACCCCTCTCCCGATGCGCGGGAGAGGGGCATTATCCGGCGGCGGCCATCCGGTCAGCGGGATCAGGCGATCCTGAGAGGCCGCTCCATGAACCGCCCACCGTCTCCCCTCTCCCGCGCATCGGGAGAGGGGCTGGGGGTGAGGGCTTTCCATCAGGGTGAGGACTCTCTCGTGCCACGCATCATCGTGTTCGATCCGGCATCCGGCGCCAGCGGCGACATGATCCTCGGGGCGCTGCTCGATGCCGGCGCCCCGCTGGCCGCCATGCAGGAAGCGGTCTCCCGGCTCGGCGTCGCGGGCGTGCGCATTCGCCGCGAGCCTGCCGAAAGCGGTGCCGTGCGCGGCACGCGCGTCAGCA
>JASGGF010000076.1:0-15656 GCA_047605145.1 Thermomicrobiales bacterium | reverse complement strand
TCCTGTGGCGCGCAGGTCAGAAATTCGCGCTCGCCGCTGCCCACCGCAGCATCCCGTCACCACCAATGTCATCCCGAACGCGCGCGCAGGAATCGACCACGCTCAGGCCCATTACACCAGCGCGAGCTCTCCGCGTGCCGCCGCGAGCAACCAAACCCCGATGTCATCCCAGCGAAGTGTGCAGACCTGAGACATGGGTGAGGCCGCCTTGCAGACATCTCGCCGGTTCTCCGCCCTCCACTCCGACCTCCCAAACCACGATGTCGTCCCGACCGCAGGAGGGACCGCGCACCCCCAACTCCAAGGTCACGACCTTAGTTCTCCGTCTCCCACCACCAAGGCGGAGGCGCCAGCGGGGTCGCCGTGTTGGCGAAGGGCGTGGCCGAGACGGTTCGTGGTGGCAGGCGGAGAGCTGAGGTCGTGACCTTGGAGTTGGGGGTGCGCGGTCCCTCATCTGCGGATTCGGGACGACATCGGCGTGGCGAAGGTCGGAGTGGAACGCGTACGGCCGGTGACGTGCCTTCGGTCAGACCTCACCCATGTCTCCGGTCTGCACACGAAGGAGGGATGACATCAAGGTGGCGTGATGTTGCGGTGGGAGGCGGAGAGGTGGGAGTCGTGGCGGCGAGGAATCGCGATGCCTGAACCCCCGCTCCCGATATCCGGCCAGCTACCCCTTGACGCTGCCCGCCGTCAGCCCCGCGATGAACTGGCGCGAGAGCAGCAGATAGGCCACGACCACCGGGGCCACGGAGATGCAGACGCTGGCGAAGATGAGGCCCCACTCGGTGGTGTAGGTGCCCCGGAACGCCATGATGCCGACCGGCAGCGTTTGCGCGTCCTCCTTCGTCAGCAGGATCAGGCCGAGGAAGAAGTCGTTCCACATCCAGACGCCGTTCAGGATGATGACGGCGGAGAGGGCCGGGCGGGTCAGCGGCAGCATGATCCGCCAGAAGATCTCGAGGTGGCTGGCGCCGTCGATGCGCGCTGCTTCCTCCAGATCCTTCGGCAGCGCCGCAAAGAACCCGGTCATCACCAGCGTGGCCAGCGGGATGCCCAGCACCGAATAGACCAGCACCAGCGACCAGATGCTGCCCAGCAGACCAGCCTGCCGGAACATGACGAAGATGGGGATGATGATGAGCTGCACTGGCACTACCAGCCCGCCCACGAAGAGCAGGCGCAGCGGCGTGCGCAACGGAAAGGTGTAGCGGGCCAGCCCGTACGCGGCCAGCGAAGCGAGGATGGTGCTGAACAGCACCCCCAACACCGTGGAAATCAGGCTGTTCAGCGTCGAGCGCTGCAGGTTCGCCTCGTCCCACGCCTTGATGTAGTTGAACGGGTCGAACGCCTCCGGCAGCCCGTACGGCGTGCTGAAGAACTCCGGCACCGTCTTGAACGAGCCAAGAAAGACCATGATGATCGGGATCAGCACCACGGCGGAGACCACGATCATGGTCAGGTGCCAGCCGATGGCGCCGAGGGTGCGCGTCCAGCGCGCGCGGCCGGTGACGGGGGCGACGGCGCTCATCCGTGGATCGCCCGTTCACGCCGCCCGAGGAAGGTGATCAGGAACGCGGACATCACCGCGAGGAAGATGAACAGCGTGATCCCCTCCGCCATGGCGTAACTGAAGCGGGCCTGACTGTTGAACGATCCCTGCCCGAACGCGTCGCTGTAGATCAGCACGCCCAGCACCAGTGTGGCGCCATCTGGCACGCCGGCGGGGCCGCCCATCACGTAGATCAGGTCGAAGGCGCGGAAGATCAGAATGAACGACAGCACCGTCACGATGGTGAAGGCCGGGGCCAGCATCGGGAACGTGACGTCGCGGAAGGCCTGCCACGGGCTGGCCCCATCGACGAGCGCGGCGTGCTTCAGGTCTTCCGGCACACTCTGCAGCCCCGCGAGGTAGAGCACCACGGCCATGCCGTTCCACTGCCACGCCTGCACGATCATCACCGTTTTCAGCGCCAGCGAGGGGTCAGACTGCCACTCGCGTTGCAGCGCGCCGAGGCCGAGGTCGTTCAGGACCGGGTTCACCACGCCGATGATGGGGTCCAGCATCAGCACCCACAGGATGCCGGTGGCGACGGCGGACATGATCACCGGCAGGAAGATGATGGCCCGGTAGATGTGCGTCAGGAAGGTGCGGCGGTTGAGCATTACCGCCAGCCCCAGCGAGACGGTGTTCTGGAAAATGAAGATGAAGATGAACAGTTGCAGCGAATTGCTCGCCGCCTGCCAGAAGCGGGCGCTGGAGAAAATATCCTGAAAGTTCTGCAGCCCGATGAACGGGCCGACCGGGCCGCGCCCGGTCCACTCGAAGAAGCTCAGGTAGAACGAGCGCAAGGTGGGGTACACGAACAGGATGCCGTAGGCCACCATCGCCGGGATGATGAACCAGAAGTACGGCTGATTCCAGAAATGCGGCCGGTTCCGGGCTTCACTTCCCCGGGGTAGAGCAGACATCGGGAGCCCTGATCGTGACGAACCCGGGGGAGGGTGTTCCCCCGGGTTCCGCTTGCGTGCTGCGCGTGTCCGGCTGGCTTACGACCCGCTGGGGACGACCGCCGCCTGCTGCAGGTCGCTGAACTCCTGCGCCGAGATGCGGCCGGTCCACAGGCCGCCGTGGTTGTCCTGCGTCACCTGCACGCTGCCGTTCAGTTCGGGCAGGTCATACCAGACCGGCACATCGACGCCCTTGGAGGCGACGGCGGTCTGCTCGCGGATCGGGTCGGTGGATTCGGTGATGTTCTTGTTGATCGGCAGCGCAATGCTGTCCATCACCATCTGCTGCGCCTCATCGGTGGCCAGCCAGTTGATGAACTTCGCGGCGGCCTCCTGCTTCTCCGGGGAGGCGTAGGCGCTGGCGGTGTAGAGCAGCTCGAATCCGGTCGTGGTGGCGCCCTTGCCTTCTTCCGGGCCGGGCCACGCCACGAATGAGAGGTCCGCGTCCGGGTTGACCTGCTTGTAGCCGGTGTAGTCCGCCGTGCCGGCGACCATCATGGCGCCCTGTCCGTTGGCGAAGATCGCCTTGGCGGTGGTGTAGTCGGTGGCCTCGAAGCCCTTGTTGTAGAAGGGCACGAGGTCCAGCAACAGTTGCACGGCCTCGACCACGTCCGGGTCGGACAGGCTCTTTTCGCCCTTGCGCACGGCGTCCAGTCCCTCCGGCCCAAGCACGGAGGAGGCGAGGCCGATGTACATGAAGTACGGGTGGACCCAGTCCTTGGCGCCGAGCACGATGGGCGCTGCCACACCAGCGTCCTTGAGCGCCTGCGCGGTGGTTTTCAGTTCGTCCCACGTCTTCGGCGGCTCAACGCCGGCATCTGCGAAGACCGTGTTGTTGATGGCCAGCCCCACCGTGTAGGCCGCCAGCGGCACGCCGTACACGACGCCGTCCACCTCAACCTGACCCCGGGCGGAGTCGGTGAGATTGCTGATATCGATCTTGTCGGTCAAATCAGCGTAGGGCAGTTCGCCGCCCTTGCCCACCGCGACGATGATGCCGCCTTCCAGCTCGCCGAAGATGTCCGAGGTCTGGCCGCCGGCCAGCGCCGTCTGGATCTTGGCGCCGTACTGGTCGCCCGGCGTCGCGGAGAAGTCGATGGTGACGTCAGGATTCGCCGCCTGAAACGCCGCAATCAGCGCCTCCATCGGGTCTTTCCACTCGGGGTGGTTGCCCCACATGGTGACATCGACAACCTCCTGCGCGGCGGCAGGCGCGATGGAGAAGCGGAGTGGCCCGGCTGCGGCGATGGCGGCCAAACCACCGGCGCCCAGCAAGACACGGCGACGGGAAAACGCGGATTCACGGGACATGGGGCAACTCCTCTTGTTGCAATCCACAACAGTGTCCAGAGCAATCACGGTGGTATCTGTGCCCGTTACTGATGCAACAGGCGTTGATCGCAAGCGTTCCCGCACTATAGCATGTTCGTATGTCCGATCTTTCATCGGGAGATCGTCCAATCCGTGAACAGCCAGAGCGCGGTGGGTCTGCGACGACGCGGGTACCATCTTGCCAGAATTACGGGTCGTTTGCGCGGGAGGCTACATTGGGCGTTGCCATGCAACTGCACGTCAATGGAAAGGTGCGCCGCGTCTCGGCGGCGGCGGACGCCATGCTGCTGGAGGTGCTGCGCGACAACCTCGCGCTAACTGGCGCCAAGCTGGGCTGTGGCATGGGTGAGTGTGGCTCCTGCACGGTGCTGCTGGACGGCGAGGCGGTCTGCTCCTGCCTGACGCTGGCGGTGGAGGCGCAGGGCCACGAGATCACGACCATCGAGGGGGTGGCCCCGTTGGGCGAGCTGCACCCGCTGCAGGCGGCGCTGGCGGAGGCCGGCGGCGTGCAGTGTGGCTTCTGCACGCCCGGCATGGTGCTGGCGGCTACGGCGCTGCTGGCGGAGCACCCGCGCCCGACGGAAGCCGAGGTGCGGCGCGGCCTGAGCGGCAATCTGTGCCGCTGCACCGGGTACAGCAAGATCGTGGAGGCGGTGCTGGCCGCCGCCGGCAGCGAGGGGTAGGGGCCATGCAGTTCACGCACCAGTTTTCCGTCGATGCGCCCATCGAGGCGGTCTGGGCCTTCCTGTGCGACGTGCCGGCGATGGCCCCGTGTATCCCCGGCGCCAGCAACGTGCGCGAATCCGGGCCGAACACCTACGACGCCGACGTGACCGCGAAGATCGGACCGGTCTCGGCGCGCTTCGCCTGTCAGGTCACCATCGTCGATCTGAACGACGCCGAGTACCGGGGCGTGGTGGAGCTGAGCGGCAAGGACGCCAAGCTGGGCGGCGGCGTGAAGGCCACCATGCAGATGGCGCTGAACAGCACCCTGCCCACTGAGGTGATCATCACCTCGGATGTTGATGTGCTGGGCAAGATCGGGCAGTACGGCCACGGCATGATCTCCCGCCGCGCCGACGCCATGCTGGACGACTTTGCCGGGTGCGTAAGGGAAAAGCTGGCGCAGTGAGTAATAACGGCCCTCACCGCGGCGTTTTTCCGATGTACAGCTGACGGGGGTAGGAATGGGGGAACAGGCTGGGCTCGTGGCGTCGGCCCTCACCCCCAGCCCCTCTCCCGATGCGTGGGCGAGGGGGGGCGGTCGGGTGGCGAAGCGGAAATCGGGCGTCATCATGCCTCTTTTGGCCTGCCTGCACTGGGCAAAAGCCCCTCTCCCGCGCATCGGGAGAGGGGTTGGGGTGAGGGCCGTTCGTGGCGAAATCAGCCTGAATGAACGCCGCAGGAGATCGCGATGACGTGGGTCGATGAGGCCGTAACTGTCGAGTACGCCGCGCCGGTGAGCGTGGCTGAGGCCGTGGCGCTGCTGGCGGCGCGTGACGACGCGAAGGTGGTCGGCGGCGCGCAGTCGCTGGGCGTGTTCCTGCGGCAGGGGCTGATCGAGCCGAGCCTGCTGGTCGGGTTGAAGCGGATACCTGATCTGCACGAGATCGCGGAGGACGGCGCGGGTGGCCTGCGCATCGGGGCGATGGTGACGCAGCGCACGCTGGAGCATGAGCCGCTGGTGCGCGAGCGCTTCCCGGCGCTGGCGGACGCCGCCGCGCTGATCGCCTCGCCGCTGGTGCGGGCGCAGGGCACGCTGGGCGGCAACCTCTGCCACGCCGACCCGACCGGCGATCCACCCCCAGTGCTGATCGCGCTTGGGGCAGAGGTGGAGCTGGTCTCCGTGGAAAGAACGCGACGCCTGCCGGTGGAAGACCTCTTCCTCGATTACATGGAGACCGTGCTGGCCCCGGACGAGCTGCTGGTGGCGGTGCATCTCCCGACGCCGGCGCCGCGTAGCGGCGCGGCCTACCTGAAGCACCGCGTGCGCGGCGTCGACACCGCGCTGGTTGCCGCCGGCGTCTCGCTGACACTGGCGGAGGATGGCGCGACGATTGCGGCGGCGCGGGTCGGTCTGGCCGGCGCCGGGCCGACGCCGCTGCGGGCGCGGCAGGCGGAGGCGGCGCTGACCGGCGCGCCCGCCACCCAGACGACATTTGCGGCGGCGGGCGCAGCGGCTGCCGTGGAAAGCGACCCGCTGGACGATACGGAAGCGAGCGCGTGGTACCGGCGCGAGATGATCGCGCGATTCGTGCAGCGGGCAGCGGCAGCGGCCCTCCTGCGCGCGCAGGAGGCCTGAGATGGCGGAAGCGGTGGTCAACGAACTGGTCGGGACGCGCGCGCTGCGCCTCGATGCCGCCGACAAGCTGACCGGGCGCGCTCGCTACGCCAGCGACTTCGTGGCGCCGGGGATGCTGCACGGCAAGGTCGTGCGCAGCGACCGCCCTCACGCGCGCATCCTCGGCATCGACGCTAGCGCCGCGCTGGCGCTGCTGGGCGTGGAGGCGGTGCTGTTCGGCGAGGTTGGCGGGCGCTTTGGCGAGGTGGTCAAGGATCAGTCGCCGTTCGCCACGGAGAAGGTGCGCTACATCGGCGACCCGGTAGCCGCCATTGCGGCGGATACGCCGGAGACGGCGGAACTGGCGGCGCGGCTGGTCGAGATCACCTACGAGGATCTGCCGCCGGTGCACGACCCGTTCGCCGGGTTGCGTGACGGTGCGCCACTGCTACAGGACGTCACGGCGGCAACGTCCCCCGACGGCCTGATCCGCTGGGGCAACGTGGCCGGGCAGGTGGTGCTTTCGCGTGGCGACACGGACGCCGCGTTCGCCGGGGCAGATCACATCATCGAAGGAGTCTACGCCGCGCACCCGGCCCACCAGACACCAATGGAGCCGCGCGTGGCGGTGGCCGAGGTGGACGCGCTGGGCCGTCTGACGGTGCACACCTCAACGCAGGGGCCGTTTCTAGTGCGCCACCAGCTGCACGAGGCGCTGGAGCTGCCGTACAGCGATCTGCGGGTGATGGCGGAAACAGTCGGCGGCGGCTTCGGCTCGAAGCTGGAGGCCTCGGTCGAGTTGTACGCCGGGCTGCTGGCGCGGGCGACCGGGCGCCCGGTGCGCGTGGCGAACAGCCGCGAGGAGGACCTGACCACCGGTTCGCCTCGCCACCCGATGACCCTCTGCCTGCGCTCCGCCGTGGCGGCGGACGGCACGCTGCTGGGCCGCGAGGCGAAGGTGATCATGGACGCCGGGGCGTACTGCGGCCCCAGCTCGCTGCTTACCTCCATCGCGGCGATGCTGGCCCCGGGGCCGTACCGCATCCCGAACATCCGGGTGGAGGTGCTGGCGGTCCTCACCAACAAGATGTCGTTTGGCTCCTACCGTGGTCCGACCGGCCCGCAAACCGTCTTCGCGGTGGAATCGCACACCGACGCCATCGCGCGCGAGCTGGGCGTGGACGCGCTGGAGTTCCGGCTGCGCAACATCCTGCGCGATGGTGATTTCGGGCACACCGGGCAGCCGCTGGGTGTGGTGGGGCAGGAGGAAACGCTGCGCCGGGCCGCCGAGGCCATCGGCTGGGGCGTCGCCAGCGAACCCAGCGCGCCGGGCCTGCTGCGCGGCAAGGGGCTGGCCTGCTCGTGGTGGCTGACCGTCGCGGGCGCGGCGGGGTGCGCCATCCAGATGAACGAGGACGGCACAGTCGTCGTGCACACCGGGGCCACCGAGATCGGCACCGGTTCGGTGACGGCGGGCGTGGCCCAGATTGTGGCCGGCGAGCTGGGCGTCGGCATGGACAAGGTGAGCCTCGTTTGGGGCGACACCAGCGCCACCCCGATGGACGCCGGCGCGCAGGGCAGCCGCACGCTGTTCAACATGGGCCGGGCGGCGCAGCGAGCGGCGGAGCACGTCCGCTCGCAGATCCTGCAGCGAGCCGCCGACCTGCTGGAGGCCTCCGAGGCGGATCTTGAGATCCGCGATGGCCGCATCAGTGTGCGCGGCGTGCCGGACCGTGGCACAACCTACGGCGAGTTGATGAGCGGCCAGATGTGGGGCAGCGGGCCGGTGCTGGGCAACGGCGCGTTCGTGGTGGAGCCAACGCCCTACGACAACACCTCCATCCGGGGCGCCCTCTTCCCGTACTTCAACGCGCCCTCGTTCCACTGCCACGCCGCCGAGGTCGAGGTGGACCCCGAGACCGGCGCCGTGCGCGTGGTCGATCTGGTGGCGGCGCAGGATGTCGGGTTCGCCATCAACCCGCTGTACGTCGAGGGGCAGATGCAGGGCGGCGCCGTGCAGGCGGTCGGCTACGCGCTGACCGAGGAGATGGTGATCGAGCGCGGGCAGATGCTGAACCCGAACCTCGCGCTCTACAAGCTGCCGACCACCCTCGAAGCGCCGAACGTGCGCACCATCCTCGTGGAGAACGCCTCGGAGCAGGGCGCGTACGGCGCGAAGGGTGTTGGGGAGCCGCCCGTGGTCGTGCCGCCGGGGGCCATCGCCAACGCCGTGGCGAACGCCATCGGCGTGCCGGTGCACACCCTGCCCCTGACCCCGGAGCGCGTCTACCGCGTCATCCGTGAGGGCGTTGCGGCCGCGACACCCTCGCTGCCAGCGGACTTCGATCCCCGGCCCGGCCTCCCGCATGAGAGCACTCCTGCGTGAGCAAGGTGGTCCCGCCGGATGACGAGCTGATCGCGGACCCAGTTGCGGCGTGGGACGCCGTGGCGGATTTGTGGGACGCGTTCGTCGAGGGCGGGCATGACCGCTGGCGGGAGCAGGTGCACGGCCCGGCGCTGCTGGCGGCGTGCGGCGAGGTGGCGGGCGCGCGCGTGCTCGATCTCGGCTGCGGGCAGGGCTGGTTTTCCCGCCAGCTCGCAATGCGGGGCGCCCAGGTCACCGGTGTTGATATGGCGCGCGGGCAAATCGCGCACGCCCTGCGGCACGAGGAGGAACAGCCGCTAGGCATCGACTACCGGCATCTCGACGCCCGGGAAATCGCCGATGTGTGGCCCGCCGGCGCGTTCGACCTGATTACCGGCTGCATGGTGCTGCAGGACACACCGCACGCCGGCGAGATCCTGCGCGCGGCCCGGCAGGTGCTGGCGCCGGGCGGGCAAATCGCCCTGTCCGTCCCGCATCCGGTCACCAGCGGCGCGGAAGCAGGGTGGCTGCGTGGCCCTGATGAGGCAAAAGGCGCGCGCTGGATCGATCACTATTTTCAGTGGCAGCCTGATGTACTGGACTGGAAATCGGGGGACCCGGCCAAGCCGTGGCGCACGCCGCGCTGGCATCGCACGCTCGAAACGTGGGGCAGCCTGATCGAGGCGGCGGGTCTTTGCCTGACGCAGATGGCAGAACCGCGTCCTTCTCCCGCGCAGATCGCCGCTGATCCGAGTATGGAGCCCGCCTCCCGCATTCCGTACTTCCTGATCATGGTGCTGCAGCCCCATCTCCTTGACAGGTAGTCCGGCCAAACAGCGCCGGGTGCGCCCGCCAAACCGGCAAAAAGCGGTACGACGCGCCGGTTTGGTGCATCCTTAGCCGTGCCCGCGTATTTGACGCTGCGGAGGAAGTTGATGCATTCCCGAAAACTCGCGCTGGCTGCTGCGCTGGCGCTCTCGGCCGGGTCCGTCGTCCCGGCGCTGGCGCAAGACGGCGCGCTGGGCCAGACCCTGACCGAAGGCCCGCTGACGGCGTGGTGTGATCCCGGTCAGTTGCTGCTGAGCGGGGGCTACGATCTGGACGGCGCCGAGCCGTACGTGCCCTCCGCCGACCCGGCGGACACGACGGCAGAGCCGCCGGTGGTCTTCGTCTCGGCCTCGCACCCGACCTACCGGCTCGATCATGACGGCAATATCGCCCAGTTCGGGTGGACCGCCGTGCCGAACACCATCGCCGGCAAGGCAGGCCCACTCAAGGCATACGCCATCTGCGCGGGCGACGCCTTCAGCGCGCCGCCGAACGAACTGCTGCCGGCGCAGCCCCCGGCGCTGGAGACGCCGGCCGAGCCGAGCACTGCCCCGGAACTGACGCCGGTGCAGGTCGTGGAAAAAGTCGGTCCGGCGGTGGTCACGGTCATCAACGAGCAGCTGAGCGAAGACGGGACCGAGACGGTGCCGGCGGGGTCCGGCAGCGGCTTCATCCTCGATGAAGACGGCCACATCGTCACGAACCAGCACGTCGTCGATGGCGGCGTTGCGTTTGTGGTGGTGCTGGCGGATGGCCGCGAAGAGCCGGCGACCCTGATCGGCGCGGACGCCAACGCTGACGTGGCAGTGCTGAAGATCGACACCAAGGTCCCGGCGGTCGCCAACCTCGGCAATTCGGACGCGCTGCTGCCGGGACAGTCGGTGCTGGCGCTCGGGTCGCCACTGGGCACGTTCACGAACACGGTCACCGAAGGCATCGTCTCGGCGCTGGGGCGCACGGTGCCGGACGAAGACGGCGGCCCGGAACTGCTGAACCTGATCCAGCATGACGCAGCCATCAACCCGGGTAACTCCGGCGGGCCGCTGGTGACGCTGACCGGCGAGGTGGTGGGCATCAACACGCTCGGCATCATCGACGCGCAAGGGCTGTTCTTCGCGGTGCCGGCGGAGACGGTGCGCAATGTGGCCGCCAAGCTGATTGCCGATGGCGCGATTGAGTACCCGTATTTGGGCCTGCAACTGACCCAGCTTGACGATGAAACGATCCTGCGCTGGGGTCTCGATGTGGAGGAAGGCTTCTACGTCTCGGGCGTTGTTGCCAACACCCCAGCCGAAGCCGCCGGCATGCAGACCGGCGATATCGTGACGGCAATCAACGGGGAGCGAGTTGGTGAACGCCTCTCGATGGTGGGCGCGCTGTTCCAGTACCAGCCGGGCGACACCGTGCAACTGACGGTGCAGCGCGGCTACGTCTCCTTTCGGGTCGAGGTGACCCTCTCGAACCGGCCGGCCGATGCCTGAGACGACGGCTCCGGCAACGATCCTTTGCTATGGCGATTCCAACACGTGGGGATATGACCCGGCGACCCGCACCCGCTTTGCGCCGGATGTCCGCTGGACCGGCGTGCTGGCGCGCGAACTGGGAGCCGGGTACCGGGTGGTGGAAGAGGGCCTGAACGGCCGCACCACGCGCTGGGATGACCCCATGGAGCCGGGCCGCAATGGCCTGACCTACCTGCCTCCGTGTCTGGAAACGCACCGGCCACTCGATGTGGTGCTGCTGATGCTGGGCACGAACGACTTGAAGGCGCGTTTCGGGTTGAGCGCCTCTGATATCGCGCAGAGCGCCGCCGGGTTGGCGGCGCTCGCGGCGCGGACGGGGCAGCGGGCGGACGGCACGCCGCCGCCGGTGATCCTGATCGCGCCGCCAGCAGTGACGACCCTCACTGATCTGGACGAGATGTTCGCCGGGGCGGAGGCGAAATCGCGGCTCTTCTCGCGCTACTACCGGGCGTTTGCCGCGTCGAACAAGCTGGGCTTCTTCGATGCCGGCGCGGTGATCGTTTCCAGCGATCTTGATGGCATCCACTTCGAGGCGGAGTCTCACCGCACGCTGGGCGAGGCGCTGGCGCGGGAGGTGCGTTCCGTCGTTGGCTAACCAGACCGCGATTGCGAGGGAATGATGCGGCCGTTCGTCATCGAGCCGGAGAGCGGGATCGGCGACGCGGCGCCACACACCGTGGTGCTGACCGAGAACGTGAAGATCGGCGAGCAGCGGTTGCGCAAGGGGCGCCGGCTGGGCGCTGAGGAACTGACACTGCTCGCCGGGCTCACGCACCCGGTGCACGCGGTGGAACTCGGGCCGGACGATGTCCACGAGGACGACGCCGGGGCTCGGCTGGCGCGGACCGTCGCCGGGCCGGGGCTGGAGATCCGGGGGCCGTCGCTCAGCCGCTACAACCTCGTTGCCACGCGCAAGGGGCTGCTGCGGGTCGATGGGTCCGCCCTGCTGGAATTGAACTTGCTACCGGGAATCGCGGTCTTCACGTTGGAAGACCGCGTCCCGGTCGTGCCGGGCAAAATCGTGTGCGGCGTGAAGGTAGCGCCGGTCGCGGTGGAGGAAACCGCTGTGGCTGCTGCCGAGGCCATCGGGGCCGCGCACGCTGTCGTGCAGGTCGTGCCGTTCAAGCCGTTCAAGGTGGGTGTGATCAGCACCGAAGGGCCTGACTGGCGGGTGCGCGATACGTTCCAGAAGTCGCTGGCGAAAAAGATCGGCTGGTACGGCGGCGAGGTGCTGGCCTTCCGTGAGCCGGGCCGTGACGCGGATGCGATCGCGGCGGTGATGGAGGAGTTCGCGGCGGCGGGAGCTGATCTGGTGCTGGCGGCAGGTGGCAACACCCTCGATCCCCTCGACCCGACGTTTCTGGCGCTACAGGCAACCGGGGCCGAGCTGGTGCGCTTCGGAGCGCCGGCCCACCCCGGCAGCATGTTCTGGCTGGCCTACCGCGACGACCTGCCGATCTTCAACCTCGCCTCGTGCTCGATGTTCTCGAAATCGACCATCGCCGACGTCATCCTGCCGTGGATCATGACGGGCGAGCGGGTGGCGCCGGAGACGCTCGCGGCGCTGGGGCTGGGCGGGCTGCTCGACCGCGGCATGTCGTTCCGCTTCCCGCCGTACGACACCGACACCGTGCAGGAAACGGGAGAGGAGTGACATGAGCGCCGAAACCGCCACCCCCGGCCCGGAGCATCTGGGGCATTTCGACCTGATCGTGATCGGCGCCGGCATCAACGGCGCGGGCATCGCGCGGGACGCCGCCCTGCGCGGCTTGCAGACCCTGCTGCTCGACAAGGGCGATATCGGCTCCGGCACCACGACGTGGCCGACCCGGCTGATCCACGGCGGGCTGCGCTATCTGGAGTACGGCGAGGTGGGGCTGGTGCGGGAGTCGCTGCGCGAGCGCGAGCGCCTGCTGCACAACGCCCCGCATCTGGTGCAGCCCCTGCCGCTCATTATCCCCATTTACAAGGGCGACACCCGCAGCCCGTTGACGATCCGGGCCGGCATGGTCGCCTACGACGCCCTGTCGCTGGACAAGACGCTGCCGCGCCACAAGATGCTGAGCCGGGAGGAAACGCTCCGCCGCTTGCCGGGGCTGAACCCGGAAGGCCTGCTGGCCGGCGCGATGTACTACGACGCGCAGGCCGAATACCCCGAGCGGCTGACGCTGGAGAACGCGCTCGATGCGCAGGCGCACGGCGCCAAGGTGCTGACCTACCACAAGGTCGAACGCATCACGACGTGGGGCAAGACGGTCACCGGAGTAGCGGGAACCGACCTGCTGACCGGGCAGCATTTCACGGCCACGGCGCCGGTCGTGCTGAACGTGGCCGGCCCGTGGGTGGATGAGGTGCTGGCCGGGCTCGGCGCACCGCGCCCGCAACCACTCATGGGCGGCACGAAGGGCACGCACCTCGTGGTCGATCCCTTCCCGGGCGCGCCCACCGCCGGCATCTACGCCGAGGCGCGGCTGCAACACCGGCCCTTCTTCGTCATCCCGTGGAACGATGCCTACCTGATCGGCACCACCGACACGCGGTACAGCGGCGATCTCGATCACATCACCGGCACGGACGATGAAACCGACTGGATGCTGCAGGAGGCGAACGCCCTGCTGCCGGGCGCGCACCTGACGCGCGACAACGTCCGCTACAGCTACGCCGGAGTGCGGCCCCTGCCGTACGCGCCGGACAAGGCCGAAGGCGCCGTCACCCGGCGGCACGTCGTGTTCGACCACGGGTCGGCGGGGGAGCCGGACGGGCTCTACTCAGTGATCGGCGGCAAGCTGACCACCTACCGCGAACTGGCGGAACACGCCGTCGATCTGGTGATGAAGGCGCTTGACCGTGAGCCAGTGGCCTCGCGGACGGCAAAGCTCCCGCTGCCGGGCGCCCCGCTGGGACAGGACTGGCAAACGTACCGGTCAGGCTTCCTCGCCAGCTCAACGCTACCGCTGGTGGCGAAGGAGCACCTGCTACGTGTGTACGGGGCGCGGGCGGGCGAGGTCGCGGAGTACGCGAAGGCGCGGGGGCAGGAAGCGGTCATCGACGAGGCGTCAGGGATGATCGCTGGCGAGGTTCCGTGGGCCTTCGAGCGGGAGGGCGCGCGAACGCTGGCGGATGTCGTGGCGCGACGCACGGTGAGCGGGCTGGGGCCGGGCGCGGGCATCGGCGCGGATGCGGCCATTGCGAAGACGGCGCAGGACACGCTGGGTTGGGATCAGACGCGGGCCGACCGCGAGGTGGCGGATTACCGCGCCTGGGTCACGCGCTATCAGCCGCGCGATTTGGTCACGGAGAACGCGACCGCATCATCGTAGCCGGGGCGCAGCGCGCCAAGATCGATGCTGTTCTCAGGTGTAAGAATCTGGCCGTGGATATCGATGACCAGAACGGGGCGGGGGAGGGCTCTGGGGGCGACGGGCTCCGGGGTCTCGCTACCGCTCGCGGCGTAGAGCCGGCGGCGGCTGGCTGATGCTGCACAACCGACTTGCGACGGACGAATCCGGCGAGTCACGCGCATGTCCCTGGTCCTCCTGCTACGCTGGAAGCGACATCCCGCAACGCGCTTCCCGGCGGCTCGTGTCGACTTTGACAGGGGCGCCTACATTCTTTGAACAAAAGTCTAACAGCCATTGCTACAGAAGGGGAGGGCCCATTGGTCGCATCGCCGTCTGATCCCGCTGCGCCGTCGCTCGCGGACCGCTATCGAGGCGTCCTTTTGGGTGTCGCCTGCGGGGACGCGCTGGGCGGCCCGGTCGAGTTCAAGCACCGCGACGATATTGCCGTGCGTTTCCCGGACGGCTTGCGCGAGTTTGTAGGCGGCGGCTGGCTCGATCTGGACCCCGGTGAGATCACCGATGACACGCAGCAGACGCTGATCCTCAGCCGCGCCCTGAATGCCGCCGGGCTCGACATGAACGCCTTCGCTGCCGGCCTGATCGCATGGCGAAACAGCCTGCCGAAAGATATCGGCAACACCACCCGGGCGGCGCTTGATGCGCTGGCGGCTGGCACGCCGCCGCAGGAATCGGGGCAGGCGGCTGTGTCGCAACGGGGCGTGCGCGGCTCCGCCGCCAACGGCGCCGTGATGCGCTGCGCGCCGGTGGCGCTGCGCTTCCGCAACGATCCGGTCGCGCTGGTCGAGGCATCGCTGGCGTCCGCGCGGGTCACCCACGCCGAGGAGCGCGCGGCGTGGGGCACGGTGGCGGTGAATCAGGGCATCGTGCACCTGCTCAACGGCGGGGCCATCGCGGATGCGCCGAGGGCCGCCGTGGCCGGCATCCCGAATGAGGAGCTGCGGGAGGCCGTGCTGCGGGCCGCCGGGTTGCTACGCGAGCAGGTAGGGGCGGGCGGCTTCGTGCTGGAAACGGTGGGCGCGTCGTTCTGGGCGCTGGCCAACTTCCCGAGCGCCGAAGAAGCGATCGTGCAGGCGGTTTCCCTTGGCGACGACGCCGATTCCACCGGCGCCGTGGCGGGCGCACTGGCTGGCGCCGCGTACGGTGTGGAGGCGCTGCCGGCCCGCTGGCGTGAACGGGTGCAGTTCCGAGAGGAGCTGGCGGCGGAGGCGGACCGGTTGCTGGCGCTTTCCGACAATAGCTAGAGCGGCGCTTCCGCCAGCTTCAGGTAGCGCTGCACGCTGTGCCGGTTGCGCGCGTCGCTGGCGAGGCCGAGCACAGCGAGCAGGTCCTCCTCGGTGGCGCCGGCGTTGGCGCGGTCCACGGCGAAGGTGTGGCGCAGGGTCTGCGGGGTGACATCCTTTTGGATGCCGGCGGCTTCGCGCACCCGGTTGACCATGCCGTTGATCGCTTGCGGC
>JASGGF010000075.1:0-15744 GCA_047605145.1 Thermomicrobiales bacterium | reverse complement strand
AACGCTCGACGAGCAGACGCTGGAAGGCACGAAGCAAACGCTGGAGCGACGCATCAACGCGCTTGGCGTCAGTGAACCGCTCATCCAGACGCGCGGCTCCGACCAGATCATTGTGGAGCTGCCCGGCGTCACCAACCCGGCGGACGCCATCGAGATCATGCAGGAAACCGCCCTGCTGGAAATCATCGATCCGCAGGGGATGCGCCTCCCCCCGGGACTGGTTGTTGACACCACGCTCGGCCCCGCCGACCGGGGCGAAGACGCCGCGGCCACGCCCGTCGCGTCACCGGTCGCCGCTGCGTCACCTACCACTGGCAGCGCGACGCCTGTCGCGGGCGTGGAGGCCACACCGGTCGCCGCCAGCACCGAGCCAGAGGGCCCGGTGTTCCAGACCATCGTCAGCGGCGCAGACCTGAAAGACGCGTTCGTCAGCACTGGCAACTCTGGTGTCGGTCAGGTCGTCGCCTTCGAGTTGCAGGGCGATGCGGCGGGCCGCTTCTTCGAGTACACCAGCTCCCACCTCGGGCAGCCGATGTCGATCGTCATCGACAAGCAGGTCATCTCGTCCCCGACGATCAACGGCGCCATTTCCAGCTCGGGCATCATCGAGGGGGTGCCGCCAGCCGAAGTGCAGAACATGGTGATCCAGCTCAAGGCCGGCGCCCTCGGCGTGCCGCTGGAGGTGGTGCAGAGCCAAACGGTCAGCCCCTCGCTCGGCCACGATTCGCTGCAGCGCAGCCTGATCGCGGGCGCAGTCGGCCTGTTCATCGTCTGCCTGTTCATGATCCTGTACTACCGCCTGCCGGGCGTGGTTTCCGTGGTCGCGCTGATCATCTATTCGCTGTTGACCGTCGCCATCTTCAAGCTGATCCCGGTCACCCTGACGCTGGCAGGCATCGCTGGCTTCATTCTCTCCATCGGCATGGCCGTGGACGCGAACGTGCTGATCTTCGCCCGCATGAAGGATGAGATCCGGCGCGGGCGCACCCTCACGCAGGCGCTCAGTTCCGGGTTCTCGCACGCGTGGCCATCGATCCGCGATTCCAACGTGACGACGATGATCACCACCTTCATCCTGTACGTTTTCGGCAGTTACACCGGCACCTCGATCATCACCGGGTTCGCATTGACCCTGTTCATCGGCGTGCTAGTCAGCATGTTCACCGCCATCACCGTGACCCGCACCTTGCTGCAGGTCGTGGTAGCGCTGGGGTGGACGAATCCGCGCTGGTGGTTCAGTTCCGCACCGTCCACCGCCTCCATTGCGCCGTCGCCGGCCGATTAGCAGCGAAAGGGCAGAGTCGACACCGCTATGGAACATCTGGCCAGCAAGCGCAAACTCTGGTTCACCATCTCGCTGATCCTCATCATTCCCGGCCTGATCTCGCTGATCCTGTTCGGCCTGAAGCTGGGCATCGATTTCACCGGCGGCACGCTCTGGGAGGTCAAGTTCACCAACCCGACCACCACCGCGCAGGTGGAGCAGGTCTTCCGGGACGCCGGCTATGACCAGAACGTGGTGCAGCAGACCGGCAGCAGTGACGACAGCACCTTCTCCATCCGCATCCCGGAAATCCGCGAGGGGTCGCCGGAAAAAGCCGTCCTCGCCGAGAAGCTGACCAGCGAGTTCGGTGGCTTCACCGAGCTGGAGTTTTCGTCGGTTGGCGGCGCGGTCTCGACGCAAATCCGCAACCGGGCCATCATCGCGGTGGCCGTCGCCTCCCTCGGCATCCTGCTCTACATGGCCTACGCCTTCCGCAACACACAGAATCCCCTGCTCTACGGCAGCTCTGCCCTGGTGGCAATGCTCCACGACGTGATCATCGTGCTCGGCGTCTTTTCCATCCTCGGCGTCTTGTTCAACGTCCGCGTCGATGCCTTGTTCATCACGGCGCTACTCACCGTAATCGGCTTCAGCGTCCACGACACCATCGTCGTCTTCGACCGTATCCGCGAGAACCTCGCGCTCAGCCCCAATGAATCGTTTGAGAGCGTGGTCGATCACTCGCTGGCGCAGACAGTCGTCCGCTCGCTCAACACCTCGCTGACGGTCATCTTCACCTTGCTGGCGCTGGTGCTGTTCGGCGGCGGTTCAACACGAGTCTTCGTGCTGGCCTTGTTGATCGGCACCATCAGCGGCACCTTTTCCTCGATCTTCAACGCGAGCCAGTTGCTGGTAGCGTGGGAAAACGACGAGATCCAAAGCTTCTTTCGCCGCCTCCTGCGGCGCCCGGAGCCCACTCCCTCTCGCGCCTGACGATCTCGACCCCCAAGACGCGCCGGGGGACCGTGGTAGAATCCGACTCCGCATGTCTCCCGGGGTCGGCGGCGTATTGCGCCTTGCGCGCGAAGCCACACAAAGCCGGGAACCTTACGTCAGGGGAAAGATGTAGGGTGTCGCAGAGCGACACCGGGGCGCCCGGTGGTTCGGGGGGAAGTCCGCTGCGCTGCGTTGCGCAGAGGATCTGAGGAGGGGGTCTTGGAAGCTCGGGAGCTCTATTCGCTGCCGGTGCTCATTTGCGGCCTGGTGGCTATTCTGTTTGCGGGCTGGCTCGCCCGGGACGTCCTCAGCCGGGACACTGGCACGCCCGCGATGCAGGATATCTCCAACCGCATCTATGTGGGAGCGGTCGCGTTCCTCAAACGGCAATATTCCACCATCGCGATGCTCTCCGTCGTCATCGCGATCGTCATCGGCGTCATCGTTGGCATCTCCGAGAAGGACCACCAGCAGACGCGCGCGCTGATCACCGCCGGCGCGTTCCTGTTCGGCGCGCTCCTCTCCGGTATCGCGGGCTACACGGGCATGTACGTGGCCGTGAAGTCCAATATCCGCACGGCGTCCGCCGCCCGCCGCAGCCTCGGCGAGGCGCTCACCGTAGCGCTGCGCGGCGGCGCGGTCTCCGGCTTCCTCGTGGTGGCGCTCGGCCTCCTCGGCGTGCTGGCAATGTACTGGATCGTCTACCCGCTGGTGGAAGGCGCGCTGCCGGCCGCCGCAGAGACGCCCTTCTGGATCGTCGGCTTCGCCTTCGGCGCCTCCTTCGTGGCGCTCTTCGCCCAGCTCGGCGGCGGCATTTACACCAAGGCCGCTGACGTCGGCGCCGACCTCGTCGGCAAGGTCGAGGCCGGTATTCCGGAAGACGACCCGCGCAACCCGGCGGTTATCGCCGACCTCGTCGGCGACAACGTCGGCGACTGCGCCGGCCGTGGCGCGGACATCTTCGAGTCCTCGGTCGCCGAGATGATCGGCGCCATGATCCTTGGCGCCACGCTCTTCACCGCCGCGCTCGGCTCGCAGAACGAGCAGGCGCTGGCCTTCGTCTTCTTCCCGCTGGTGCTCGGCGCGCTGGGCCTTCTGGCCTCAATGGTCGGCCTGCTTTCGGTTCGGCCACCGGCGACGCCCGCCGACCCGATGACGGAGCTGAACAAGGGCTTCTATGTCGCGGCGGCGCTCGGCATTGTCGGCCTGGCGGCTGCGGCGTTCTGGATGCTGCCGTACGGCAAGATGGAGTACCTCCTCTGCGGCATCATCGGCGTCCTGACGGCCTTCGTCTTCGTCTGGGTCACTCAGTACTACACCAGTGGCCGCTACCGCCCCGTGCGGGACATCATGGAGTCGTCGAAGACGGGTCCCGCCACGAACATCATCTCCGGCATCGCCGTCGGTTTTGAAACCACCGGCGCGGCGGCCATCGTCATCTCCATTTCGCTGCTCTCCTCCTACTATGTCGGCAACCAGGTCACCGGCGCGTTCCCGGAGCCGGGCGGACTCTTCCAGTCCGCCGGCATCTACGGCACCGCCGTGGCCACCATGGGCATGTTGATGACCGCCGCCTACATCCTGGCGATGGACACCTTCGGCCCGGTCACCGATAACGCCGGCGGCATCGTCGAGATGAGCAACCAGCCGGAGAGCGTGCGCGACACCACGGACGCGCTGGACTCCGCCGGCAACACCACGAAGGCGCTGACCAAGGGCTACGCCATCGGCACCGCCGCGCTGGCCGCCTTCCTGCTCTTCTCCGCCTACCTGCAGGAAGTCGCCCGCTTCGGCGGCGACGCCATGCAGGCGCAGATCGTCAACCTTGCGAACCCGCGCGTGTTCGTCGGCGGTCTCGCTGGCGCCGCGCTGGTCTTCGTCTTCGCCTCGCTGGCTATGCGCGCCGTGGGCCGCGCCGCCGGCGCCATGATCGAGGAAGTGCGCCGCCAGTTCCGGGCCGATCCCGGCATCATGGCCGGCACCTCGACGCCGAACTACTCCTCCTGCGTCGATATCGCGGTGCGCGCGTCCCTGCGTGAAATGATCGCGCCGGGTCTGCTCGCCGTGTTCGTCCCGATCATCGTCGGCGTCACCCTCCGCTGGGAAGGCGCAGCCGGCATGTTGATGATCGGCACCATCGCCGGCATCCTCGTCGCCAACGTCCTCAACAACGGCGGTGGCGCGTGGGATAACGCCAAGAAGATGATCGAAGCGGGCGGCCTCAAGGACGCCGATGGCAAGGTGCTCGGCAAGGGCTCCGACGCCCACGCCGCCTCCGTGGTCGGCGACACCGTCGGTGACCCTTGGAAGGACACCGCCGGTCCCTCCATCCACGTGTTGATCAAGCTGATGGCGACCATCACGCTGGTGATGGCCTCGCTCTTCATCTAGTCGCACACATAACGCCCCACTCCGGCTACGGAGTGGGGCGTTATTGTTTGTCCGGGCCGGCGAAGTAGCCAACCCGCACTCACGACAGGTAGCGTTGCAGCATGACGAACTCCACAGGCAAACGGATCGCCGTCATCGGCGGCGGCATCGCGGGGCTCACGGCGGCCTACCGGCTCGCGCAGCAGGGGCACGCCGTCACGCTCTGGGAGCGCGCCCCGCAGTTCGGCGGACAGGCCAATGCCTTCCCCGTCGCGGGCACGGCGCTCGAACGCTTCTACCACCACCTGTTCCAGAGTGACCGTGAGATCGTGGCGCTGGCGAACGAGATCGGCATCGGTGATTCGCTCGTCTGGCTCCCCTCGAATGTCGGGTACTTCGCAGACGGCAAGATATGGCCGCTCAACGGCGCGGTCGATCTGCTGAAGCTGGGCACCATCCCCTTCCACGACCGCATCCGGCTGGGGCTGGTCACGGCCTATCTGCAACGTGTCCGCAACTGGCAGCCGTACGAGCAGATCACCGCCCACCGCTGGCTGCGCCGGGCGCTCGGCCAGCGCGCATACGACCGCACCTTCGGCGCGCAGCTGCGGGCCAAGTTCGGCCGCTACCACGATCAGGTGGCGATGGTCTGGTTCTGGGGCAAGATCTGGCTGCGCACGACCTCCCGGCGCTCCCCACTGGAAGAGGAGCGGCTGGGCTATTTCCGGGGCAGCTTCAACACCCTGATCGACGCGCTGGTTGCCGCCGGGCGCGGCGCCGGGGCCACGCTCCACAGTGGCGACGGCCCGGACAAGCTCGTCCCCGATGGCGCCGGCGGCTGGCTGGCCCAACTCGGTGACACCCAGGAGGCCTTCGACGCCGTCGTCGTCACCACCCCTTCGCCGATCCTGCCGAAACTCGTCGATGACCTGCCCGCGCCCTATCTCCGCAAGTTGAACGCGTTGGAGTACGAGGCAGCGGTCGTCGTGCTGCTGCAACTCTCGCAGCCGCTCTCCTCCGTCTACTGGCTCAACGTTGCCGATGATGACCTGCCCTTCACCGGCATCATCGAGCACACCAACTTCATTGGGCCGGAGCACTACGAAGGCAAGCGCTTCGTCTACCTCTCGAAGTATCTGGAAGCGGACAACCCCTTCTTCACGCTCCCAGACGACGACATCCTCGCCGCCTACATGCCCCACCTGAGAAAGATCAACCCCCGGTTCGACCCGTCGTGGATCGAGCAGGCGTGGGTTTTCCGCGAGCGCGCCGCGCAGCCGATCATCCCGCTGCGCTACAGCGACCAAATCCCGGCTCACCGCACGGGGTTGCCGGGTCTCTACCTCGCCAACACCACGCAGATCTACCCGGAGGACCGCGGCACCAACTACAGCGTGCGGCTGGGCAACGACATCGCCAAGCTGGTCGGCGAAGATCTGACGCATGACGCTTCCGCAACCCCCTAGCGCTGACCAGCAATCGCGCGTCCTCTTGCGTGGCGTCACCTCCACCTATGTCGAGGGCGGGCAAACGCTCACCGCGCTGGCCGATCTCACGCTCCGGGTCATGCCCGGCGAGTTCGTCGCCATCGTCGGGCCGTCCGGCTCCGGCAAGAGCACGATGCTGGATCTCGTCGCCGGCCTGCAGTCGCCGGCTGCGGGCGACGTGCTGCTGGACGGCGCCGTCACGACCGCCGCGCAACGGCTCGGCCGCACCGCCTACATGCGCCAGCGCGATCTGCTGCTATCGTGGCGCACCACCGTCGGCAACGCGGCCCTCGGGCTGGAAGCGACGGGCGTGCCCCGCGCCGCCGCCGAACGCGCCGCCGCCGCCGCGCTGCCCCGCTACGGTCTGGCCGAGTTCGCGACCAGCTGGCCCGATCAGCTCTCCGGCGGCATGCGCCAGCGCTGCGCCGTCCTGCGCACCCTCCTGCCAGAGCGCGACATCATCTTGCTGGATGAGCCGTTCGGCGCGCTCGACTCGCTCACCCGCGCCGAGCTGCAGGGCTGGCTCGGGCAAAGCCTCGCCGCGCAACAGGCGACCGTTCTCCTCGTCACCCACGACGTCGAGGAGGCATTGCTTCTCGCTGACCGCGTGGTCGTTTTCTCGCCGCGCCCAGGGCGCATTGTGCAGGAGATCATTGCGCCGTTCCGCCGGCCCCGTGCGCGCGAGGTGCTGTTCGAACCGCTGTTCATTGCCTCACGGCAATCGATCTTCACGACGCTCGGCATTGCGGCATGACGCCACCGCGCGCGGATCTCTGGCGCCGTTGGCTGGCCCCGGCTGCGCTGCTCGCCGCCCTCGTGGCGCTGTGGCAGATCACGGTGCAGGTGACGGCGGCCCCGGCTTGGCTGGCGCCATCGCCGGTCGCAGTCTGGCAGGCGCTGATCGACGATCACGCCCAGCTCTGGGCCAACTTCCTTGTTACCTTGCAGGAGGTCTTGCTGGGCTTCGCGCTGGCTCTCGTGGCCGGTATCGGCTGCGGCGTAGCGATCGCCCGGTCGCCACTACTGGACCGCGCGCTCTACCCGCTCATCATCGCCAGCCAGACGGTGCCGGTGCCCGCCATCGCGCCGCTGCTCCTCGTCTGGTTTGGCTACGGCCTGTTGCCGAAGGTGCTGGTCACCGCGCTCGTCGGCTTCTTCCCGCTGGTCGTTAACACCGTCGAGGGCCTGCGCTCTACCGACCGCGAAGTGATCGCATTGTTACGTGCGTTCGGCGCACCGCCTGGCCGCATCTTTCGGCTGGCGGAGTTGCCCTCGGCGCTGCCCTCCATCTTTTCGGGCGCGCGCATCGCGGTGGCGATCTGCGTCATCGGCGCGGTGTTCGGCGAGCTCGTCGGCGCCAAGGCAGGGCTCGGCTACCTGCTCACCCGCTCCATCGCCCAGTTCGAAACGGCCCGCATGGTCGCGGCCATTGTGTTACTCGCGCTGATGGGCTCATCCCTGTTCGCGCTGGTGGGGCTGGTTGAGCGAGTTGCATTGCCGTGGCGTCGCCTCAACCGCGAGGGCTGATCGCGTTGCCTCCGCCGCGCTGCGGCTTGCGCGCGACGTGGATCGCGACGGCGCCCAGACCGCGCCTCAGGTAGCGCACATTCGCGAATCCGGCGCCGTGCATCAGTCGCGCCAGCTCGTCGGCGTTCGGGAACCGCGCCGACGATTCGGGCAGGTAGGCGTAGGCCGCGCGGTCGCCACTCAGCAGCCCGCCGATGACTGGCAGCACGGCGCCCATCGTGGCGTCGTACACCCGCCGCACCAGCAGCGAGGGCGGAGGCGAGGTTTCGAGGCACACAAACACGCCACCCGGCTTGAGCACGCGCCATGCCTCGCGCAGTGCGCCGTCGTAGCTGGGCATGTTGCGCAAGCCAAACCCAACCGTCACCGCGCCGAAGGTCTCCGCCGCGAACGGCAGCGCCATGGCGTCACCCTCGATCCACGTCACGCGGGACGCGCCCCCGGCGCGCTTCTGCGCCTTGCGCCGCGCTTCCTCCAACATGACCGGGGAGAAATCGAGGCCCACCACACTGGAGAACCCTGCTGCCTCCAGCGCCAGCGCCAGATCGCCGGTGCCCGTCGCGAGATCCAGCGCGGCGGACCGGGCGGGCTCGCCGGCCTTCGCGGCCTCGCGCACCGTCAGGGTACGCCACGCGGCGTCACGCCCACCGGTCATCACCCGGTTGAGCAAGTCATAGCGCGGCACGATCGCGTCGAACATGGACTTCACGTCAGCGCTGGGCTTGATCGCCCCGGCCACACTGCGCGACATCGAATCTGTCACCACACCACCCCAAGCGCATAGGTGATCGCGAAGAAAAGACACAGACGGGCTGTGCCAGCCAGCACCGGGTTCAGCGCCCGGCCCTCCACAGACGTGATCCGCCGCCACAGCGAGAACGCGACCGGCAGCGTGACCAGCGGCAGCAGCACCCAGACCGCGGCCCATCCCGCCAGCCAAACCACCACCGGCGTGAGGTAGGCGGCTCCAAGCAGCAGCGCATACTCCATTCTCGCGCCCCGGCGACCCAATCGCACCGCCAGCGTCATCTTGCCGGCGACGCGGTCTGTGTCGATATCGCGCAGGTTGTTCACCACCAGAATGGCAGCGATCAGGCAGCCCATTGGCACGGACGACGCCAAAGCGAGTGCCGTCAGCGCGTGGGTCATGAGGTAGGCCGTGCCGGCCACCGCCACTGGCCCGAAGAACACGAACACCGAGATCTCGCCCATGCCGAAATAGCCGTACGGCCGTGGACCCGCCGTGTACGCCACCGCCGCCACAATCGCCAGCAGTCCCACAGCGGCGAAAACCCATCCCCCGCGCCAGACGAGATACAACCCCGGAATCGCGGCCAGCGCCAACACGACGCCCGTGGCGATCTCCACCGCGCGCGGCGAGAGCATCCCGCTCTGCGTGACCCGGGTGGGCCCGACGCGCGCCGCCGTGTCCGCGCCGCTGCGAAAATCGGCGACATCGTTCGCGAAGTTCGCCCCGATCTGGAGCAGCAGCGCGACGAGCACCGCCGCGACCGCGATGACCGGGTCGAACGCGCCCTCGGCGAAGCCCACCGCGCACCCGACGATCACCGGCGAGATAGCCGCCGGCAACGTTTTCGGACGGGCGGCCAGAAGCCACGGGTTGGGAGCCGGCGCCGGAGCGGCGGAAGTCGCGTTTGCCATGCTGCGATGGTACCCCGAGTCATCAGCGCCGGGGCGGCAACGCTGCCAAAGGCTGCCACCGCAAAAGTTGGCGCCCTTGGCAGCCTTACCGTTCACGATAAGCCCGCGACCGGCGTCGGGCTCCCAAAGCAAAAGCGCGAGACAGAGCCACCCATGCCGGGCTGCCAGTGGAAAATCTGTTCGCATTCGGCTATAGTGCAGCGTGTACGGGGATGTCTGGTTTCGACAGGGTCGTTTGTCAGGTACGTGCGTGCCGAGGCGCCCGTAGCCTCGTAAAAACGGGCAACCAAGAGATGCGAACGCTCCTCTTGCTTACGCTGCCTAAGTCACTGACCTCTAGGTAGCGCGTCTGTCCGGTCCTCCGCCTTTCGGGACCGGGGTCAGGCGTCACTCAGGAAGGCTGCGGTGTTTCAGTTCGCCGGAGCGCGAACACCAAAGGCAGTCCGGCTCACTGCAGCGAGATCCCGTCGGTAGGAGATCGCGGCAGCACACAAAATGCCGACTACGCACGTAGGATCTTGCCGGCTCGCGGTTCTGGACGGGGGTTCGAATCCCCCCATCTCCACCTCTGTCACGGGCGCTCCCTCACCGGAGCGCCCGTTGTCATTCCACCACCACGACTTCGGGCGCCGCTTCCAGTGTCACGATCTCCAGACCATTCACCAGTGAGCGGTGCACCGGGCACTTGTGCGCGATCTCCAGAATGCGCGCCCGCTGCTCCTCATCGAGCGGCCCCTCCAGCGTAATCTCCTGCGTGATGCGCTCCACGCGCGTACGCCCTGTGACCGGGTCGCCGGTGATGATGCGCTCGAACGTGCCGCGCACCGAGGCGTGATCGACCTGCCACCCCTTGCGCCGCGCGTACAGCAGCATCGTCAGCACCGTGCAGTGCCCCAGCGAGGCCAACAGCATCTGGTACGGCGCGGGTCCCGTGCCATCACCGCCGGACTCCACCGGCTCATCGCCGTGCAGCACAAGGTCGCCTGCCTCGATGCGCGTCTGGTAGGCGGTGCCGGGGACAAAGCTGGTGGTGACGGTAGCCACGGGTTGCTCGACTTTCTCTTCGCGAGTTATCTGAGGGTGACTTTCGGCCGGAAGACCCAGCGCTGGCAGATGCGGCCATGCTTCAGGTGCTCATCCACGATCTCGCGCACAGCTTCGGCGTCAATGCCGTTGTAGAAGACCGGGCCGGGATACACGTTCATGGACGGGCCGTAGTCGCAGCGGTTGCGGCACGTCGTCGCCAGCAGTTCCACCTGCCCGCCCAGCCCGGCCTCATCAACCGCGCGCTCCAGCGCAGGCCAGAGCGCCTTGCTGCCGCGACCGCTGCAGTTCGGGCCGAAGCAGAGGTGGACGCGGTAGCGCGCCCCCTCCTCCTCCGCGCCGAAACGGTCAGCCGCCATGCCCCACGCCGGCCAGCGCCGCCGCCTCGATGGCCTGCCGGATCAGCGTGTAATCCTGCTCGCCGATCTCGTGCACATTTCCCTGAAACGCCAGCGTCCAGTTCTTCTCTGGCCACTTCGCGGCGTAGACCATCTGCCGGGCCAGCGGCTCGGCGGGCGTCGCATCCTTCAGGCCAAGGATGATGTCCGGCGAGATTTCGACCCGGAACGGGTAGTCCTCAGCGGCCTTCTTCGGATCGCTGGAGACCCAGATGGCATCGTGGCTCTCGAAGTACGGCGACTCGATGGTGGCGATGCCGGCGAACGCCTTGAGGCCAGTGATGTACCAGATCAGCTTGTCGCCCGGCTTCATCCGCTCCGCCTTCTTGCGGTGGCGGGACTTCAGGCCCTGAATCGTGAAGTTGTGCTCGGCCGTTTTCTCGAAGTTGCCGGGCGATCCGACAATGATCCAGTAACCAGTTTGGCTGTCGCTCATGGGTGGTGGAAGCTCCTCGCGGTTCAGGGGCGCATTCGTCAGTATGTCACGCGCACAAGCGACTGGGCATCTCGAGACGGTACCATTGCGGATATCACAGTTCGTTGCACATTCGTGGGAGAACTGCCGTGAACCGCGAACAGCTGATTGACAAGCTGAAGGCGATTGTGGGGCCAGAGGCGGTCTTCTCCCGGCCCGCCGATCTGCTCGTCTACGAATATGACGGCAGCGTCGATGGCGCCGTCGAGACCGCCGCCCCGACCGCCGCCGTGCTGCCCGGCAATACGGCGGAAGTCGCCGAGATCGTCAAGCTGGCGCGGGAGGCGAACCTGCCCGTCGTGGCGCGCGGCGCCGGCACCGGGCTTTCCGGCGGCGCCGTGCCGCAGAACGGCGGCATTATCGTCGCGTTGACGCGCATGAACTCGGTATTGGAGATCGACCGCGACGACCGTACGGCGCTGGTGGAGCCGGGGGTCATCAATCTCGAGCTCTCCGAGCAGACTACGCCCTTCGGCTATTTCTTCGCTCCCGATCCCTCCAGCCAGCGCGCCTGCACCATCGGCGGCAACGTCGCCGAGAACTCCGGCGGGCCGCACTGTCTGAAGTACGGCGTCACCTCGAACCACATCCTCGGGCTGGAGGTGGTGCTGCCGGACGGCAGCATCGTCTGGACGGGCGGCCGCTCACCCGGCGGGGCCGGCTACGACCTGACCGGCGCCATGGTCGGCTCCGAGGGGATGCTGGGGATCGTGACGAAGGCCCTCGTGCGCCTCACGCCGAATCCGGACGTCACCCTCGTGCTGCTCGCCGCCTTCCCGGACGTGGAAACGGCTTCCGAAGCGACCTCGCAGATCATCGCGGCGGGCATCGTGCCGGCGGCGCTGGAGATGATGGACAACCTGACCATTCAGGCGGTGGAGCCGGCCTACCACGCCGGCTACCCGATGGACGCTGGCGCCGTGCTGCTGATCGAGCTCGATGGCATCGAGGACGACGTGCTGAGCACCGGCGAAGAGATCGCCGGCATCTGCCACGCCGCCGGCGCCACCGAGGTGCGCAGCGCCACCGAGAAGGGCGAGCGCGATCTGCTCTGGAAGGGGCGCAAGATGGCGCTCGCCGCCATGGGCCGCCTGTCGCCGAACTACTACCTGCACGACACCGTCGTGCCGCGCTCGAAGCTGCCGGCCACCCTGAAGCGGGTTGAGGAGATCTCCCGGGACTTCGACCTGCCCATTGCCAACGTCTTCCACGCCGGCGATGGCAATCTGCACCCCCTGATGCTCTTCGACCGGCGCAAGGCGGGCCACACCGAGCGGGTGCTGCTGGCCAGCAAGGAGATCATCTCCTACTGCGTCGAGGTGGGCGGCGCGCTCTCCGGCGAGCACGGCATCGGCACCGAGAAACGGGGCTACATGACGCTCGTCTACACGGCGGACGATCTGGCTGCGATGGCGGGCCTGAAGAACAGCTTCGATCCCGCCGGCATGTTCAACCCGGACAAGGTCTTCCCCAAGGGCTACATGTGCGGCGAGGTGCGGGCGCTTCGGATGCAGGCGATGGCGCAGAAGCATGGCATCTATGCCCTCTGAGCCGCTGCAGCCGCAATCCGTCGACGGCGTCGCGGTCGGGCGCTTCATCGCGCCCGACTCCGCCCAGGCTATCGCCGCCCAGCTCGCCGAAGCCGCCAATCTGGGCCAAACGGTCATCCCGGTCGGGGGTGGCACGGCGCTGGGGCTGGGCAACGCGCCCCGCAGCGCCGATATCGCGCTCTCCACCCGGGCGCTGTCCGCCATCATCGACTACGAACCGACCGACCTCGTGCTTTCGGTCGGCGCTGGCGCGCGCTTCGGCGATGTGCAGGCCGCGCTGGGCGAGCACGGACAGCGGCTGCCCCTCGATCCGGCCGGCGGCGACGACGCCACCATCGGCGGGCTGATCGCCACCGCGCGCTGGGGCCCGCTGCGGCACAGCGCCGGCACCCTGCGTGACCTGCTGATCGGGATCACGGTGGCGCACCCCGGCGGCACGGTCTCCAAGGCCGGCGGCATGGTGGTGAAGAATGTCACCGGCTACGACATGCCGCGCCTCTACCACGGCTCGCTGGGCACGCTGGGAGTCATCACCTCGGCGAACTTCAAGGTGCTCCCCCGCCCGCGCGCCGAAGCGACGGTGCTGGCGACGGCGCCCACCGTTAGCGAAGCCTTCTCCATCGCGGCGCTGATGCGTGACAGCGGCGACCCCACGGCGGCGCTGGAGGTCTCCACAGACGGCGATGCGTGGCGCGTTGCCACCCGCATCGAGGGCCGTGAGCGCACGGTGGGTGCAATTGCGCAGCGGCTGGCGCTGCTCGGTGGCGAGACGACGACGCTGGCGGAAGACGACAGCGCCGCGTGGTGGCAGGATCACGTCGCCAGCTTCGACCCGGCGGCGCACCCAGACGCGGTCACGCTGCGGCTAGGCATCCGCCCCCGCGCTACCCGCGCCATGATCGAGGGCCTCCTGCCGGTGCTGGCGGCGGCCGGCGCCACCGTTTCCGGCGTCAGCGCCTCGCCGGGCGTCGGCTCGGCGCTGGTGCGGCTCGATCTGGGCAATGACGGCGCGCGCATCCTGCCTGAGGTGCAGCGCGTCGCGCTCGATCTGGCGGAGTCGGCGGTCATCCTGAACGCGCCCTCCGCGTGGAAGCAGGGCCTCGACGTTTGGGGCGCGCCGCCCGCCGGCATCGAGGTAATGACCGAAATCCGCGAGCAATTCGACCCGCAGCGCGTCATCAATCCGGGGCGCTTCGCCGGGTTCCTCTAAAGATTGGCAATGTCCCGGCGCTGGCGCCGGTTCTGGAACGGAGCTCCCATGGTCGTGGCGGAACCCGCCGACGCAAGCCTGATCCGCCTCGGCGGCTTTTCCGGCCCAGACATGCCGGAAGATGACCTGCTGCACTCGTGCGTGCACTGCGGCATGTGCCTCGCCTCCTGCCCCACCTACCGGCTGACCGGGCAGGAAATGTCCTCCCCGCGCGGCCGCCTCTGGCTGATGAAGGCGGTGGCCGAAGACCGGCTCGATCTGCTCGATCCGCTCTTCGATGAGCAGATGTACCAGTGCCTCAACTGCCGCGCTTGCGAGGCGGTTTGCCCCTCCGGCGTCCACTACGGGCCGCTGGTGGAGGCTTCCCGCGCGCAACTGGAGCAGCACCGTCCGCAAGCGCCACAGGTGAAGCTGGCGCGCAAGATCGGCATGGACTGGCTCTTCGGCGATGCCCCCCGCCTGCGCGCAGTCGTTGCCTTCCTCCGCCTTTCCGAGATCACCGGCATGACGAAGCTGGTGCGCAAGACCGGCATCCTCGGCAAGCTCGGCATGACCGACCTTGAGGCGCTGACGCCGGCCATTTCACGAAAGGCGCTTGTCCCCGGAGACGAGCGCTGGGAAGCAGACGCCTTGCCCACGTCCGAACCGCGACAGGCGCACCTGTTCAACGGCTGCGTGATGGGCACGGTGTTCGCCAACACCAACCGCGCCGCCGCGCGCGTGGTGGCGCGCAACGGTTCCGATATCGACGTGCCAATCGGCCAGCAGTGTTGCGGCGCGCTCCACGTTCACGCCGGCATGATGGAGGAAGCGCGCGTGCTGGCGCGCCAGAACATCGACGCCTTCGAGGCCTCCGGTGACGACGCCATCATCACCACGGCGGCGGGCTGCGGCGCGGCGCTGAAGGAATATGGCTACCTGTTGAAGGACGACCCGCTCTACGCCGAGCGCGCCGAGCGCTTCAGCCAGCGCGTGCGCGACGTCACCGAATACCTCGCGGCGCACCCGCTGACGCCACCCACGCACCGCGTGGAGCGCACGGTGACCTATCAGGAACCCTGCCACCTCGCGCACGCGCAGCGCATCAGCAAGCAGCCGCGCGACCTGATGCACGCAATCCCCGGCCTGAAGCTGGAGGAGATGAAGGAGTCCTCGCTCTGCTGCGGCAGCGCGGGTATCTACAACATCATCCGGCCGCAAATGGCGAACGAGCTCGGAGACCGCAAGGCGCTGCACGCGATGGAAACCTCAGCCACCGAGGTGATCACTGCCAACCCCGGCTGCCACATGCAGGTGCGGGCTTCCCTGCGCCGCAACGGCAGCGAGGCGAAGGTGCGGCACATCGTGGAGCTGCTGGACGAGTCGTACGGCGGCGCGAAGACGAAGAAGTCGATTATCGGGGGGAAGTGAGGGAGCATCACTCCCGAAGCGAGCCCCCACCCCAAACCCCTCTCCCGATGCGCGGGAGAGGGGCTTCTGCCCCTGACCGTCGCCCAAATGCGGTGTGGTGACGCCACATGCTCACTGCAGCGCCGCCAACCGGCTCGCCTCTCCCGCACATCGGCTGACTGGGGTAGGTAAACGGATTATGGGGTGTCGTGATGCCGGAGAGCCCTCACCCCAACCCCTCTCCCGATGCGCGGGAGAGGGGCTCCTGACCCGGAAGGGCGCGCCAGATGCGGCGTGGTCATGCCAAATGGCGGCCCCGACGCCGCCGGTCGGCTCCCCTCTCCCGCGCATCGGGAGAGGGGCTGGGGGTGA
>JASGGF010000074.1:0-15789 GCA_047605145.1 Thermomicrobiales bacterium | reverse complement strand
CCCCCTGCGCCATGTGCGGCAGCACGGAGAGGTTCACGATGACCACCGCCGAGGACATGCAGCGCCACTTCATCTGGACGATCAAGGGGTTCAACCCGCCCGTCGGCGAGGCGTGGGCGTCCATCGAGCATTCCAAGGGCGAAATGGGCTACTACGTCGTGTCGGATGGCGGTCCGATGCCGTATCGTTTCCGCATCCGCACGCCGGATTTCGTGAACCTCTCCGTGCTGCCGCACATGGCGCAGGGGGCGATGCTTGCGGATATGGTCGCGTTGATCGGGACGATCGACATCGTGCTTGGTTCGGTAGACCGCTGAGGACCGCCCGTCGATGCGGCCCTTGTGGCCGCATCGACGGAACCGGAACAACGGGGTTCGAGGGCGGGGCGAGCATCGCTTCCGCCAGTTGGGGAGAGGCGACGGGGCATTCGCACACAGGGCTGCCGGGGTGGGCGGCCAGTGGCGGGTGCACGTCGAGGGCTGAAAGCAAACGATGGCAGATCAACCAATCTGGCTGACGTTCATTGTCGCGTTCATCTTCATGAACGTGCTGCTGGTAGGCATGGCCTACATGACGTGGTACGAGCGCAAGGTGCTCGCCGCCATGCAGGACCGGGTCGGTCCCAACCGGACCGGTTGGAAAGGCCTGTTGCAACCGCTGGCGGACGGCGTCAAGCTGCTCGGCAAGGAAGACCTGATCCCGGCGCATGCCGATAAGGTCGTCTTCTATTTCGCGCCACTCATTGTCTTTGTGGTGGCCATCACCCGGGTGGCGGTCATCCCGTTCGGCAACATCCAGATCAACATCCTCGGCCAGAACATCGACCTCTGGATCACCGACCTCAATGTCGGGGCGCTCTTCCTGCTGGCCTTCGGCTCGCTCGGCGTCTACGGCATCATCCTCGGCGGGTACGCCTCCGCCAACCGCTACTCGCTGCTCGGCGGCCTTCGTTCGGCGGCGCAGGTGATCTCCTATGAGATCATCCTCGGCCTTTCGCTGATGGGCGTCTTCCTCATCTCCTCCTCGCTCAGCATCCGCACCATCATGGAAGACCAGATGCGGAACCTGCACTTCGCGCTGGGCCCCCTCGATCTGGTTCTGCCGAACTGGTACATCCTGTCGCAGCCGCTCGCGTTCGTCATCTTCTTCATCGCCGCCGTCGCGGAAACGAACCGCGCGCCCTTCGACCTCCCAGAAGCCGAGACCGAGCTGGTCTCCGGTTTCCACACCGAGTATTCCGCCTTCCGCTTCTCCTTCTACTTCCTCGGCGAGTACATCAACATGATCGTGGTCTCGATGTTCGCCGCCACCATGTTCCTCGGCGGCATCGATGGCCCGCTGGTGGACCGCTTCTGGGGGATGGGAATCCTCTGGCTGCTGGTCAAGGTCGTCATCTTCCTGTTCTTCTACATCTGGTTGCGCGGCACCTTGCCCCGCTTCCGCTATGACCAACTGATGGGCATCGCGTGGAAGGTGCTCCTGCCGCTGGTGCTGGTGAACATCCTGATCACCGCGTTCATCCGGCTCATCGGCAACGGCCAGTTGAGCTTCTAGGCCGCGCGAGAAGGAGCCGCCGTCGATGTCCTGGAACGTTCTCTTCTTCTACGCCCTGGCCGCGATCTCGATCCTCTCGGCCATCGGCATCGTGATCGCGAAGAACCCGGTGCATTCCGCGATCTTCCTGGTCCTGACGCTGTTCAACACGGCGGGCATCTTCGTCCTGTTGGGCGCAGAGTTTCTGGCGGCGGTGCAGGTCATCGTCTACGCCGGCGCCGCCCTCGTGCTGATGCTTTTCCTGCTCATGCTGGTGGACCCCACCGATCTCCCGGAGCGCGAAGCCGGCCACCCGGTGCAGCGCATCGTGGGGCCGCTGCTGGGCGTCATCCTGTTCCTTGAGGTGGGCGCCGCCATCGCCAACCGCGGGATGGTGGGGGCATCGGGCAACGCCGACCCACTGACGATCGCGCTGGTGGGCGGCCCGACGCAGGCGGTCGGAAACCTGCTCTTCACCCAGTACCTCCTGCCCTTCGAGATCATCTCGCTGGTGCTGCTGATCGGCGTCGTTGGCGCCATCGTGCTGGCGCTGCCGGAGCGGCTGGGTGAGCGCCTCGGCACCATCTCGCTGGGTCACCCGCGCGGCACCGATATGGCGCTGCCGGAAGGCCCGGACGCCGCCGCGCCCATCACCGCCGCTGACCGCGCCGCCGCGCGCGAACTGGACACCACCCGCGAAGTAATCCTCGTCAAGGATCCGGATCTGTACACCACGGTGCGGCCAAACGCGAAGCAGCAGGACAAGACCCGGGCCAGCAGGAGCTAGCGTGAGCGATCAGGGGAGAACGGCGGCAGCATGGCCGAACTGACCACGAATCACTTTCTGTTCCTGAGCGCGGCGCTCTTCGTCATCGGCCTCATGGGCGTGCTGACGCGGCGCAACCTGCTCATCATGTTCATGTGCGTCGAGCTGATGATGAACTCGGTCAACCTGAGTTTGATCACCTTCTCGCGCGAGACGAACACCATGTACGGCGAGGGCTTCGCGCTGTTCACCATCGCAGTCGCCGCCGCTGAGGCCGCCGTCGGTCTCGCCATCATCCTCGCCCTCAGCCGGCGCAGCCGCTCGGTGGACGCGGACCGCTTCCACGCTCTGCGCGACTGAGCGATCCGCCCCTTTCCACAGGACTATCGGACGGCGGCCACGCTCAGTAGTGGCCGCCGTTTTTTTGGCGTCCTGCACGAACCCTTGCGACGGCGCCGCGCGTATCTATCCATAGAGCGGATTGTTGCCTCGACTGAACGTCCACCTTGGTCGTATAGTCTGTGTGCCCCGGAAGCGCCCGCTCACCGAACCAGATGCCGAGACTGCCCACGGGCATCACCGGAGCAGCCACATGTCCAACCGTCGCGTGACCCACCGTCTCCTCACCAACACCTTGACGCGCCGCCGCGTGTTTGCGCTGGCCGCTGGCGCCACCGGGGCGTTCGCAACCACTGCGCTGCCGCTCCGCGCTGGCGCTCAGGACAGCACGTGGCAGGAGACCAGCCCGCCCATCGCACCGGCCGCTACGTCCGGCACGATGGACCCGGTCATCCAGCCGGTCGATTCCACCCCCGATCCGGCGATGCAACCTGTCGAAACCTCACCGGAGGTGGGCATCCAGCAGGTCGAGACCACGTCGAACCCGGCGATTCAGCCAGTGGATACCACCTCGCCAGGGACTGGAGCGCTGTATTTTGCAGAGACCGGGCACAATCTCGGCGAACCGTTCCGCACCCGCTGGGAGCAGGCTGGCGGCGAGCAAGTGTTGGGCGCGCCGCTCTCCGAGGAGCGCTACGCCAGCGGGGCGGGCGGGGTGCTGCAGTCCTTCAAGAACCTGGTGCTGCTCTACGACCCGTCCCAGCCAGCCCCGCTTGATGTGCGCGGCGAACTGCTCGGCAAGTCCGCGTGGGCGGCGCTGGCTCCGGCTTCCGCGCAGGCCCCCGTCGCGGGGTGCGTCTCGGCGGCGTGCCAGTTCTTCCCGGAAACCGGCCACACCCTTGAACAGCCCTTCGCAAACTTCTGGAACGCCATGGGTGGCCAGCCAATCTTCGGGCCGCCGGTCTCACAGGTCTTCACCGATCCCGAAGCGCGGGATCAGCAAGTGCAGGTCTTCGAGAACGCCGTCATGCAGAGCGTGGGCGGCACGGTCAGCCTGCGCCCGATGGGCCAGGCGATGGCTGAATCGCAGGGGCTCCTGACCGACCGTGCCTTCCTGCCGGCCCCGCCCACCGGCGGCAGCAGCTACCTCGTGCAGGCGGATGATGGCCTGCGCCTGCGCGGCGCCCCCAGCGCCGACGCCTCGATGGTGGCCCTGCTGCCCAACAACACGGAGTTCATTGCCGCCGACGCCGGCCCCGACTGGTCCCCTGGCTACGCGAACGGCCTCTCTGGCTGGGTTTCCTCCGGCTATCTCTCCGTGCGCGCCAGCCTGCCGCAGGTCGATGTCGCCGATTGGGATCTCAATATCTGGCAGGGCGCCACGCTGGAAGAAACCAACGTCCGCAGCGAACCGTCCACCGCCGCCAAAATCCTGCAAACCCTCAACTACGGCGACAAGCTGACAGTGTCGCAGTGGCTGAAGGGCGAGGAGGTTTTCGAAGGCGCCGACATGTGGGCGAAAGTCGGTGACGGCCGCTTCGTCTACTCGCGCAACGTCGGCCGCAACGCGCCGGTGCTGCCTACGCCGCTGCCGCCAGACGCCCCGACGTGGGGCCAGTGGCTGGATATCAACCTCACCCAGCAGTTGATGACCGTCTACGACGGCACGAACCCGCTGCGCACCATCGTGGTCACCACCGGCATGGCCGGCTGGGAGACACCGCCCGGGTACTACACGATCCTCAGCCGCGTCGCTAATGAGACGATGACTTCTGGGGCCATCGGCGCCGAGAACTTCTACCGGCTGGACGACGTGCTTTTCACCCAATATTTCACGGATTACGGCCACGCCCTGCACTTTGCCTGGTGGCGGACGAAGGAGACGATTGGCCGTCCCGGCAGCCACGGCTGCATCAACATGCTGCTGGACGACTCCCGGTACATCTGGGACTGGGCCGATATCGGCACACCCGTGGTGATTCACTACTAGCCATGCCTAGGTGAGCCAGCCAGCGTCACCTTCTGGTCGAGTCTGGCTGGCGCTGGCGGTCTACGCCTCGGCGTCGTTCAGCGCGATGCTGAACCTCGGGTTTCTCAGCCCGCTGTTGCGCCCCATCAGCGAAACCTTCGGGACCACGCCCGCTGTCACCGGTCAGTTGGCGACCGTCAGCGCGTTGGTCACCTTTCTGGCGTCCGTCCTCGCCACCCCGTGGATGGACCGCTGGTCGCGCCGGACGTGGTTCCGCCTGCTCGGTCTGCTGCTGCTCGCGGGCACCATCCTCACGGCGCTGGCGCCCACTTTCGGCGTTCTGGTGGTGGCGCGGGTGATCGCCGCGCTGGGGGTCTCGGTCATCTCCGCCAACACCCTCACTGGCGCGCGCGAGTTGTTCCCTGATCCGGTCTGGCGCAACCGGGCCATTGGCCTGCTGGTCTCCGCCACCACCCTCGGCTTCGTGGCCGGGCTGCCGGCCCTGAATCAGATCGCCGCGCACTTCGGCTGGCGCACCGCCGTCGCGTCGATGGCGGTCCCGCTGGTGATCCTACTGGCGGGCACATTCGTTCTGCCCGCAGCCACCTCGACGCGAATTGCCGCGCGAGGGCAGTCGCCATTGGCCGCGTTCCGGGCAGTGCTGGGGGATGGCCGGGTGCGCGGCATCCTCGTCGCGCTTGGCCTGAATCTGGGCCTGTACACCGGCTGGCTGGTCTACTTCGGCGCGTACGTCACCGAGGTGTTCGCGGCGCCGGCGGCGCTCCTCAGCACGCTCTTCCTGTTCAGCGGCATCTCGGAGCTGGCCGCCAACAACCTCACCCCGCCCCTGCTCCGCCGCTACTCCACCGTGCCGGTGCTCTACGCGATGCTGGGCGCGGCTGGCGCCACCCTGTTGTTGACCGGCATCGTGATCACCAGCGTGCCGGGCGCGCTCATCGCCGCCATCCTCATCCTGAACACCACCGCCGCCGCCTACATCGGCTGCAACGCGCTGCTGCTGGATGGCGACCACTCGCACCCCGGCGCGGTCATGGCCGTGGCCTCCGCCAGCATCGGCCTTGGCAATGCGCTCGGCCCGTTCGTCGTGGGCTGGGCCTTGGCCACCAGCGGCAGTTTCGAGGCCGCCTACCGCGTGCTCGGGCTGCTGGGACCCCTCGCCGTGCTGGCAATCTGGCTGGGGATGCGCGGCCACGCCGCGAATGGGCGCAACGCCTCTTGACCCCTGCCCGCGCGGGCTTCATGCTTTGGGAGATCGCTCGTCGCTTCGCTGGACTTCCTGTGCCTGCAACCTCCCGGTATCTCCTCAAGACATGGCTGGCCCTCGGCGTGCTCTGCCTCGCCGCCGCCGTCAACCTGCTGCAGTCCGCCTCGATCAGCCCGCTGCTGCCCCACATCTCGGCCACCTTCGCCGTCGGCGATGCCGCGACCGGGCAGCTCGCCACCATCGGGTCACTGGCGGGCTTCGCCTTCGCCATCATGGCCACGCCGTGGATGGACCGCTTCAGCCGCCGCTCGTGGCTCAGGGTGCAAGGCGCCATGATCCTCGCCGGCATGCTGATGGCGGCGCTGGCGCCTGCGTTCCCGGTGCTGGCCGCTGGTCGCGTGCTGTCCGCCTGTGGCGGCGCGCTGATCATGGCGAACTGCATGACCGGCGCGCGCGAACTCTTCCGCGATCCCCTCTGGCGAAACCGGGCCATCGGCCTGATCGTCTCTGCCACCACGCTGGTTTTCGTGCTGGGCCTGCCGATCATCACCCAGATCACAGCCCGCTTCGGTTGGCGCGCCGCCATGCTGGCCATCGCCGGGCCGGCCCTGCTGCTGGTCTTTGGCGCGAGCCTCGTGCCGGTCTCGCCGGTGGCTGCCACCGCGCCGCGCAAGAGCCCGTTCAGCGCCTTCAGCGAGGTGCTGGGCAACGCCCGCATCCGCTCCCTGCTGATGGCGTTGGCGCTGTTCAGCGCCATCTACAACGGCTGGTTCGTGTACTTCGGGGCGTACACAACCTCGGTCTTCGGCGTCACGGCCAGCGTTCTCAGCCTGCTCTTCTTCGCCGCCGGGTGCATGCAACTGGTTTCCAACAACGTCGCGCCGGTGCTCATGCGCCGCATCGACCCCGCCCGCATCATCATCACCTGCATGCTGGCCGTGGCCTGCACCCTGATGCTGACCGGCATCGTCATCGTCACGGTGCCCGGCGCCTTGGTGACGGCCATCTCAGTGTTGATTGGCACCGGCCTCTCCTACATCGCCGCCAACGTGCTCCTGTTGGACAGCGATACCCAGCAACCGGGCGCCGTGATGGCGCTGGCGGCAGCAGTCGGCGCGCTCGGCGGCGCACTCGGCCCCATCGTCTCCGGCGCGGCGCTGGCCACCACCGGGAGCTTCGAATCCGCGTACCGTGTGGTCGGCCTGCTCGCCCCGCTCGCCATCCTTGCCGTCTGGACCGGCGCCCGCGCCGCCGCGCTTGCGCCCCGCGAGGTCATGGATTCCGCCTCCTGACGTTCGTGTCTCGAGCGCAGTCGAGAACCCCTCACCCCGACCCCTCTCCCGATGCGCGGGAGAGGGGCTTCCGCGCATCGGGAGAGGGGTTCCCGCCCCAGACAATGACGCCAGATTCCGCGTGGTGACCCCGATACTCGCCTCGACGCTGCCCGTCGGCTCCCCTCTCCCGCGCATCGGGAGAGAGGCTGGGGGTGAGGGCTTTTCGGCGTTTCAGGCGTTCCGGAGGCAATTCACAGCAAGCGTGAGAGACGCTAGCCTGCCAAATACCCCGGGCCGCAAACCTTGGCAACCTTGGCAGCCTTTCACCCCTACCCCGCCACATCCTCCCGCGTGCAGTCCATCAGCACGATGTCGTAGCGCCGCCCGGCCAGCACTCGCGCGCCACGCCGTCGCCCGATCTCGCGGAAGCCCGCCTTCTCGTACGCGCGGATGGCGGCGAGGTTGTAGGCCGCCGTGTCGAGCCAGATGTTCCAGACGTTCAGGTGTTCGAAGGCGTACCCCGTCAGTAACTGCACCGCCTCGGTCCCGTAACCGCGCCCGCGCTCGCACACCTCGCCAATCGTGATCCCCAACTCCGCCGTGCCGTGCGCATTGGTGAAGTCCCGCACGTTCGCGTGCCCGATGGGCCGCAGGTCCGGCAGCGCGTAAATGGCGAACCCCAGCCAGTCCGCCCGCTCCCCGCATAGAAGCGGTTCCCAGACAGCCGCGACCGCCTCGGGTGTCCGGGGCCGCGGGTCGGCGCCGCTGAACTCGGACGTGCGCAGGTCGTTGCCCCAACGCAGGATCATCGGCAAGAGTCCGGCGTGTAGCGGACCCAGCGCCACCCGTTCGCCGCGCATGTTGATGATCGTCGCTGCATCCTCCACGGCCACCTCCTCCGGTTCGTGAAATTCTTGATCGAATTGTCAAGTTTTCGCACCCAGAACTGCGAATTCGCCGTGCTACCATCGGTTCGCGTGTCAGCACGATACGCCTGCCCATCGCGCGCATTGCTGCGGAGTTTCCCACCTCATGACTGCGACTGCCTCGACCTCTACCGCCGATATCCGCTCAGACGTCATCGCGGCGCTCGGTGATACGCCGCTCGTGCGCCTCAACAGCGTGACTAAGGGAATCCGCACCCCGGTCGTCGCCAAGCTGGAGATGATGAACCCCGGCGGATCGGTCAAGGACCGCATCGGCATCCGAATGGTTGAGGAAGCTGAGCGGAAGGGCTGGCTGCGCCCGGGCGGCACCATCGTGGAGCCGACCAGCGGCAACACCGGCGTCGGGCTGGCGATGGCCGCCGCCGTCAAGGGGTACAGCTGCATCTTCGTCATGCCGGACAAGGTGGCCCCGGAGAAAGTGGCGCTGCTGCGCGCCTACGGCGCGCAGGTCGTGACTACGCCCACCTCGGTCGAGCGCGATTCCCCGGAAAGCTACTACTCCGTGGCCGACCGCCTGACCCGCGAGGTGCCGAACGCCTTCCAGCCGAACCAGTATTTCAACCCGATGAACCCGCGCACCCACTATGAAACTACCGGTCCCGAGATCTGGCGGCAGACCGGCGGCGCCATCACCCACTGGGTGGCAGGCGTCGGGACCGGCGGCACCATCTCCGGCATCGCCCGCTACCTCAAGGAGCAGAACCCCGAGGTCACCGTGGTTGGCGCCGACCCGGAGGGAAGCATCTACACCCAGCCAGACAACATGCACACCTACAAAGTGGAGGGCGTGGGCGAGGACTTCTGGCCCGGCACCTTCGACCCCACGCTGGTCGATGCGTGGGTGAAGGTCTCCGACAAGGACGCCTTCGCTGCAGCGCGGCGGGTCACCCGGGAGGAAGGCATTCTCATCGGTGGCTCCGGCGGCATGGCAGTGCATGCCGCGCTGGAGACGGCCCGCGAGGTCGATGACCCCGAGGCGCTGGTCGTCGTGCTGCTGCCGGACAGCGGCCGTGGTTACCTCTCCAAGCTGTACAACGACGACTGGATGCGGGAGAACGGCTTCCTCTCCCGCTTTCGCCAGCCGGCGCGCGTGGGCTCCGTCGTCGCCGAGCGCGCGGCGGGCACCCCGAACGTGGTCGCCATCAGTTGCGACCAGACCGTTGCCGACGCCATCGAACTGCTGCGCGCGCACGATATCTCCCAGCTCCCGGTGGTGCGCTCCGGAAACGGTTCACCTTCACGCATCGAGGTGCAGTCGGTTTCCGGCTCGGTGCAGGAGCGCGGCCTGCTGGATCACCTGTTCCGCAACCCCGATGCGCTGAGCGCCAAGGTCAGCACGGTCATGGACGGCCCCTTCCCGCTGGTGGACGCCAACGAGGAGGTGGAGCGCATCGTCCCCATGCTGGCCTCCGGCGCCGCCGCCGTGCTGGTGCAGCGCGACGGAGCCATCATCGGCGTGGTCACGCGCGCCGACGTGCTGGAGTACGTGGCGAACCACCGGGGCAACTAGGGTTCGCCAAGGAGCCGGCCATGCTCGAAGTCAGAAGTCCACTCAGCTACGAAGAGTTCTTGAGCATCCGGGAGGAAACCCGAGACAAGACTGAGTTGATCGATGGAGTGCTGTACGTGACGCCAGCGCCTGCGCGCATTCATCAACTCGCTCTCCTTCGAACGGTTCGAGCATTCGACAGCCACTTTGTCAGGTGCGGGGGCGGTCAACTCTTTTTTTCGCCGTTTGATGTCCGATTTGCCATTGCCACCGTTGTGCAGCCAGACATGCTGGTGGTTCTTGACGACCGCGCCTACATCCTCGACGAAGATCCTGTGGTCGAGGCTCCCTCAATCGCCATCGAGATCCTTTCGCCGTCAAACAGCCGCTACGACCTCGTCATCAAGCGCGACCTCTACGCCCTCTATGGCGTCCCGGAATACTGGATCGCCGACCCAGCGGCGCAAACCGTCACGGTGATGACGAATCCTGTCGACGGCCGGTACCAATCCGTTGTGACCTCGCTGGATGTGGCGACTTCGGTTTACGTGCCGGAGGTCAGCATCTCCATCGAGGATCTCTTTTCGCCTTACTATCCGTGAGCGCCAGACCCGGCCGGAGCTGAAAGTCGGCATATGCGCGCGCGCCGCGCCGCCTCCGCTACCATTGCCGCAGAGTTGACGCTGCGGCGCACATTGCGCCAACACCATCGGCAGCGCCCGGTTTTACGCAGGAGTTTCCGCCCGATGTCCAGTCACTGGAACGACACCGCCTTCGAGACACGCGCCATCCACGCGGGGCAGGAGCCCGATCCGGTCACCGGGGCCATCATCACCCCGATCTACCAGACCAGCACCTACGTCATCTCGGACCCGGATCAGCCGTACGAGTACGCCCGCACCGCGAACCCGACCCGCACCGCGCTGCAGGACGCCCTCGCCTCGCTGGAGGGTGGCGCGTGGGGTCTCGCCTACGCCAGCGGCATCGGCGCCACCCAGAACGTCAACTACCTGCTCAATCCCGGCGACCACATCCTGCTGACGGATGATGCCTACGGCGGCACGCACCGCTTCATCGCCAAGGTCTGGAGCCGCTACGGCATCGACTACACGCTCGTCGATATGACCGACCTCGACAACGTGCGGGCCGCGCTGCGCACGAACACCCGCCTCGTCTGGGCCGAAACCCCGAGCAACCCGTACCTGAAGATCATCGACATTCAGGGGCTGGCGGACGTCCTCAAGGATCACCCGGCGCGCCTGCTGATCGACAACACCTTCGCCTCGCCGTATCTGCAGAACCCGCTGGCGCTGGGCGCCGATCTGGTGCTGCACTCCACCACCAAGTACGTGGGTGGCCACTCCGACACCGTCGGCGGCGCAGTGATCGGGAACGACCCGGAGATCTTCGAGACGCTGAAGTTCCACCAGAACGCGGGCGGCGCCGTGCCTGGGCCGTTCGATGTCTGGCTGGCCCTGCGCGGCCTGAAGACGCTGGCGGTGCGCATGGAGCGCCACTGCGAGAACGCGGCGGCCGTCGCCGAGTTCCTCGCCGGGCACCCGGCCGTGGAGCGCGTCTACTACCCCGGTTTGAAGGATCACCCGGGCCACGACATCGCCGCGCGCCAGATGCGCGGGTTCTCCGGCATGGTCTCCTTCGCGGTCAAGGGTGACGCCGAGACGGCGCTGGCCGTTGGCAACGCCACCCGCATCTTCCAACTGGCGGTTAGCCTTGGCGGCGTCGAGTCGCTGATCGAGCTGCCCAGCCAGATGACGCACGCTGCTGTGGCCGGCACCGAAGCCGAGGTGGAGGGAAACCTGCTGCGCCTCTCCGTCGGCATCGAGAACCGCGACGACCTGCTGCGCGATCTGGAGCAGGCCCTCAAGATCGCGGTCCCGGCGAAGGTGGCCGCTGCCGCGCGGTAGAACCCCCGCCGTTCCGGCGAAGGATGCCGCCGCGCGGTAAGCACCCTCACCCCAACCCCTCTCCCTTTGCGAAGGGAGAGGGGCTTTTTGCGCCAGTTCAGCAATGGACCGGTGATCTTGGGGGTGCAGTTTCCGCCCCGGCAAGGGGGCCGGCTCCCCTCGCCCCCCACTTTCGCAAAGCGCGAGGGGTTGGGGGTGAGGGTTCTTATCCGTCGAAGCGCCGGAAGATCGTGGACGCGTTCTGGCCGCCAAAGCCGAAGCCATTCACCATCGCGGCGTCAACCTGCCGCCGCTCGGCGACGTTCGGGACGTAGTTCAGGTCGCACTCCGGATCGGGGGTGTCGAGGTTGATCGTTGGCGGCACCACGCCGTCACGAATCGCCAGCACGCTGGAGATCGCCGAGATCGCCCCGGCCGCGCCGAGCATGTGCCCCACCATCGACTTGTTGGCGGAGACGGCGATGCGGTCGGCGTACTCGCCCATGGCGCCCCGGATCGCGCGCGTCTCGACGGTGTCGCCGAGCGGCGTCGACGTCGCGTGGGCGGCGATGTAGTCGATATCTTCCGGCAGCATTCCGGCGCGCTTCAGGGCTTTCGTCATCGCCGCACGCGCGCCGCGTCCGGAAGGCTCCGGCGCTGTCAGGTGGAACGCATCCGAGGTCAGCGCGCCGCCCATCGCCTCGGCGTAGATGCGCGCCCCACGCCCGATCGCGTGCTCTTCGGTTTCGAGGATCAGGATGCCCGCGCCTTCGCCGAACACGAAGCCGTCGCGGTCCTTGTCGAAGGGGCGGGATGCCCGCTCGGGGTCATCGTTGCGCTTCGAGAGCGCCTGCATGTGCGACAGGCTGGTCAGCGCAACCGGGGTGATGCCCCCTTCGGTGCCGCCGGTAATGACGACGTCGGCCTCGCCCGCGTTCAGCAGGCGCACGGCGTCCACGTAGGCCTGCACACCAGAGGCACAGGCCGCCGCCGAAGTGATGGTCGGCCCGAGGATGCCATACGTCATCGAGACCTGACTGCTCGCCATGTTCGGCGCAAACATGGGGATGACGAACGGGCCAACCCGGCTCGGGCCACTCACCGCCATCGCGGTGACGTTCGCTTCGATGCTGGGAATGCCACCGCCACCGGTGTTGATGATGATCGCGATGCGCTCGCGGTTCTCGTCGGTCACCTCGAGGTTGGCGTCCGCCAGCGCCTCCGAGGTCGCCGCCACCGCGAACTGCGCGAAGCGATCCATGCGGCGCGCCGCCTTCGTCTCGATAAACTGTTTGGGGTCGAAATCGGGCACCTCGGCCGCGATCTTGACTGGCAGATTGCTGGTGTCGAAGTGCTGCACCTGCCGCACGCCAGAACGCCCGGCCAGAAAGCCATCCCACAATGCGGGAACCCCGATACCGAGCGGCGACACTGCCCCGAGCCCGGTCACGACGACCCGTCCCACGATGCAAACCTCTCTGTTCAGAACGACGCGAGCCGGCGACGCGCCACGTCAGGCGGGGCGCTTGTCCGCCGGCAAACCGAGATCCGTGAGGGACAGGGTAGTCACCTCGCGGTTGATGCGGCGAATCAGGCCCGTCAGGATCTGCCCCGGCCCCACCTCGATGAACGTGGTGGCGCCGCCGTTGACCATCTCGGCCACGGAGCGCGTCCAGTTCACCGGCCGCTCGACATGGTGGGCCAGTTCTTGCCGCACCTCGTCCACCGTGGTCATGGCCATGCCGGAGACGTTTGCCACAATGGGAATCTGCGGGGCCGAAAGCTGCTGGCGGCTGATGACATCGCGTAGGCCGGAGCCCGCCCGGGCCATCAGTGGCGAGTGCGAGGCGATGCTGATGCCCAGCCGCGCCACGCGCTTGGCGCCGCGTGTCTTCGCCATGTCCATGGCTCGCAGCAGCGCCGTGACCTCGCCGGAAATGACCGTCTGCCCCGGGCAGTTGTCGTTGGCGACGATGATCACCTCGCCCTCGGCGGCATTTTCGCAGACATCCGCCAGCGTGGTGGCATCCAGCCCGATCACGGCGGCCATGCCACCGGGGCTGGTCTCGCCCGCTTCCTTCATGAGGCGGCCGCGCTCGCGGACCAGTTGCAGGCCAGAGGGAAAGTCGATGACGCCGGCGGCGATCAGCGCGCTGAACTCGCCCAGCGAGTGCCCCGCTACCACCATCGGCTCGATCTTGTGCCCAGCGTCCGATAGGCGCTCCTTGAGCGCCTCCAGCGCGGCGATACTGACGGTGAGGATGGCTGGCTGCGCGTTGATGGTGTCTTCGAGTTCGTCGGCGGGCCCCTGAAAACAGAGCCGCGTGATGGAGAAGCCCAGCACCTCATCGGCCTGGTCAAACACCCTCCGCGCCGATGCCGAGGCATCGTACAGCGACTTGCCCATTCCCACGAACTGGCTCCCCTGTCCCGGGAAAACCAGCGCAACCTTGCCTGTCAGCGCGTCCACGGCCCCAATGTTCCTTCCAGCAATGCCGAGCCTGGGCATTTTCACGCCACAACCGGCAGATCATACCACGGGCAGTGTGTCCGTTCGGTTCATTCCCGCAAGAAGCCGCCTTCAGACGATATCACCTGCCCGGTCACCCAGGCGGCGTCCGGGCTGGCCAGCCAGGCTACCAGCCTGGCTGCGTCATCCGGTTCGCCGAGGCGGCCCGAAGGGAACCGCGCTACGAGAACGTCGCGCAGATCGTTGTCGATCCAGCCGGTATTGGTGGGGCCGGGGTTGACCGCATTGACCGTGATCCCCTGCCCCATCACCGCCGGCGCGAGGCTGCGCGTGAACGCCTCGATGGCGCCCTTCGTCGCGCCATAGGCGAGCTCGGTCGGCATCGGGCCAAGCCCCTGCCCGGAGGTCATGGAGATGATGCGCCCGCCGCGCCCCTCCTCCGCCCGGAAGCGCCGCGCGAATCCCACCGAGAGCAACAGCGTGCACCGCATGTTCACCGCGTAATGCGCATCGAGGGTCGAGGCATCCAACGCCTCGTAGCCATCCTGAGTCGAGTAGGCGGCGTTGTTGACGAGAATGCTCACGGAGCCCAGATCGTGCTCGACCGTATCCAATAGCACCTCTGGCGCTGACGGGTCCGCCAGGTCGATCTCCACTGGCAACGCGCGCACACCCAGCGCTTCCACCTCAGCCGCCAGCCGCGCCGGTTCGTTCGCGGCGCCGCTCCAGGGAAAGGCGGCATCGTAGGGGCGCCAGTGCGTGAAGGCGACCGCCGCGCCGCGTTCCGCCAGCCGGCGCACGATGGCGGCGCCGATGCCTTGCAACCGCGTGGCGCCGGTCACTAGCGCAACATGTCCCTGGAGATCGTGACTCACGATACGAAATCCCCTTCAGCCACCCAAAAGTGGTGGCCGTTTCCCCTGTTCTGCTTGACCCGGGAGCCTCGCGCGTGCGACGGTACCCGCACGTCAACCCCGGGCGTCGAGTGAACAGGAGAATCCGATGCGAAGATCCAGTTTCGCGGCGCGCATCACGATGATGCTGGGCCTGTTGCTGTTCTTCACCGCCATCCCGGCCACAGTTGCCGCGCAGGAGAGCACCCCGGCAGCTTCGCCAGCGGCCGCGCCCACAGCCACGCCGCCCCCCACGCCCGTCGTCGTCACCGCGCCCGCCGGGACGCCAGCCGCCGCGCCAACCGCTGAGGCAGCACAACCGGCAACTGCCGCGCCTGTGCAGACCAGCGTGGTCACCATGGTTTTCTGGTACGCCAACTCCGCCAACGCGGACATTCTGGAACTGTACCCGCTCGCGACCGATCCCTCCTTCGTCGCCTCGCAGGGCGCCGGCGCGGCGGTAGGCACGATCGACTTCCCGGAAGATGGCTCCGCGCCAACCGTGGTGGTTGGCGAAACGACCTTTACCACCTATCCCCGCGCCGATGGCGTCATCGAACGCTGGACGTGGCTGGATGATTACGAAGGCGCCCGCCCAGCCACGCTGGTGATGCAGCTCTCCGGGCAGGGCGGCGCGTATCAGGACTTTTACGGCACGGCTACGATGATGTCTCGCGATGAGGGCGGCGCCGGCGGCGTGCTCATCATCGCGCTGCGGCCGCCGTCCGCGGACGCGCAGGCCGAGCAGGCCGCTGCCGACGCGGAAGCCGTGGCGGCAGAAGCGACGGCGGCTGAGGCTGCGCCCGTTGAGGGCGAGGTCATCGTGGAAGACATTCCGGCAGAGGGTGACGTGATCGTCGAAGAGGTCCCGGTGGACGATTCGGTGATCATCGAGGAGCCCGCGCCGGAAGGCTGATCTACCGCACACATCGCGGCGACACGAACGAGGCCGGTCCCCTTGCGGCGACCGGCCTCGTTGC
>JASGGF010000073.1:0-15845 GCA_047605145.1 Thermomicrobiales bacterium | reverse complement strand
TCCCGCTCGGCGATCTCGCGGTGCGTCAGTCCGTCGAAGTAGGCCAGCTCGATCGCCCGCCGCTGTTCCGGCGGCAGTGTCGCGACAGCGGCGCGCACCTGTTCCCGATCGAGCTTCCCCGAGACTTCGCTCCACGCATCGGGCGCCGGGGTTTGTTCCGCAATGTCGTCCAGCCCGGCGACGACATTCGGCGCGCCTGCCCGCTTGCGGTGCAAATCGATTGCGCAGTGGTGAACGATAGTCATGAGCCACGAACGAACGCTCCCGCGTGCGGCGTCGAAGGTCGCGGCGCGGCGCCAGACGCGCAGGAAAGCATCCTGCACGGCTTCTTCCGCAGCCCCGGACTCCCCAAGCATGCGATAGGCGAGGCCATAGCCCAGGCGGCCGTGCCGGTCGTACAGCGCCAGCAGGGCGGGGTGGTCGCCCTGAGCGATTGCGGCGATGAGTTCGTCATCTGTAATCGCCGAATCGGCCATTGCGCCTATCTGCTCAGTCATACGGAAGTTGCCTGCTCTCCGGATCATACCCGCAATGACGAATGTTCGGTGCAGTTAATACGGAGTACGCGGATTGCAGGATTAAGACCACGCGCGGCGTCAGGAGATCGCGGCGACCTCCTCGCGCAGGCGTGCGGCCACGATCTCCGACTCTGCCGGCGTCAGCGATTGCGGAATCACCGCGATCCGCCCGAACTCCGCGTGTGACTGATCCACCGCGATGCCCGGCTCACCTTCCAGCAGGCGGTTCACCAGCTCGTAGGCTCGCGTGCCATCGTCGTCCGCCAGCGTCACGTGCAGGCGGGGGACTGGTTTGCCGCGCGGCGTCACACGCTCGACCATGACGCCCGGCACGGCTTGCACCGCGTCCTCGATAGGATCGAGCAACTCGTGCATCCGCGCCAGATCGGCCTCGTCGCTGCCTGCCGCAAAGCGTTGCAGCGCGACCAGCAACCCCACGATCTCCTCGCGCCCCACCTTCATGGCCCGGCCAAAGCCCTGATGCGGCACGCCGCGCAGCGCGCCGCTCGCCAGCAGCCCGCGCCGCGACCACGTGGCGTCGCGCACGTCCATGTCCTGATGCTGCAGCGCCACCGAGGCGATGAGCTCGGCGCGCCCCGCGAGAATGCCGCTGGCCTGCGGCCCACCGATGGCCTTGCCGCCGGAGAACACCACCAGATCCGCGCCCTCAGCGATGAAGCGGCGTAGGTTCGCGCGGGGCGGCAGCTCGGCGGCGGCATCGACAATCACCGGCACGCCGCGCGCGTGCGCGATCTCGCAGACCTCGCGCAGGGGGACCGTGCCCGGCGTGTCGAGAATGGGGCAGGCTACGGCGGCGGTGTGCTCCGTGATCGCCTCCGCGATCTGCCACGGGTACGTGCCCCCGGCGCCGGGATACCCGAGGTACCCCACCTCCACAAAGCGCACCCCGGCAGAGCGGATAGCGTGGTCGTAGGCGTTGCGGTGGCCGCGTTGCACCACCACCTCGTTCTTTAGACCGCTGGTATCCGGCAGGCGGTCCATCGCCGCCACGTCAAGCCCTGCCACGCAGGCGGCCGTTGCCAGCGCCAGCCCCGCTGCCGCGCCGGTCACCACGTACCCGGCCTCCGCGCCCGTCACCTCCGCAATGATCTCCCCGGCGCGGGCCTGCAACGCATCAATCGGCACGAACGCCGCCGCCGCCTCGGCCATCGCCGCCAGCACCTCCGGCGCCATGCGGCTGCCGCCGAGCCGCGTCAGCGTGCCGCTGGCGTTGATGATCGTGCGCAGTCCCAGCTCGTCATAAATCTTCACGAAAAACCCTCTCCCCTGGCCCCTCTCCACACCGGACAATTCCGCCACCGGGAGCCCCTCGCCCTTCGCAAAGGGAGAGGGGTTGGGGTGAGGGTCGCTCTTCGGCGCCTCAGTCGCCCACCCGGTAGCGCGCCACCACGTCCTCGTCGATCTCCACGCCCAGCCCCGGCTTCATGGGCAGCGCCACCTTGCCGTCTACGACCGGGAACCGCTCCACGGTGAGCAGCTGATTCAGCTCCGTCTCCTGCACGCAGTATTCAAGGAAGCTGGCGTTCGCCATCGCCCCGATCACGTGCAGCGACGCCGCCTTGATGATGCCGGTGCTCCACGAGTGAGGGACCATCGTCACGCCGCGCAGGTCCGCCTGCTGCGCAATCTTGACCAGCTCCGAGATGCCGCCCGCCCGCGTCACGTCCGGCTGCACCACATCGACGCGCGTCTCCTCCATCAGCCGCGCGAAGCCCCAGTGCGTGGTGTCCTCTTCGCCGCAGGCGATGCGCGTTTCCACCGTGTCGGCCAGCTTGCGGTACGCCGCCGTCTCGTCCGGCCAGAACGGCTCCTCTACCCAATAGGGGGTGTACGGCTCGAAGCGCCGGACCTGCCGGATGGCGTGGTCGGCGCTGTTCCACCCCATACCGATGTCGAACATCAGGTCGATGCCGTCGCCTGCCGCCTCACGTGCCGCGCGCACCAGCGCCACATCGAGGTCGGCGTCCTTGCCGAACGGCCCCCAGCCCAGCTTGATGGCGGTGAAGCCGCGCTCGCCCAGCCCGCTCACCACCAGCGCTGTCTCGGCCGGGGTGTCCGGCATCAGCGTGCTGGCGTAGGCGCGGATCTCCTGCCGGTGCGGCCCGCCCAATAGTTGGTGGATCGGCAGCCCCAGCGCCTTGCCCTTGATGTCCCACAGCGCAATGTCGATGCCGCTCATGGCGTGGATCGCGGCGCTCTGCCGTCCGTAGTAGATCGAGCCCCGGTACATCTTGTGCCAGAGGCGGTCGATCTCCAACGGGTTCTCGCCCAGCAGGATGGAGCGCAGCCCCATGGCGTTGCTGTGGGAGGCGGGCGCGTCCACGATCGCCTTGATGATGGAAGGCAGCGAATCGACTTCGCCAATCCCGGTGATCCCCTCGTCGGTCTCCACCCGGATCAGCAGCGCGTCCTGACTGCCATCGGCGCGCGTCGCGTCGACGCTCGGCTGGCGCAAGATGATGGCCTGAACATCGGTAATGCGCACGAGAACTCCTTGCGGTAGTCGGACAGTGATCCTCAGTGGTTATCGATGCGAGTCAGCGCCGGATCAGGTCGAGCGCGCAGCTCACGCGCCAGCGCCACGAGGTTGCCGGCGGCGCGTTCGAAGAGCAAGCGCCCTTTTTCCGGCGAGGCCCGCGTTGCCTCGCCCGCCACGCCGCTCGGCGAGAAGCTGCTCCACCAGTGCTCGCCGAGGTGGACGCCGGTCGCCGCGCCAAGGTCCATTTGCAGGAATAGCCCCTGCTGAAACCCCATGTCGTCGCCGATACGGTCTTCCCGTACCCGCCCGGCATCGAGATACTGCATCACCGAGGTTTCCAGCTCGCAGGCATGGGCCATGCCGCCGGGCGATTCCGAATCGCGCACCTCGTTGACGTTATCGGCCAGCGCCCCCCAGAACAGCGATGCGCACAGAGCTCCGGTGCGCACGTTGACCTCGTTGGCGGCTACCGCCAGATAGGGCGGATTGACGCCGTGCCCGCTGATCAGGATCAGGCGGTCAAAGCCGTGCGCGGTCACGCTAGCCGCGATGTCGATCAGCACGTTGATGACGTGGTCCCACGCCACGTGGATAACGCCGGGAAAGTCCATGTGGTGCGCGTTGAAGGCGTAGGGCAGGCAGGGCAGCACCAGCAGTTCGCCCGGCGCGCGGCGGCCCGCCGCGTCGCACAGGAGGCTGATGTTGGAGTTGTCGGTGTTCAGCGGCAGATGGTGGCCGTGCTGCTCCATCGCCCCGATGGGCTGGATCACCACTGCCTTGCGCGCGGCGGCGTCCTTCAACTCAGCCCACGTCAGGTTGCCCCAGTAGAAGGGGTCGCGCGCGCCGTATTCCACCGGGTTAGCCGTCCGCCAGCGGAGCGTCGGCCGGCAGAGGCGCGGCCTCGGCGCCGTACTTGGGCAGCCAATAGTCGCGGTAGATCGCCTCGCACTCCGCGTTGCAGAACGGCAGTTCCCGCCCGCCAAACTCGACCAGCCAAATGTGGCGCGGCACCAGCCGCCCGCACAGCGCGCAGTTGGTCACCGTGGTGTCGTGCCACGAGCGGTGTATTTCGATCCAGTGACCCATACTCGCCCTGCCTCCGTCATGCAACCGAATGGCGTGCAGACCACGGCGCTTCGATGGCGCCAAACGTCTCAGGTGACGTCCTGAGCGTGTCGAAGGACCTCGTCGCCGGTCGGCGCTGTTCACGTCCTGCCGCCAGATTCACTGCTGCCCCGGACGAGATCCCTCCGGCGTCGGGATGACGTCATGGGTGGGGCGCCTCTCAGTTCAACACCGCCATACGAGATTGCCGTAACTCCGTCGTCGCCGTCTGGTCGAGCACGTAGTCATTTCCGGCATCGAGTATCAACACCCCGTAATCGCGCTCCGCCGACTCCAGCGACACCCACCCGTTGCGCACATCCTCCAGCACCGACTCCGGGTCGCGGTGCAGCGGGTCGCCGTAGCCGCCGCCGCCGGGCGTGACGTAGCGCACCAGATCCCCCCGCTTCAGCAGGACGTTGGTGAACTTTGAGGGCGACACCGTGTGAAACGCCTCGATGAACGAGCGGTATTCGTCGTCGCCGGCGCGCTTGACCCGGAGCGAACTGAGCCCGCCATCGTGCCCGCCGAGCAGCCCCCAACCGGGAATCTTCGCGCGGTCGAACAGGCAGCTCAGGGTAATCTCGTCCGCCGTCACCTCCAGCGTGCGCGTGGTGGAGAGCCCGCCGCGGTGCTCGCCCGGACCGCCGGAATCGGGCTGCAGGCGGTATTCCAGCGTGCGCCACGGGTAGCGTCCCTCGAACACCTCGATGGGGGTGTTGCGGCAGTTGGAGTGCCGGGTGATCTCCCCGTCGTTGCCATCCTTGCGGGCCGTGCCGCCCGTGCCGTGCCCATCGAAGTGGTAGTTCGTGTAGTACGCCTTCGTTTCCGGGTGGACCCCACCGAACAGGAAGTTACTGGAGGAGCCGCCGCTCGCCGCCGCCGCGCGCTCCGGCACGGCCTGACTGAAGGCGCGCAGCAGCAGATCGATCAGCTTGGGCTGCAGGTCCGTGTTGCCGCCGACGCACGGCCCCGGGTGCACCACGTTCACCACCGAGCCCGCCGGCGCGATGAAGGTGATCGGCCGGTAGCAACCGGAGTTGCGCGGGATCGTGCTGTGCGGGTCGGTGATGGAGAAAACCGCGTTGTAGATGGCCGACGCTACCACCACCACCGTGCAGTTCATCGGGCCGCGCACTTGCGGCGACGAGCCGGTGAAGTCGGCGATGATCTCGTCGCCCTTGATGACGATGGTGACGCGTACCTCGAATGGGTCGGGGGAGACGCCGTCATCCTCCACCAGCATGGAGGCGCTGTACTCGCCATCGGGCAACTCGGCGATCTCTGCGCGCAGACGGCGCTCGGAGTAGTCCTTCAGCAGTTCGGTCGCGCGGGAGATCACCGCCGGGTCGTAGCGCTCCGCCAGTTCCGCCATCCGCCGTTCCGCGATCTCCAGCGAGCCGATCATGGCGTGGAAATCGCCCCACGTGTTGCGCGGCGTGCGGTGGTTGGCGAGGACGATGCGCCAGACATCCTCCACGTACTCGCCCCGGTTGATCAGCTTCACTGGCGGCAGGCGCAGGCCCTCCTGATAGATGTCCGTCGCGTCCGCCGCAAACGACCCCGGCGCCTTGCCGCCGATTTCCGCCACGTGTCCGATGTTCCCGGCAAAGCCCATCAGGTGATCGCCCACGAAGATGGGCCGCATCATCATGTGCTCCGGCAGGTGGCAGCCGCCCCGGTAGCAGTCGTTGTGCACCAGCACATCGCCGGGGTGGAAGTGGTCGATCCCCTTTTCCTCCAGCGCCCACTTCACCGTGTGTGGAATGGCGCCCATCATCGAGGGGGTGTAGTTCTTCTCGGCGATCAGGTCGCCGTGCTTGTCCAGCAGCACGGTCGTGAAGTCGAGGCCTTCGTTGAAGATGGTTGAGTACGACGTCTTCAACATGACCAGCGCCATCTCAGAGGCAATGTTCGTCAGCGCGTTGTGAATGATGTTCAGGGTGACCGTGTCCGTCGTCACGCCGGTTCGCTCCCTCGGTTGCCGCCAACGCGCAGTTCGAGCAGGCCGTCCTCGCGCACCAGTACGGTGTCGCCGGGGTGCGCCACCGTCGTGGAATCCGATTCCTCGATGATCACCGGGCCATCCAACAGCGTACCGGCCGGCAGTGTTTCCCGGCGGTAAACCGGCGTTTCCAGATAGCTCCAGCCCCGGAACGCCACCGGCCGAATGGCGACGGGCGCCGGCGGCTCGCCCGTCGGCGGCTTCGCCAGCGCCGTGGTCAGGTCGGAGGCGCCGATGGCGGAGACGCGCAGGTTCACGAACTCCACCGGCTCGCCTTCCAGTGAGAAGCCGTAGAACTCGTCGTGCGCGCGGCTGAAGCGCGCCACCATCTCGGCGGCGGCTTCGGCGGTGAACGGGCCGGGCGGCAGCGAGATTTCGCGCTCGTAGTTCTGCCCGGCGTAGCGCATATCGATGCTGCGCAACAGCAACGGTTCTCCCGTAAATCCGTCCTCCACCAGTTCGTGCGTCGCTGATCCTGTCAGGTGCTCCAGCCGCTCGCCGATACTCGCCACGTCGAGGTTGTTGGAGCGCCCGAAGATCGTCCACGCCCGGTCCACCCGCCAGTTGGCGGCGAGTGCGCCGAAGGCCGAGGTCAGGCCGGGGTGCGGCGGAATCAGCACCCGCGAGATGCCCAGCAGGCGGGCGCAGGCGCTGGCGTGGACCGGCCCGGCGCCCCCGAAGGGGATCAGCACGAACTCGCGCGGGTCGAGGCCACGGTCCACCGAAATCAGCTTGATCTGGTTCGCCATGTTCTCGTTGGCGGTTTCGACGATGGCGTGGGCGGCGATCTCCGCCTCCTGCCCGGCGCGAGCGTGCAGAGCGTCGCCAATCCGCTCCAGCGCTTCCACCGGCGCGGTCGCGTTCAGGGAAATCTGGCCGCCCAGAAAGTAATCCGGGTTGAGCCGCCCCAGCACCAGATTGGCGTCGGTGGTGGTCGGTTCTTCGCCGCCCTTGCCGTAGCACATCGGGCCGGGGTCCGCCCCGGCGGAACGCGGCCCCACCTGCAGCAGGCCGCCCTTGTCGATCCACGCGATGCTGCCGCCGCCCGCCCCCAGCGTCGCCACGTCCACGCAGGTCACCGAGATGGGGATGCCGAACCCCACCTGAAACTCGGTCTGGTAGCGCTCCTGCCCGCCCTGAATCGCCCCGATATCGGCGCTGGTGCCGCCCATGTCCAGCGAAAAGGCATGCTCCACGCCGGCCACGCCAGCGAAGTGCCTCGCCGCCACGATGCCGCCCGCCAGCCCGGAAATCAGGAATTGGGAGGGCTGCTCATCGGCGGAGGCGATTCGCATGTGGCCGCCGTTCGACTTCAACATGCTGGCCGGGGCGGTGATGCTCAGGTCGCGCAGGGTCGCCTCCACCCCAGCCACGTAGTCGCGCAGCACGGGCTTGATGAAGGCGTCGCCGATGGTGGTGCTGGCGCGCTCATATTCCCGCCACGTCGGCGAGACCCGGTGCGAGACCGAGATGGAGAGATCGGGGAACTCACTGCTGAGCCGCGCGGCGATGCGCTCCTCGTGTTCCGGCGCGAGGTAGGAGAACAGCAGGCAGACCGCCACCGCCAGATCCTCGGTCTGCCGCCGCCGCGCCGCGACGAAGCTGACCAGCGCGTCCAGCGCGCACGCCGTCAGCGGCTCCAGGATCGCCCCGGCGTGGTCCACGCGCTCCGGCACGCCGTAGCAATCGCGGCGTTGCACCAGCGGCGCCGGTTTCTGCCAGTGCAGGTTGTACAGTTCTTCCTTGTCGAGGCGACCGATAAAGGGCACGTCCTCGAAGCCCGCCGTGGTCAGGAAGATCACCCGGGCGCCGCGTCGCTGCAGGATGGCGTTCGTGGCGACGGTCGTGCCCACCACCAGGCTGCGCACCCCTGCTTCGCCGCCACCCACTTCCTCCAGCACCGCCGCCACCGCTGCCGCCGGAGCGCCGGGCGTCGAGGACTGCTTGCCGTAGACGAACGCGCCGGTCGTGTCGTTGAACCCGACCAGATCGGTAAAGGTGCCCCCGGTATCGATCCCGATCTTCAGCGCCACGCCTGTGCTCCCTGCCCGTCCGGTGTTGCCAAGTTGCCGCCCGATCAGGCGGCGGTTTCGCCGCTGGTCACCGCAGCTGCCCGGTGGGGCTGGCCCCCAAACCGCCGCGAGAGATCACCCACGGTTTGCAGCAGCGTGGGAGCCAGATTCAGGCAGACATCGCGGGTGAAGCGTGGCGAGGGGCCGGTCAGGCTGATGGCGAACAGGGGGTGCCCCCCGGCGCCGGTCACCGCCGCGCCGAGGCAGCGCACTCCGACCGAGTCGTCCTCGTCATCGAGGCTGAAACCACGCTCCCGGCTGAGCGACACGTCCCGCCAGATCGCGTCAACCTCTTCCGGTGAAACCGCGTAGCTGTCCTCGCGGCCGGCGCCCTGCTCGATATACGCCTGCACGAACTCGTCGGGGCTGGCCGCCAGCAGCGCCTTGCCGAGGCTGGTGCGGTGCGCCACGCCCCGCGCCCCGATGCGCGAGGAGACCCCGACGTGCTCAAGGCTCTCGATCTTGTCGACGTGCACCACGTCGAAGCCGTCCAGCACCCCAACGTGCACCGTCTCCCGGGACAGCTCGGAGAGCGGCTCCAGCGCGGGCCGGATCTCGTCGAACAGGCCGCGCACCTGCGAGGACACGTGCGCCAACGCAAGAAAGCGGACCGAAAGGCGGTAGCCGCCCTCCTCGTGCCGCTCCACCCAGCCGTGCAGCATCAGGGTGTTCAGCAGGCGGTGGGCGGTGGTGCGGTTGACACCGCTGCGCTCGCCGATATCGCGCGCGGACAGCGGCTTCTGCGCCTGCAACAGCACCTCGACGATCGCCAGCGCCTTGCCGGCGGAGAGGACAGCGGTGACCTCCTGCGGGTCACGTTCGGTCAGCATTGACTGTTCATCCTTCGCACGAGAGGATGGAGGGTGTGACGATGTCGAACACCCTACGGCTCCATCCTGATGATTGTCAAGAGGATACGTCTCGCGCACTGGGCGTGGGTGGTGCAGAATAGTGCGGCAGGACGCCTGTGCAATTTGCGTCGCATTTCGCGGCGCGTCTGCTTGTTGCGCGTAGGGTAGCGCCACCCGGGAGGCCCGGAATGACCGATTCCGCGATCACCGCGCTCACCGGCGATGGCATCCTCGACGGCGCCGGCGCGCGATTGCCGGGCGACTGGGCCGTGCTGGTGCAGGGCCCGGCGATCATTGATGTGCTGCCCGCCGGGCAGATTCCGGACAGCGCCGGGCGAGTGCATTTGCCGGGTCAAACCCTGCTGCCCGGTCTCATCGACACTCACGTCCACCTGCTCGGCCAGCGCAGTATGGACAACGCCACGATGACTTTCATCGGCGAGGGGCTGCGTGCGGCCCGCGCCACCGCCGACCTGCGGCGGCTGCTGGACGCTGGCATCACCACCGTGCGCGATTGCGGCAGCTACACCGCGCTGGCCATGAAAACAGCGGTGGAGGAGGGGAGCATCCCCGGCCCGCGCGTCGTGCCCTGTGGCCGCTTTATCGAGCGCACCGGCGGCGCGGACGACGCGCCCGCCATGCCCCTCGCATGGGCGCAGGAGGCCGGCCCGTGGGGACCGCGCCTCGCCGACGGCCCGGACGATGTGCGCAAAGCCGTGCGCGAGCAACTGCGCGCCGGCGCCGAGTGGATCAAGACCTGCACCACTGGCGCGGTCACCACGCAGGCGCTGAGCCGTCCCGACATCCTCGAATGGTCCGATGGCGAAATCGCGGCGCTGGTCGATGAGGCGCACCGGCTGGGCGTTCGAGTGGCGGTCCACGCGCATGCCAACGCCGGCATCGCGCAGGCGCTGCGGGCCGGCGCCGATTCTATCGAGCACGGCACGTACCTCGACGACGAGACGGCGCGGCGCATGGCCGATTCCGACGTCTACCTCGTGCCCACGCTCTTCGTGCTGGACCGCATCGTGGCGCGCGGCGCGGAATTCGGCACGCCGAATTGGGTTCTGGCCAAGGCGCGCGAGGTGATGGAGGTCCGGCGCGCCTCCTTCGAGGCGGCGCTGCGCCACGGCGTACCCATCGCCATGGGCACGGACATTGGCGGGCAGGACCTGCTGCCCCACGGCGAGAACGCCGCCGAACTGGCGCTACTGGTGGCTGCCGGCATGACTCCCGAGCCGGCCATTGTCGCCGCCACCTCGGGCGCGGCGCGCTGCCTCGGCCTCACCGACCGGGGCGCGCTGCAACCCGGTTTACGGGCGGACATCATCGCTGTGCCGGGCGACCCGCTGGCCGATATCACCGTCACGCAACAGGTCAGTTTCGTGATGCAGGGTGGACGCGTCGTGCGTCAGGAGATCGGCGTTGCCGGATAGTCGGCCGCCGGACGAAGGAGGTTCACAGCAACATGGATGAGCGGGCGCAACAGGCGCTGGCGAAAATCACCCCCGAACGGGTGGTGGAGATCGCCTCCGACCTGATCCGCATTCCCAGCTTCAAGACCGAGGAGACGCCGTTGGCGCGCTGGCTGGCCGCGTGGTTCACCGAGCGCGGCTACGAGGTGGATCTGCAGGAGGTCGAGCCGGAGCGCTTTCAGGTCCTCGCCCGCCTGCGTGGCACGGGTGGCGGCCAGACCCTGATGCTCAACGGCCACCTCGACATCGACCCGCTTTCACTCGGCTGGAAGCATGACCCGTGGGAGCCAGTCGTTGAAGGCGACCGCCTTTTCGGCGCCGGCGTCATGAACATGAAGGGCGCCGACGCCGCCATGATCGCCGCCGCCGAAGCGATCCGCCTCTCCGGCGAGCCGCTGGCAGGCGATGTGCTGCTGGCGCTGGTGGTGGGCGAGCTGCAGGGCGGTGTGGGCACCGTCCACCTCCTCCAGCAGGGCGTGCGCGCCGACGCCGCCATCGTGCCGGAGCCGTACGGCGCTGACGCGGTGGTGACCACCCACGCCGGCGTCACCGAACTGGCGATCTCCACTATCGGCTATTCGAAGCACATCAGCGACCGCGCGGGCGCGGTGGACGCCATCACCCAGATGATGAAGGCCATCCCCGTCATCCAGCAGACGGAGTTCCGCGCGAACACCGACGCGCGGCTGCCCGCCCTGCCGCTGATCAACGTCGGCGGCATCATCGGCGGGCGCGGCCGCGATCATGACCTGAAGGGCCCGAACTTCACCGCCGACTACTGCACGGTCATCGTCGATGTGCGCTACCCGCCGGGGCAGACTGCGGCCACTGTGGAGGCGGATATCCGCGCTGGCCTCGACGCGCTGGCGGCGGCTGACCCGACGTTCCGTTACGAGATCGCGCACCCGCTACCGAAGAGCTTCGGCGCCCTGACGGTGGTGATGGAGCCGACCGACATCCCGCTCGATCACCCCTTCGTGCAGAGCGTGCTGGGGCACTACCGCGAGGTCGTTGGCCGCAATCCGCTCGAAGTCGGCGTCTCGCTGCCGATGTCCTACGCCGGCAACGACACCGCGCACCTCTGGCGCGCCGGCATTCCCTGCCTGCTCTTCGGGCCGAGCGGCGGCTGGGACGAAACGTCGGAGGAGCCGGATCAGTTCATCTACATTTCGGAGATGGTCACCTGCGCCAAGGTGATGGCGCTGACCGCGTTGGACATTTGCCAACAGCCCGCGCACGCGTGACAATCAAAGTGGTCCGCTGGCAACGAATCATGCGCAGACATGGGGCGTCGTGCCCCGATCTGACACATCGCCGCACACTGGCGGCGGAAAGGGAGAGTTCCGTGGCACACGATCTGACCGCGCGTACGCGTGGCGTGGGGCGGCGCGATCTGCTGAAGGGTCTGGCGGCGCTCGGGGTGGCGGCCCCGTTGGCGAGTTCCGGCTTCGCCGGACGCGGCGCGTGGGCGCAGGACGCCTCGCCGGAGGCCGCCGTGGAGCGCGGCGCGCCGGGCGGGGCGGTGGTGGTCGGCGTCTATCAGGAGCCGAACAGCCTGAACTTCCTGCTCACCGGCGGCCCCATCTCCTTCGCCAGCATGCAGCTCAGCCCGCTGTTCGAGCCGATGATCCGCTACGACGCCAACGGCGAGATGCAGGCCCGCCTGCTCACCGAGATCCCGACCGTCGAGAACGGCGGCGTCTCGGAGGATGGCATTACCCACACCCTGCACTTCCAGCCGGGCGTGACGTGGCACGACGGTACGCCGTTCACCGCCAATGACTTCAAGTTCACCTGGGAATGGATCATGGATCCCAAGAACCAGGCGCAGGCGACCTCGGGGTGGACGGAGATCGAGTCGGTCGAGGTCACCGATGACCTGACCGCCGTGGTCACCCTGAAGCAACTGTATATCCCGTGGGTGGCGGAAACGCTGGGCTGGAACCCGCTGCTGCCGCAGCACATCCAGAGCACCATGTCCACCGAGGAGTTCGGGCGCAACCCGGTCGGCAACGGACCCTTCAAGTTCGTGGAGTGGGTCCCGGGCGATCACATCACCTACGAACGGAACGAGAACTACTACCGCGACGATAAGGCGCTGCTGGACCGCCTGATCTGGAAGATCGTGCCGGACCGCAACACCGTCATCGCGCAGGCCAAGACCGGCGACATCCAGATCGGCGTTGACTACACCGAGGCCCAGATCCCGGAGATGTCCAACGTGCCGGGCGTGACGCTGGAGATCACCCCATCCTCGAACTACGAGCGCTACCACTTCACGATGGTGACGCATGACGACGCCTCCGTGCCGCACCCGATCTTCGGCGACAAGGCCGTGCGGCAGGCGCTGACGCACGCCATCGACCGCCAGACGATCATCGATCAGGTGCTCTTCGGTGAGGCCAAGATCGCCAAGAACGAGCTGGATAACTCGCCGTTCGAGAACACCGACATCACCCCGTTCCCCTACGATCCGGAACTGGCGAAGCAGTTGCTGGACGAGGCGGGCTGGGTCCCCGGCGCGGATGGCATCCGCGAGAAGGATGGCAAGCGCCTCAGCTTCACGCACGGCACCACCTCCGGCAACCAGACCCGCGAGACCATTCAGGCGCTGGCGCAGGCGAACTGGAAGGACGTCGGCGCGGAGATGACCATCACCAACCAGCCCGCCTCCAAGTTCTTCGGCGGCTTCAACGACGGCGGCGGCTGGCTGGACCGCACCATCGACATGGTCGGGTTCACGAACGGCCTCGCCAGCAGCGACCCCAACCTGCGCCCCTTCTGGCACACCGAATCGATCCCGACCGTGGACGAGCCGGGCGGCTTCAACCACAGCGGACTCTCCAACCCGGATCTGGACGACCTGCTGGACGCGCAGATCATCGAGTTAGACCCGGCGAAGCGCACCGATCTGCTGAAGCAGGCGCAGGTCATCATCCACGAAGAAGTGCCGATGATCCCGATGTATGACCGCGTGGTCATCAACTCCATCGCGGATGCGGTCAAGGGCGTGAACTCCAGCCCGTTCGGCAGCATCTCCGGGCTGGTCTGGAACGTGGAGGACTGGTCGGTTTCTTAGGGCTTCTGCCCGATGGGCCGGGCTCGTGGCGAGGGCCCTCACCCCCAACCCCTCTCCCGATGCGCGGGAGAGGGGAGCCGGTCGGGGCGAGGTAGCGGATATCCGGCGTCACCGGGGTGATTCTGTCGCGAGCTTCCGGGGCTGCAAAGCCCCTCTCCCGCGCATCGGGAGAGGGGTCGGGGTGAGGGCCATCCAGCGTGGGTCAGTACATCGTGCGGCGGCTGTTGCAGGCTATCCCGCTCATCTTCCTCATCTCCGTGATGTCGTTCATGCTCATCCGCATGAGTGGCGACCCCATGTCGATGTACGCCCAATCCTCCTCGCTCTCGCAGGCGGACCGCGAGCGCATCATCAAGGAGCACGGCTGGGACCAGCCGAAGATCGTGCAATACGGCTACTGGCTGCGCGATGTCGCGCGGGGTGATTTGGGCAGTTCGCTCTACACTTACCAGCCCGTCACCCAGATGATCCTCGACAAGCTGCCCAACACCATGATCCTGATGGGCACCGTCTTCGTCCTCACCCTGATCGTCTCCATCCCGCTGGCGATCACCTCGGCGCTCCACCAGTATTCGAAGCTCGACTACCTCATCACCGGCGCCTCGTTTCTCGCCTTCGCCCTGCCCACGTTCTGGCTGGGCCTGATGTTCATCATGATCTTCGCGGTGAAATTCAAGGAGTGGGGGTTGCCCTACATGCCCGCCGGCGGCATGTACGATCTCGTGGAGGGGCCATCGCTGGGTGGGTTGATCAAGCATCTCGCCATGCCCGCCATCGTGCTTTCCATCGTCTCCATGGCCGGGTACATCCGCTACCTGCGCGCCAGCATGATCGAGGTCTTGCACGACGACTACATCCGCACCGCCCGCGCCAAGGGCCTGCCGGAAGGCGCCGTCACGTGGCGGCACGCGTTTCGCAACGCGCTCATTCCGCTGGTGACCCTGATCGCCATGAACATCCCGCTCATCTTCTCCGGCGCGCTCATCACGGAGCAGGTCTTCGCGTGGCCGGGCATGGGCCGCCTGTTCGTGGACCACGCCAATCGGGGCGACTACCCGGTGCTGATGGGGCTGGTGATGACCGTCTCGGTGCTGGTCATCATCTTCAACCTCGTCGCTGATATCGCCTACGCGGCCATCGATCCGCGCATCCGGCTCGGCTCATGAGTGACGTCGCCGCCACCGCGCCGATGGGCTCCCCTGCGCCATCATCCGGCATCGCGCGGGCGCGCGTGCCCGAATCGGCTAGCATCTGGCTGCTGGCGTGGCGCCGCTTTCTGCGGCACAAGGCCGGGGTGGTGGGGCTGGTCATCCTCACGCTGGAGGTGCTGCTGGCGATCTTCGCCCCGGTGCTGATCCCGCGCGAGCTGGCCATCGACCCCGCGCCGCTGAAAATCCTGCAGCGCCCCTCCGCCGAGCACTGGCTCGGCACCGACGAGGTCGGCCGCGACATCTTCGCCCGGCTCATCTACGCCAGCCGTATTTCGCTTTCCATCGGGTTCATGGCGGTGCTCGTCGCGATCGTGGTCGGCACGTCGCTCGGCGCGCTGGCGGGCTACTTCGGCGGCTGGCTGGACAACCTGCTGATGCGCATCACCGACGCTATCCTCAGCATCCCGGCGCTCTTCTTCCTGATCGTGCTCTCGGTCACGCTTGGCCCCAGCGTGCGCACCATGATCATCGTCATCGGCCTGTTGAGCTGGATGGAGTTGGCGCGCATCATCCGCGCCAACGTGCTCTCCCTGAAGCGGCGCGAGTTCGTGGAGGCGGCGCACACCATGGGCGCGCGCTCGCCGCGCATCATCGGCCGCCACATCTTGCCCAACACCCTCGCGCCCATCGTGGTCGCGGCCACGCTTGGAGTCGGCAACGCGCTGCTCACCGAAGCGTCGGTCAGCTACCTCGGTCTCGGGGTGCAGCCTCCGGAACCGAGCTGGGGCAACATGCTCTACAACGCCCAGAGCTACTTCTTCAACGCGCCGTGGATCACGCTCTACCCCGGCGTCATGATCCTGATCACCGTGCTCTGCATCAACTTCATCGGCGACGGGCTCCGTGATGCGCTTGACCCACGGATGAAGCGGTAGGGAGGACGGCCCTCACCCCAACCCCTCTCCCGATGCGCAGGAGAGGGGCTCCCGGTGGCAGAACAGGGTTGAACATCGGACCACAGGTCTGGCAATCAGCGCCATTGCCCCCCTCCGCGAATTGGCTCCCCTCGCCCTTCGCAAAGGGAGAGGGG
>JASGGF010000072.1:0-15854 GCA_047605145.1 Thermomicrobiales bacterium | reverse complement strand
ACCGCATGCTCTGGAACGTCCAGGACTGGTACCTGGTCTAACCACCGGCGCGGGCCACCCTCGGCTTCCGGGGGTGGCCCGTTGACACCACGAGGGCGCCATGGTCCGCTTTGTTGCGCGCCGTATCCTGGAGGCGATCCCGCTCCTGTTCGGCATCGCCGTTCTCTCGTTCGTTTTCATGCAACTCGCGCCAGGCGGGCCGGATGCCTTGTTCGCGCGCAATGGCCGCATGTCCCAGGAGCAACTCGACAACATCCGGCACAGCATGGGGCTGGATCGCCCGCCGCACGAGCAATTCGTCATCTGGTTCACGAACATTTTGCGCGGAAACCTTGGCGTCAGCTACTCGCACTTCCGCCCCGTCTCCGAAGTCATCGGTGAGGTGTTTCCCAACACCGTCATCCTGATGACGGCTGGCCTGATCATTTCGCTTATCTGCGCGCTGGTGTTCGGCATTGCCGCCGCCCGCCGCCCGTACGGCGTCTTCGATGTCATCACCTCGTTCATCAGCTATTTCGGCCTCGCCATGCCGGTCTTCTGGTTCGCCCTGATGCTGCAGTTGCTCTTCTCGGTGCGCCTGGGCTGGCTCCCCTCCGCCGGGATGTACAGCGCGCAGGGCGGCGGTGGCTTCGGAGATCTGCTGCGGCATCTCGCCTTACCTGCTCTGACCATCGCCATCGGCTCCATCGCCGGCTGGAGCCGCTACGTGCGCTCCTCCACCGTGGAGCAGCTCTCGCAGGACTACGTGCGCTCCGCCCGGTCCAAGGGGCTCTCCGAGGGCCGGGTGATGACCGGCCACGTGCTGCGGAACGCGCTCATCCCGCTGGTCACCGTTGTCGGCATCGACGTCCCGCTCTATCTCACCGGCGCCGTGCTCACCGAAACGGTGTTCAGCTGGCCCGGTATGGGCCGCCTCTTTTTCGATGCCCTGACCGTGCGCGATTACCCCGTGCTGATGGGCATCCTGGTCCTCGGGGCCATCCTGATCGTTGTGGGCAACCTCGTGGCCGACGTGATCTACGGCCTGCTCGACCCGCGCATCAGCCTGTCGTGAGGCCGGGCGCCACTGCCGGAGGCCGGCCATGAGCGTGCAATCGTCTGTCGAAGTTCTCGCCACCGAGCCAACGGCGCCCGTCGCGGCGGCGCCCACCATGACGCTGGGCGGCAACATCCTGACCAAACCCGCGCGGGGCCCGTGGCGCGTCGCCTGGGATCACTTTCGCGAGTCGAAGCTCGCCATCCTCGGCGTGATCATCCTCATCGCCATGATTCTGATTTCTCTTTTCGCCAACCAGCTCGCCCCCTACGCCGAGAACGAGATCGACCTCTTCAACATCACCGGCCAGCCATCGCCCGAGCACCGTCTCGGCACGGACGAACTCGGCCGTGATGAGCTGAGCCGCCTCATGTACGGCGGACGCATCTCGCTCTCCGTTGGCGTCGGCGCCGCGATCATTTCGGCGGTGCTCGGGATCCTCGTGGGCGCCATCTCCGGCTACTACGGCGGCTGGGCCGACACGTTGCTGATGCGGTTCGTTGATCTCATGCTGGCTTTCCCAGCCATCTTCCTGCTGCTGATCCTGTTCGCCATGTACGGCAGTTCGGTGCTCAGCGTGGTCGTCTTTCTCGGCGTGTTCTCTTGGATGTGGCTGGCCCGCGTCATTCGCGGCGAGTTCATGTCGCTCAAGCAGCGCGATTTCGTGGAAGCGGCGCGAGCCATTGGCGTGCCGGACGGCACAATCATCCGCCGCCACCTGCTGCCCAATGTCGCCGCCGCCATCATCGTGGCCACCACGCTGAACGTGGCCTACTCGATGCTCTCCGAAGCTACGCTCTCGTTCCTTGGCTTCGGGGTGCCGCCGGAAACGCCCACCTGGGGCAACATGCTGAACGCGGCTCGTCCCTACTTCGTCACCGTGCCGCTGCTTGCCATCGTGCCCGGCCTCACCCTGACCATCGCCGTGCTGGCGATCAACTTCGTCGGAGACGGCCTGCGCGATGCCTTCGACCCGCGCGGTCGCCGGCGCTAACCGCATGATCCCGCTGATCGAAACCGGCGGCTCCTGGAGCGACATCGGCCACGACATTGGCGCGGGAGCCCGCGAGCAGATTCAGGCGGCCGCAGCCTCTGCTCGCGCCGAACTGGGCGGAGTAGACCTTGCCGACGTCGCGCCAAACATCGGCCCCTACCTGCGGGCCACCGAGGACGTTGCCCCGGACATCATCGCCGAGCTACGCGGCATGGCGGCTGGCAGCGGCGTGCCATTCGAGACGCTTTTCGTGCTCAACGCCGGCGCCGAGCTGACCCAGTCGCTCGGCCGCATGGAGTGCAGCGTCGTGGCGGTCTCCGGCAGCGGCACGGCGGATAACCACGTGCTGCTCGCCCACAACGAGGACGCCACCGCCGGTTGGGGCGACCTCGCCTACGTTGTCAAAGTCGCGCCAGACCATGCGCCCGCCTTCGCCGCCTTCACCTACGCCGGCCTGCTTCTGCACCAGGGCGTCAACCGCGCCGGGCTCGGCTCGGTTGGCAACGCCCTCTACGCCCGGGACGCCCGCCCCGGCATCCCGAAGCTGCTCCTGTACCGGCGCGCCATCGTCCAGCCCACCATCGAGAGGGCGATCCGGGCCGTCACCGACCGCCGCCGCGCCTTTGGGAACAACCACCTCTTCGCCACCGCCGACGGAGACCTCTACGACGTGGAAGTCTCCGGCTCTCGCTGGGCGATGCGGCCAGGCCGCAATGGCTTTCTGGCGCACGCCAACCACTTCACCCTGCCCGAGATGGCCGGTCTCGACGAGCAGGACGATCTGCTGAATTCCCGCCTGCGCCAGATCCGGCTGGAAACCCTTGTGGAGCGCGAATGGGGCGCCATCACCCCGGCCGGCCTGCGCGCGATCATGGCGGACCACGCCAACTATCCGCGCTCCATCTGTAAGCATCACGCGCCTGACAGCGAGCTGGACTACGGGACAATCGGCAGCGTCGTCATCGATGTCACCGCCCGCGCCCTCTGGGCCTGCGCCGGCAACCCCTGCCGCGCGGTGTGGCGCGAAGTGCGCCTCTGACCGCCTCCCGGCGCTTGACGCCACCCCGCATCGTGAGTATTCTTCGCGCTGCTGGAGGCGTGGTGTAGTGGCCTAACATGCAGCCCTGTCAAGGCTGAGACCGCGGGTTCGAATCCCGTCGCTTCCGCCAGTACGTACTCGGTTCCGACACCGAAACAAAGAATGGCAACAGGTCTGGTCGTGGAGATCACTCCACGACCGTTCTGTTTTCTCCAGGTGTCCAGCAACCAGCCACACGTTCGACCAGCCACACGTTATTGCAAGCCGGCCAGGTTCCGCCGTGGCCCGCGCCACCTGGCCGAGGGTGGAATCGGAAGTCGCGGAAACCTCCCTCTGTAGCCTGCAGTCTGATAAGTCCAATTTGCGATTATGAAAGTGTGCGAACCCCATTGACAGGTGCCACTTGACATGACATTCTAAATTTTGCACGAAATCGCGTTGGTGAGCGATGAAACGGGGACGATGTTTCGTCCGGACAACGAGGGGGGCGCTCTTGGATCAGGATCAGTTCGACGAAATCGTCATGAAGATCTCCAATGCGCTGACCCGCCGCGAGGCCGTTATGGGCCTCTCCTCTGGGGCTTTGGCTTCAGCGGGTATTGGCGCCCTTGCTGCTGATTCGGTGGATGCCGCGAAGAACAAAGGTCGCGGCGATGGCAAAAAAGCCCGGGGAGGCGGCAAGAAGAGTCGCGGCAACAGCCACAAAGGCTCTGGCGCGGGCGCCAGTGCTGATGGAAAAGGCAAAAACAACAACAAAGGGAAGAACAACAACAAGCACAAGTGCCACGGTCGCAAGCGGCATTGTGGTAGGAAAAAGAAGTGCTTCAACCTGAAGACCAACAGGAAGCACTGCGGCAGGTGCCACAACGCCTGCGCAACGGGCCAATTCTGCAGCGATGGCGTCTGCCGCAGCGGCACGTAGCCAGTCGACATCCTGCGCTTCGCAGTTGCGCAACGCGTGAATCACCGCGTGTATCTCGGATGGGCCTGGGCCCATCCGAGATTGTGTTTGGAAGCGGAATGCCTCACCGTTCACGCGTAGTTCTCGCGGGCCGCAACAAGATGGCTTGCATCGCGCGGCCCTGACCTGAGACAGGCGTAACCCTTCGGACAACGGCAAGGACTGGCCGCTTGATGACGCGTCCCGTGAGATCAGCGAAGACCCGGCCGCGAGTCCTCTTTTACAGCCACGATGGGTTCGGACTTGGTCATCTCAGGATCACAGTGGCCGTTGCCGAGGCATTTGCCCGGCGGGTTCCAGATGCGTCCGGCCTCCTCCTGACTGCCTCATCCTCCACCGGGGACTTTCAACTGCCAGAGTCCCTCGACTACGTACGAATTCCGGGCATCGACAAGCAGGAACTCTTCGAGGACGAGGGCGACGACGCCGCAGATCTCTTCGCGATGCGTAAAGCCCTGATATCGACCACGCTGTCAACGTTCGCTCCCGAAATGGTGGTTGTCGATCACAATCCGGCCGGGCTTGCCGGCGAGTTGCTCCCGGTTCTCAACCGGTATCGCGCGGCAATCTCGCGACCACTACTCGTGCTCGGCATGCGCGATATCACCTACGGACAAGAGGAAACCCGCGCAGAATGGGAAATGGACAACGCGTATGACCTTCTGGAGCATGTGTACGACCTGATCTTGGTTTACGGTTGCCGTGATGTCTTCGATCCTGTCGTGGAATATGCACTGGCTCCTGAGATCGAGGCGAAGATGATCTTCACCGGCTATCTCCAACGTCCAGAGCCCAAGACGCCAGCTCATGAGGTTCGCCGCAGCCTCAGGGCGGGCAACCTCCCCCTCGCTGTCGTCTCCGCCGGCAGTGGCGCCGATGGAGCTCCCTTGATCGAGGCATTCTTGCAGGCAATGCGACGGGGGCTACTCCCGGACATGGTCGCGTCCGTCACCCTTGGACCACAGATGCCAGCGGCGGATGTCGCCCGGTTGAGAGCGCTCGCCCGATCGCTTCAGACAGTGACCTGCGTCCGGTTCCGCAACGATCTGGAGAGCCATGTGGCCGCAGCTGATGTCGTGCTCAGCATGGGTGGGTACAACAGCGTTCTGGAGGCAGTTGGCGCGAAAAAACGGCCGATTGTGACCCCACGTCAGGCGGGGTCTCGCGAACAGCTCCTGCGTGCCAAACGCTTTGCGCGTCTCGGACTCGTCACCGTCGTGCCGCGCGAGGACTTGACCCCACAACACCTCGCCGGCGCAATCAAGGCAGAGCTTGCAGGCGGTGTTCCGCCTTCGGCGTCACTCGATTTCGACGGACTGGATCGCGCCGGATTGGCCCTGGCCATGCTGGTAGGGCGCTGATAGATCGGACCACGCGTCCCCTTGAGAAACCTGGTGAAGCCGCCGTGAACCATAGCCGGGATCCACTCGCCACATCTGACACGGCGTGGCATGGAATGCCATCATGGAATCGATCGTGAAAGCGGAACGCGGCGGTTCAGCCCGTAGGTCAAACGAGCAGGGCGCCCCACAGCCTGCCGGGCGCAACGCGGACATCGTCATCTGCGTGCATGACGCGCTTGACGATCTGCGGCGGTGCCTGGCATCCGTGATGATCCACACCGCCCCCGCCCACCGCGTGATCCTCGTTGATGACGCCAGCGGAGCGGAGTGCCGCACAACGCTGGAACGTTTTGTTGCGGTCAGACCGGCCACAATCCTCCTCCGCAATGACGAGCGCAGAGGTTACACGCATGCGGCGAATCAAGGATTGCGGGAGTCGCGCGCTGGGTTTGTCGTGTTGCTCAATAGTGACACTATTGTCACCTCTGAGTGGTTGGAACGAATGCTGGAGTGCGCATCCAGCGACCCACGAATCGGAATTGTCGGCCCGCTCTCGAATGCCGCAACGTTTCAATCGGCGCCGGAGCGGTTCAATCGTGACGAAAGCTGGTCTCGAAATCCGCTCTCGGCCCGGTGGACACCAGACGACGTGGCAGCGCGCGTTGCCATGGTGGCGCCACGCGCGTTCCCGCGGGTCGGCGTCCTCAATGGCTTCTGTTTTGGGATCTCGCGGGCAGTCATCGACGCGATAGGGTTTCTGGATGAGGACGCCTTTCCCGACGCCTACGGGGAGGAGCAAGACTACTGTCTCAGGGCTTCCCGCGCCGGATTCGCCCTGGCCGTTGCGGACCACGCATACGTGTACCACGTTGAGGGCCGCAGTTACGGTTCGCGACGGCAACAGGAGTTGAAGAAGTCAGGAACGGCGGCATTGGCGCGAAAGCACGGCGGCAAGCGCGTCAGCAAGGCGTTCGCGCAGACCTATAACGAACCCGTACTCGCGGCGATGCGGGACCGGATTGCCAACGTCCTCCGGGAGGAGCCCCCAATGCACGCCATTCCCCGGCACGGCAGCAATTCGCCGTATGAGGACGAGTTCCGGTTTCCGCAATTGCAAGTCGCCGTGGAGGACGAGATCATGATCAATGGAGATAGCCGTCCTGGGAATTGCATCGCGCCGGATAACCTCGCGCCTCCTGCGAAGTTGGCCCACGGTGAGAGCCCCGCTGACCGACTGCTGGGCAGCTTCCTCCATGAGCTGGACATGCAGTGCTCCTGGGCAGAGTTTGCCTACGCATCACTGGTGATGGCTCTCAACGATCGCGATGCGCATGGCTTCCGCGGCCCGTTGCAACAGCAACGCATCTTCTTTTACGCCCATGCCTTCCTGACCCACGCAGCGATCATTTCCACCATGCTGTGGCCCTCTGACCAGGTTCTGGACGAGGATCGCGAGCGCGTTGGCCCGGAGCTGGCTGAACATCTCGTCCCCATGCGGCAGGAACGAGGCAGGAACCTCAGGAAGGCGTTGGGCATCAAGAAGTCGTCACGTCTCATGGACGAGCGGCTCCGCGATTACCTCCAGCACCATGACTCCCGTGTTGAACTCTGGGGCATGACCGCGCCGTCGGTTCCGGACATGCTGATCAGCCCCGCTGATGCCGATCACGGCGCCATGCCTTGCCAGGCGGCCAGACACTTTGATCCCATCACGATGATCTTCTCTTTTCATTGCGAGGAGTTTGATTTACCCGCGTTTGCAAAGGATCTCGCGCGACTGCACCGCTCCATTGCCAGGAAGACCAGCGCCTGACCTGGGATCGCTGTGAAACCAGCAGTCTCAGATTATCCGCGCCGAGGCAGCGGGCAGCGGGTAGCGCGGCGCCTGTCGTGAAGGCGCTGGCGCCGCTGCGAGTTTTTCGGCCTATCGACGCGGTGGCGAACCGCTGAACCGCGAGCCTTCACCTATGCTCGGATCAACGAACCTTTTAGCCGAGCCCGCAGGCGGTAGGATGCGATCTCGCACCGTGTCGAACTCCGCCTGGGCGCGCTCGTAGTCGTCCCGGCGGCCGATGTCGAGCCAGTATCCGTTGCACCGCCAGGCCATTACGCGCTGGTTCCGCTCGACAAGCCGCCGCACTAGGTCCGGCACGTCCAGCCGCTCCCCGGGCACGATGGCCGCGACCGCTTCGGGCGAGAGGATGTTGATCCCCATCGAGCACAGGTGTTCCGTGTGCGGCTTCTCCACCCAGCTCTGAATGTCACCCCGTGAATCGACGTCCACCACGCCGAAGTCGATCTGCTGTGGCCGGGGATGGACCGCCACCGCCAGCGCGGGTCGTTCGCGGCGAAACGCGTCCGCGAACGCCGCGAAGTCGACATCGCAGAGCACGTCGCCGTTAATCGTCAGCAACCCGTCGTGGTCTGCTGGCAAGTACGCGGCCGGACCCACGGTGCCGAGCGGCTCCTTTTCCGGCAGGTAGCCAATAGCGAGGCCGGGAATCGGTCCCAACGTCGCGAAGTAGGCCTGCACGAGGTGGCCGAGGTAGCCGATGGAGATCGTTGCCTCCCGGAAGCCGTGCGCGGCGAGCTGGCGCAGCACGATCTCGATGATCGGCATGTCGCCGACCGGCGCCAGCGGCTTCGGGAAGACGGTGGTGAACGGCTGCAGCCGACGTCCCTGACCACCGGCGAGGACGAGGGCGTGCATCAGACCGCGTACCGCCCCGCGTCGTCAGCGGCCACGCGACCGCGCATCCAGTCAATAGTGCGGGCGATACCGACTTCGAGCGGCACCTGCGGCGCCCAGCCGCACGTCTCGCGCACGAGCGTAGCGTCGGCCAACAGGCGGTCCACCTCGCTGGCGCCCGGCCGCACGCGCGCCTCGTCAGTCTCGACCGTCAGGTGGCGCCCGAGCTGGCTGCCAACAATGGCCACCACCTCTCCAATCGACGCTTCCCGGCCGCTGCCGAGATTGAAGACGCAACCCACCGCTTCGCCGGCGGCGGCCACGGCCATGAAGCCGGCCGCCGTGTCGGTCACGTAGTTGAAATCCCGCGTCGGGGTCACTGAGCCGAGGCGCAGCCGGTCGCCGGTAAGGGCCTGCGCGATAACCGTCGGAATGATGGCCCGGGTCGATTGCCGTGGGCCGTAGGTGTTGAATGGGCGCACCACCGATACTGGCAACCCGAACGACCGGTGGAATGAAAGGGCGAGTTGGTCCGCGCCGATCTTGGTGGCGGCATAGGGCGACTGGGCCTGCAGCGGATGCGATTCCGACATCGGTACTGTCTGGGCGGAGCCGTAAACCTCGCTCGTCGAGGTGTGCACCAGCCGCTCCACCTCAGCCGCGCGGGCGGCCATTAGCACGTTGAGGGTGCCGCCGACGTTCGTTTCGACCACGTCCCGGGGGGCCTTGTACGAGTACGGAATGCCAACTAGCGCGGCGAGGTGGAAGACCACCTCGATCCCCTCCATCGCCTTGGCCAGTAGTTCGACATCGGCCAGATCGCCGAATACAGGTTCGACCGCGTCACGCACGGCGGGGCCGGCGGACTCAAGATTCCCACGGTCGCCACGCGCTCCGTAGTGAAATAGCCCGCGCACGTCAGCACCCGCGTGAACCAGCGCCTCGGTAAGATGACTCCCGATGAACCCACCGGCGCCAGTGACGAGTACGCGCTGTCCATACCAGCCGGTCACGGTCATCGCTCCTGAACGACTGGCGTTCGTCAGTTTCAGAGAGTTCTCACAAAACGTTGGCTCTGATGCTACCATGCGCTTCCGTCTGTCCATCGACTCAACGTAAATCGGTCATTCTTTGAATCCGTCCTCCCGCCTGAACCAGGCAACCGGCGGTTTACAGGAGTCCGCTCGTGGTTGGTGCAGCCCACGGCAAAGCAGGAAGCGGAGCGGTAACGCCCTTCCGCCGGCTTGCCCGAGTGCGGCCGGCGCGCATTCTGCTGGTGGGACCGATCTTCAGCCAGCACGTCGTGCGCCACGCGAACATCCTGGCGAAGGAGGGTTTCGACGTTCACTTGACGTCGGCCTCGTCGTCGGTTCCAGCGCCGGGGTTCCATCCAGCAATAGCGATCCACCAGCCAGATAGCGATGAGCGACCGGCCCGGCAATCCCAACGCCTTTCGCGGATTCAGGTTCGTGTTGAGGTCGCCGCGCGTCGGTTGGGAGCCATGGCCGGGGTCGAAGGGCAACCCCCACGCCCGGACACCCTTCGCCACCGGTTTGGCCGGGCCTCCAGGCGGCAGCATCCGCCGACCGTCGTCTCGTGCGACAGCGCCGATCCAATCCTACGAGAGTTCAGGCTCGACCCGGTCCGTGACATCCCCTGGCTCGCGCGATTGATCGATGATTTGCAGCCGGACCTGATCCACTCGTTGACCTTGCAATACGGGGGATACCCGGTTCTGCAGGCGCGCCAGCAGACAACGCGCCGTTTCCCATGTTGGATCGTCGGCAACTGGGGTGCGGACGTTCACTACTGGGCGACCGTTCCCGGTCACGCGCCCCTGATCCGGGACGTGCTTTCCGGCGCAGACTACCTGTTCGCGATTTGTCAGCGGGATGTGGCGCTGTCTCGCGCCCACGGGTTCAATGGCCGCCTGATGGCGCTGGAGACGCCCGGAGGCGGGTGGGACCTCGCGGCCATTACCCAGCTGCGTCAGCCCGGCGCAACCTCGGCCCGGCGCGACCTGGTCATCAAGGGGTACGACGGGCTTGTCGGCCGGGCGAGTGTTGCGCTTCGGGCCATCGAGACGCTTGGAGACGCCATGCAGGGGCGACGCCTGGTCATCCTGGCCCCTGGCGGCGATGTCCCGAATCAGGCTCGCAAGATTGGGCAATCGCTCGGCGTCGAGGTGGTGGTACATCCGCACGTCTCGTACCAGGACGTGCTCGGCGCCCTGGGCCGCGCCCGGGTGTTTGTCGGCCTCAGCATTACCGACGCGTGGCCGACGATGGCGATCGAGTCCATGATGATGGGCGCGTTCCCGGTGTATTCGGATACCGGGGCGCTGGAGGAGCTCATCGACTCTGGGCGATCCGGCCTCCTGGCGCCGCCGGAAGATCCGATCATGGTCGCCAGGGCCATTCGCCGGGCGCTTGTCGACGACCGCCTCGTCGATGCCGGCGTGGCCTGGAATGACCGGCACGTCGTCCCCAGATTCGACGCCACCGTGCTGAACCCGAAGATCGTTGACGCGTATGAGCGAGTGCTGCTTGCCGAAAGGCGCGGGTTTTTCGGCTCCATCGAACGACGCGTTGGCGCCATGAGGCCGTCCTGGTGACGCACGCTTCAGCATGCGAGCGTGCCTCCGGATATGACGGACCCGGATCCTGCCGCGACGGATCGTGGGCCAGGCTGCCGGCTCGCACGCTCGTGGTGACGCCGGTCGCGCCGCCGCACGACACGGGGCAGTCCATCGTGCTGGATCGGCTCTTTCGGCCGATCCACCCCGACGATTATCGCCTGCTGGTGTTTTCTCTGGGCAAGACGTCGCCGCCGGTCAATGAAGCGGGTCCCCTCCCGGGAAGAACGATGGAAGTTCCGGCAACCTGGCGCGACAACGTCTCAGCGCGAACGCCGCTCGAAATGGTACGGGCGGCTCGCCATGCCACGGCGGAGGTCGTCCACCGGGCGAAGATTATCGCCAACGTGGCGACCGCCGAACGGTGCCAGGTCATCCTCGCCGGCACCGGCATGCTGCCCAGCCTGCCGGCCGCCATCCTCGCAGGCAAGATGAGCGGCCTCCCGGTCGTCGTCCAGATGTTCGACCATTGGCAGATGCAGAGTATCGGGCGTTCCAGCAGGACCATTGGCCGGTTGCTGGAGCCGTCGGTCGTGCGTTCTGCCGCGGCGGTGATCGTTCCGAATGAGTTGCTGGCGGACATCATCCAGCGACACACCGGCGTGCGGGCAACGGTCATTCGCAACCCCATCGACGACGCCGCGCTCGCCGACCGCATCCCGGCGCCGTGGCCCCGTTTCCCGAAGGAACTGCGCCTCGTGTACACCGGGCAGGTCTACCACGCGCAGGCCGAAGCGCTGGCCCGGCTGGTGGCCGCGTTGAACGAGCGCGGGCTCTCAAAGGCACGGATCCACGTCTACGCCCACCAATCCCGGGGGGAGATCGCCTCGTTCGGCGTTACTGGACCGATCACCGTCCATCCGTTCGTTCCCATGCCGGACATCTACCGCGTACAGCGGGAGGCGGATGTGCTGGTGCTGCCGCTGGCTTTCAGCGGAGCCTACCGGGACATCATTCGCGGCTCATCGACTACCAAACTGGCTGATTACCTCGCCAGCGGGCGGCCAACGCTGATCCACGCCCCGAAAGGCTCGTTCCCGGCCTGGTACGCAGCCACCCATTCGTGCGGGCTAGTGGTCGATACGCCCTCCCCGGCGGCGCTGGCCGGAGCGCTTCGGCTGCTGGCGCGAGATGCCGATCTGCGAAATCGGCTTGGTGAGGCCGGGCTGCGGATGGCACGGGCGGAGTTCGACGCCGGGGTGGCTCGTAGCCAACTGGCCGAAGTGCTGGGGCGAGCCGCGCGATGAGGGTGCTCATCGCAGGGCTGCCCCAATCCCCGCACGCGATCAGGCACGCCAATCTCCTCGTTGAAGCTGGCATCGAGGTAGGGTTCGCTTCCGTGCTGCCGAAGCATCCGGATGCCGACCTCGACGGGCGCGTAACGGTGTTCCCGCACCCCTACGCACCCGTGGTACCGCGAGGCGGTCCCTTCGGCGCGATCGACAGGGCGCGCGGGGTGATACGGCAGGCATCTACGCGGACCCAGCTTGCAACGGTGCGCCTCGCGCCACGGTCGCTGCAGGCAGGGGCCTGGTTTCCGGGCAGCGGCAACGACAGGGCGGACTGGCATCGGTACACGAACGGCGCGATCGACAGCGGGTTGCGGGACGCCATTGCGTCGCTGGGCGTCTACAAAGATGGCGTGTCGGCGTGGCTGGCGTACACGATCGATGAATGGCGCCCGGACATCGTTGTTTCGACCGGACTCGAACAGGCCGGCTTCGTGACGCTGGCGGCGCGTGCGCGCTGTCACCGTCCGTTTCCCCGCTGGCTGCCGATTTCGCTTGGCCTCGACCTCCAGTTCGCGGTGCAATTTCCGCTCCACCGCCGCTGGATCAAGGCAGTGCTGAGATCGGCGGACGCGCTGTTCCTCGAATGCCACCGCGATGTGCCGGTAGCCCGGCGGCTCGGCTTCACCCGGGACCTCATTGAGGTTCAGCCAATCGGTGGTGGTTGGGATGTCGACATGATCAGGACGTTGCGCCAACCCGGGCCCACTTCGACGCGGACCACGATTGCCGTCAAGGGGTACGCCGGCGCCATCGGCCGGGGGCTCGTCGCGATCGAAGGTGTGCGCCGCGCCTCGGATGCGTTATTGGCCGCCGGGATGGATGTCGCGCTGTTTGCCGCGCATCCCGATGTCGCACTTGCCGCCAATCTGCTGGCCGCAGACACCGGGCTGCGCGTCGCGGTTTGGCCTCGTCTGCCGTACACTCAGCTGCTCGAACGTCTCGGAACGTGCCGGGCTATCGTCGGCATGAGCGCGTCTGATGCCATCGCGACCACCGCCCTGGAAGCAATGCTCGTCGGCGCATTCCCCATCCAGTCGAACTCCAGCTGTCTCAATGAGTGGATTACCTGTGGCCGCAGCGGCCTGTTGACGCCGGCGGACGATCCGGAGCCACTTGCTGCGGCCATCCGGCGGGTCGTGAATGACCCTGCGTTCGTCGATGCAGCGGTCGCCGAGAACGACCGGGAAGCCTTGCCGCGACTGCAGGCGGCCCAGGTCAACCCGAAGATCGTCACGCTCTATCAGCGATTGTCGGAGAGCTAACTGATGATCTCAGGGTATCCACTGCTCACAGCGCGTTTCACCAAGATGGGTTGCGCGCGTGACCTCGCCTGATTTGGCGCCGGGCCGGGGGCCGCGCATCCTGCTGGTCGGCATGGCCGACTCGATCCACCTGGCCCGTTGGATCGCGCAATTCGCGGGCCTGGGTTGGGATCTCCACCTGTTTCCGGAACGTGCTGCCACGCCGCACCCGAACCTGGCTGGCGTCACCGTCTGGGACTGGGCGCCGGTGACCCGGTCCGATCCGGGCCGGGATCTGCTGGTCCGGAATCCGCTCACGCTGCGCGATCGTACGCTGACGGCGGCGGGCCGGCCGCCGTCGCGGGCCGCCGTCCTGGCTGGACTGATCCAGAAGTTACGGCCGGATGTGCTCCACACCATGGAGTTCCAGCACGCTGGGTACCTGGCCGTCGATGCCTGGGATCGACTGACAATGGAGCCGAAACCGGCCTGGATTGCCTCGAATTACGGCTCCGACATCCACCTGTTCGGCCGGCTCAGCGAGCACCGGCCGCAGATCCGGGCGCTGCTCGAGCGCGCGGACATCCACCACTGCGAGTGCGCCCGCGACCTCGCCCACGGCCACACACATGGCTTCGCCGGCGCCGATGCGGAGCTGGTCCCGATGGGCGGCGGCTGGGACCTCGACGCGGTGTCAGTGTTCCGTCAACCCGGCCGCGTGTCGCGGCGGAAAACGATTGCGCTCAAGGCCTACGAAGGGTGGGCCGGCCGCGCCGGAGTCGCGCTGGAAGCGCTGCGCCGCTGCGCCGACCTGTTACCGGCGTACACCCTGGAACTCTACCGGTGCGACGACGACATGCTCGCGCGGGCGCAAATCCTGTCAAAGGAGACCGGCATCGCAGTCCGGCGGCAGTCTACGCTGTACGCAGAAGCGACCTACGAGGACATCCTTGCGCTCCACGGGCGAGCGCGCATCAGCATCGGCCTGAGCATCTCCGATGCGATTAGCACCTCGCTGCTGGAAGCGATGCTGATGGGCTCGTTCCCGGTCCAGTCCAACACCGGTTGCTGCGACGAGTGGATCACGTCCGGCGTCAACGGCATCCTGACGCCGGCCGAAGACCCCGCCGCGGTCGCCGTGGCGATCCGGAAAGCACTGACCGACGACCTCCTGGTTGACCGGGCGGCTGCGATCAACGCGGAGGTCGCCCGGGAACGGCTCGCCTACCCCATCGTGCGCGAACGAGCTGTGGGAATCTACGACCTCGCGCGCTCGCTGCGGAACGGGGCGGAAGAGGTGGAGGGCAGACGACGATGCGCGTCCTGATCTTCGGCGCGGGAGGCATACTGGGTCACCGCGTCTGGCTCCACGCTCGTGATCGCTTCGATGCCTACGCGGTCCTGCACTCCCAGCTCGCCGCAATGCCCGGCGGCGAACTGTTCGACGCGGCCCGCACCTTCGATCATCTTGACCTGACCGACGACGCTGCGCTTGACGAAGCCTTCCGATGGGCCTGGCCCGATGTGGTGGTCAACGCCGCCGGCCTGGTCAAGCAGCGCCCGGGCAGCCAGGACCCGCTTGCGGCTATAGCCCTCAATGACCCACTGCCGCACCGTCTCGCAGCCCGCTGCCAGGCAGCCGGGGCGCGGCTCATCCAGGTGTCCACCGACTGCGTCTTCCCCGGTCAGCGCGGCGCGTACTGCGAAGCCGACGTACCCGACCCGCCTGACGTGTATGGCCGCTCGAACCTGCTGGGGGAAGTCGATTGCCCAGGCATGCCGACGTTGCGAGCCTCGATAATCGGCCGGGAACAGGCGGGGCGCCAGGGCCTGCTTGACTGGTTCCCCTCCCTGGGCGTCGATGTCGGCATCGACCCGGTGGACGGACCAGCGATCGACCGCACGCTCGACGACGCCCGCCTCCGCCAGGCAACTGCGATGCCGAAACCAACCTGGGCCGCGATGTTGGACGCGATCGCCGCGGACGCCGTGCCCTACGATCAGATCAGAGGAGAACATCGATGACGCTGCTCGACGACGCGCGGGCGCTGGTCACTGCCGGCAGTGGATCGCTCGGCGGCGCCCTCGTGCGACGCCTGCTGCGCGGTGAACTCGGCCGGCCCGAGCCAATCGTCGTCTTTTCGCGCGATGGGGCCAAGCAGCACGACATGCGCCTGGCCCTCGCCTACGGCGCCGCCAAAACTGACCAGGTGATCTACGGCCGAGTGCCGTCTGCGCTGGTTTCTGAAGAGGTAGCGACCCGCTCGGTGAAGCGCGGCGACTCCCTGGCGATCCGCCCGATGCTGCCGGAGTTGGAGAGCAACACCGGCGGAGAGCCACTACCGCGGGAGTACAGTTCGGCCAACGCCTTCCCCGGCCTCCCGGAGGTGCGGGTCACCCTGGAACAGGCCAGGCTGCTCGGCAAGACTGCCGGGGCCACGCGATGAAAGTTGTCACCATTCTCGGCACCCGCCCGGAGATCATCCGGCTGAGCCGGATCGTGCCCGCGCTGGACGCCGCCTGCGAACACGTGCTGGTGCACACCGGGCAAAACTGGGACGAGCTCCTGAGCGACGTCTTTTTTCGCGACTTGGGCCTGCGTGCGCCCGACATCTCTCTCGGCA
>JASGGF010000071.1:0-15998 GCA_047605145.1 Thermomicrobiales bacterium | reverse complement strand
CCTCGCCGAGTCCGTCGCGATCCACCTCGTCTACGGCGACCGCGCCCCCTCCATCCCGGTTACCTCGGTCAAGGGTGCGCTGGGGCACTGCATGGGCGCCTCAGGTGCGCTGGAAACGATCGCCGCCGTGCGCGCCATCGCCGATCAGGTCATCCCGCCCACGCTCAACTACACCACGCCCGACGAGGCCATCGGCCTCGACATCGTGCACGGCGAACCGCGCCCTCACGAGATCGATGTCGTCGCCAAGCACTCGTTCGGCCTTGGCGGCCAGAACGCCTGCCTCATCCTCGGCCGCTTCGACCCGGAGCGGTAGCGCCATCCACCGGCTCCCCTCTCCCGCGCATGGACGCAGGGAGAGGGGGTTGGGGGCGGTGATCCCGACAGTTTGGGTTCTGCACGCCTCGGGGACCTGCGCGGTGGAAAACAGGGCGCCGCGACCCTGCCGCTGGGGGCTAAAGACCCCCAGCTACCCCAACGAAAGGCCCATAAATGGGCCTAAGATACTGCGTGGACATTTCGGCATTTCCACGCAGTATCTCAGGAACATGGCACGATTGCAGCCCTATTTATAGGGCTTTCGTCAGTGGTAGCTGGGGGTCTTTAGCCCCCAGCGGGCCGGGCGCGACGCTTCACATCCCATCCCCAATTCCCGTGATCTGCACCTGAAAACGTGCATTTCGCAAACTGTCGGAATGACAAGGGGCCGGGTGTGAGGGTTACTCCCCTCTCCTCAGTCCGCCGCCACCAGCGCGTTCGCCAGCGCCAGAATGCGTCCCAGCAGGATCGTCTCCTCGCCCTCGCGCAACAGCTCCGGCGTGAAGCTGATCGCGTGCGCGCCATCGGCAGCCACCGCGATGCGCGGCGAGCCCTCCCAGAGTTGGCGCACCGCCTCCGCAGAGGTGATCTCCATCTCCGGCGAGAAACGCACCCGGCAGCGGGGTGTTGGCTGCCCCGCCTCGTTCGGGAAGACGCGCTCCGCCGTCAGGCCCGGCACTGCGTTCAGCGTCTCCAGCCAGCTCGCCACCGTCGCCTCGTATGCCTCAACCCGCTCGCGCCAATCGACGCCCATGTAGCGCTCGATAGCGACCAGCAGGCCAATCATCTCCTCCTTGCCCGCCTTCATCGGCCGCGCCAGTCGCTGGTACGGCGAGCCGTTCGCCGCCACCGCCGCGATCATGGCCGCCGTGCCCACCAGCAGGCCGCTGGCCTGCGGGCCGTGGAAGTCCTTGCCCCCGGAGAAGATCACCAGATCGGCGCCCTCCTCGCGGGTGAAGCGCCACAGGTTCTCGGTCGGCGGCAGCTGGGCAGCGGCGTCCACCACCACCGGCACGCCCTGCGCATGGGCGATGCGGATCACCTCGGCCAGCGGCAGCGCCCCGAACGCCAGATGGTCGCCCGCCACGAAGAAGACCATCGCGGTGCGCGGTGTGATCGCCGCCTCCAGTTCCCACGGGAAGGTCTGTAGCCGGTTCCCGACTTCGACGATGCTGGCTCCCGCCAGTGAGATCGCCGGGTCATACGGGATGCGGTGAGCGCGCTGGATGATGACCTCATCCTTCAGCGTGCCGCCGCCCTCGATCTGCCGCGCGATCTCGAGCAGATCGCCGCCGTTCATCGCCGCCAGCGTCGCCAGCACCAACCCCGCCGCCGCGCCCGCCGAGACGTACGCCGCCTCGTTGTTGGTCAGCTCCGCGATGCGCCGCCCCACCGCCTGCTGCAGCTCGTGCATATCGATGAAGTTGCCGGCGGCCTCGCGCATCGCCTCCGACACCTCCGGCGCCATCAACGACCCGCCCAGCTTCGTCAGGGTCGCGTCGGCGTTGATCACCTGCCGCACACCCAGCCGTTCGTACACACTCACCGCGCGCTCCTTTTCCCCGACTGCTCGCTGCGATTCAGCCACGTCCACGCTGGACATTGAATCATGTTCTGCCCCGCGCCGAACCTTAGTACGAATGGTCCCGTTGCCCGGCCCGAACGGCACTTTGCCTTCTGGTCACCATAAGCCATCATAGTGTCATTGATGGCCGGTTCCCCTTCCCTCCCGGTCAGCAATCCGGTCCGCAAAACCGGACCACCCATCCCGCGACGCCCCGGCCCCGCCCGGGGCGTCGGCACGTTCACCATCATCTACATCAGATAGTCCAACGCTTGGGACATTGAGGTCCTGAGGACGAAACCCCTGTCCTTTCGAACCTGCCGAGAGTCCTCGTCCGACGTCAATGGAACGCCAGCGACGAGATCCTTCGACTTCGCTCAGGATGACACGAGTTGCGCGCGGCGCTGAGGGTCTTGTGTGTCACAGGACCACCCAAATCCTGCGTGTGTCCTGAGCTTGTCGAAGGACCTCGCCTCGCCGCCGCCGGGCCACGACGGCGCCCTGAGGCATCGCTACCGCTTGGCGCCCCAGCCACGTTGCGTCAGGACGTGAGCCCTGCCTGCTCGCTCGCCGCCGCCCCTCGCGCCGCGTGCTCTGGTGAACAGAACGCCTCGGGTTCTGACTCCCCCACTGCCACCGCCCAATACTGCCGCGCAATCGGCCGCCCGCAGTACGCGCAGAAGCGCCGCTCCGGATCGACGTAGTTCACCTGGGGCGTCACCCATCGCCCTTCCGGCGCTGACGCTTCACTCACCGTGGTACCCATACGCGGCCGTCGCCTCCTGCGCCGTCACAAAGCCCTCGCGGATATCGCGCGCTACTCGCGCCCGGTCGCGCTGCATCGGATCGCCGTAGCCGCCACCGCCCGGCATCACCAGCTTGACCTGATCGCCCGGATGCAACCGGATGCCGGAGAACTTCGACGGCGACATCGTGCCAAACGCCTCAACGAAGGTGCGCCACTCCCCGCCGCCGCGCCGTACCCAGATGCCGCCGCGCTGGCCGTTGCCGCCCTCTAGCACGCCCCACGGGTCGGCCAGCATTCGGTTCAGCAGCGCGCTCACCGTGACCTCGTTCGTCACCGTCAGCACCCGCTCGCCGCCAAGGCCGCCGCGGAACTCCCCGGGTCCGCCGGAATCGGGTAGCAGGCGGTACGACTCGATCAGGAACGAGGGGTAGCGCGTTTCGAACACCTCGACCGGAGTGTTGCGGCAGTTGCCGTTGATCGTCACCACCATGTCGTTGCCATCGAGGCCCTCGCGCCCGCCCCAGCCCACACCCTCGAAGTGGAAGTGCGCGTACATGTCGCCGGAGCGCGGGTCGGTGCCACCGAACAGGAACGGCGACGACGTCCCGCCGCAGGCCGCCACGATTCGCTCCGGGATGGCGTGCTGCAGCGCCCCGAACACCATGTCGGTGATGCGCGGGCTGGTCTCCGTGTTGCCGCCCGCCACCGGGGCCGGGAAGCGGCAGTTCACGATCGTGCCCGGCGGCGCGATCACCGTGATCGGCTTGTAGCACCCCTCGTTGCGTGGGATCGTCGGGTCGGTCAGGTGCAGCACTGCGTTGTAGACCGCCGAGGCCGTCACCGCGTAGATCGCGTTCACCGGCCCCACCGCCTGCGGCGCGGACCCCGTGAAATCGGCGATCACCTCGTCGTCGGTCACTGTCAGCGTCAGGCGCATCGGGTAGGCCGTGTCGGAGATGCCGTCGTCCTCGATCACGTCCTCGAAGGTGTAGACCCCGTTCGGAATCGCCCCGATTTCGGCCTTCATCCGCCGCTCGGAGATGGCGACCAGTTCGCGGCAGGCTCCTCGCACCGTCTCCGCGCCGTAGGTAGCCAGCAGCTCGTGCAGCCGCTCCTCCGCCATGTCGAGCGAGGCCATCATCGCCCGGAAATCGCCGTAGGTCACTTTCGGCGTGCGGTGGTTGGCGAGGATGATCTTCCAGATGTCGTTGTCATCGACGCCGCGCTTGCGGATCTTGACCGGCGGCAGCAGCAGCCCCTCCTGAAACACCTCCGTGGCGTCCCCGGAGAGCCCGCCCGGCGTCTTCGCCCCCGGCTCCGACATGTGCGCGACGTTCGCCACGAACCCGAACAGCTCGCCCTCGAAGAAGACCGCCTTCAGCACCATATGCTCCGGCACGTGCCCGGAGCCACGGTACGGGTCGTTGTGGATCACCACGTCGCCCGGCTCGAAGGCATCGCGCCCCAATTCGTCCAGCGTCCACGCGACGGTGAACTTGATGGTGCCGATCTGCGAGGGGCAGAACTCCGCCTGCGCCAGCATCTGCCCTTCGGGGTCGAAGATGACGCAGGAGAAGTCGAGCGACTCGTTGAAGATCGGTGAATAGCTCGTCTTCATCATCGTCACGCCCATGTCGCGGCACGTCGATGTGAGGGCGTTGTCGATCACGGTCAGCGTCACCGGATCAAGCGTCGTAGTGTCTGTTGCGCTCATCGGGTCGCCTCCCCGGCGGCAGCCGCGTCCGTGTCGATCAGCAATTGGCCATCCGCCAGCACCGTCACCCGCATCCCCGGCTCCACCAGCGTCGTCGAGCCCGGCTCCTCCAGCAGGCAGGGGCCCGCCAGCACAGCCCCGGCCGGCAGATCGTACCGCCGGTAGACCGCCGCCGGAACCGCCCCCACACCCCGGAAGTAGACCTCCCGCGTGGGCGGCGCCGGATCGACCTCCGTGCCCAGCGGCGCGACAAGTTGCGGTCGCTCGCGCTGGCCTGAAACGGTGACATGGAACGCCACCAGCTCGATTTCCTCGCCCGCAATCGCGTAGCCATACCGTTCGGCGTGGATGCGCTCGAAGGCCGCGAAGGCGCCCTGTAGCGCCGCCGCGTCGATCTCCCCCGCCGGTATCGGCACCTGATGCTCGTAGTTCTGGCCGGCGTAGCGCATGGCGATGGCGTACTCCACCTGCGGCTCGCCGCTGAACCCCTCGCTGCGTAGCTCCGCCTCGGCGGCGGCGCGAATCGCCGCGAACTGCTCCGCCACCTGCGGCGCATCGACGCGGCTGGAGCGGAACGCCTTCGTCCACACCTTATCCACGCGCAGATCAGCCAGCAGCATCCCCAGCGCAGAGGCGTTGCCGGGGAACATCGGCACGAGCACCTGCGGAATGCGCAGCGCCCGCGCCACGGCGGCGGCGTGCAGCGGCCCGGCCCCGCCGAACGCGAACAGCGCGAACCGGCGCGGATCGTAGCCGCGCTCCAACGAGACCATCTTGATGGCGCTGGCCATGTTCTCGTTGGCGATTTCAACAATCGCCGAGGCCAGATCGAGCACGCTCATGCCCGCCTGCTCCGCCAGCCCGGCCAGCGCTGCCTCCGCCAGATCGCGCCGCAGCGCCATCCGCCCCCCGAGGAAGTACCCGGGATCAAGCCGCCCCAGCAGCAGGTTGGCGTCCGTGACCGTGGGCCGCGTGCCGCCCAGTCCGTAGCACGCCGGCCCCGGCCGCGCCCGCGCGCTCTCCGGGCCAACCCTCAGGAAGCCGCCGGCGTCGAGCCACGCGATGCTGCCGCCGCCTGCGCCGATGGAGCGGATGTCGATCAGCGGGATCGCCGCCGGCACCCCCCATTCGATTTCGTACTCTGTGGTGTGCCGCAGCTCGCCGTTGGAAATCATCCCTACGTCGGCGCTGGTGCCACCCATGTCGAGGGTCAGCAGGTTTGGCAATCCTGCCTGCACGCCCAGCGCCTGCGCCACCAGCATCCCGCCCGCCGGACCGGACTGCGCAGTCTGGATCGGCGAATCGGCGGCGGCGTTGGCGCGCATTGCGCCGCCGTTAGACTTCATGATCGCCCACGGCGTCTGCAGGCCAGCTTCGCTCAGCCGCGCATCGAGGCTGCCCACGTAGCGGCCCAGCAGGGGCTTCAGGTAGGCGTCCGCCAGCGTGGTCGAGGTGCGCTCGTACTCGCGCCAGATTGGCGCAACCTCGTGCGAAACGGAGACGGGCAGCCCCGGCAACTCCTCCGCCACGATCTCGCGCACGCGTTGCTCGTGCGCCGGGTTGACGTAGGCGAAAAGCAGCGAGACCGCGACGGCCTCCACCGGCTCGCCGGATTCGCGCACCGCCCGGCAGGCCTCGCGCAGCGCCTCCTCGTCCAGCTCGCGCACCACGGCCCCTTCGGCAGAGATGCGCTCCCCGACCCCAAGGCTGTCGCGCCGCGTGGTCAGCAGCGGGCGCGGCTTCTGCCAGCGCAGGTCGTACAGCGACTTGCGGTTGATGCGCTGGATGTACGGGATATCCTCGTGCCCCGCCGTCGCGAACAGCAGCACCCGCGCGCCGGTGCGCTCGATCAGCGCGTTGGTGCCTACCGTGGTGCCGTGCACGAGGCTACCAATGGCGCCCGGCGCCAGCTCCGCCGCCGCGATGGCGTCGGTTAGCGCCCGGCCCGGCTCGGAGGGCACGGAGGGCGTCTTGGAGGTGCGCAGCGCCCCGCTCTGCGCATCGAATGCGACGAGGTCGGTGAAGGTGCCACCGGTATCGATTCCCACGCGCACGCCGCCGGCGCTTGTGCCCATGCTTGCGTCAACTCCGTTCGTAACACGAACTCGCCAGCGCATTGGGTGCGCCTGACGTGCCCACCGATTGACAGCCCGTGAGGCTCACCATAGACTCCTGAGAGACTGATCAGCAAGTGGCAGACGGCGCAACGTCAGGTGCAAAGCCGGACAATGCGTGGCCCGGAGTGGCCAGCTCCCCGCCAGCCCCGGCGCATGATCGTGGTGCTTTGCAGCAGGAGGAACTGGCATGAGCAAGCGGGTTCTCAGTCTCGCGGATCGCAAGCGCCTGCGGGACGAGGCAATCGTTGATTTCCGCCACGGGTTCATCAACCGGCGTGAGTTCATGCTCCGCGCCACCGCTGTCGGCGTTTCCGCCGCATTCGCCGGCAAAGTGGCCAGCGCCATCGCCGCGCCGAATCCGCAGCCCACGCGTAGCCGGTGGCAGCGGCAGGCCGAGGCCACGGTCACCATCATCAAGGGCCCCCATCACCCGGACGACGCCAAGTTCTGGGAGCAGATGAAGGCCGACTTTGAGGCCGCCCACCCGGATATCGCCCTGAACCCCACCTTCTTCAAGTGGGAGACGATGGACGCCGAGTTGACCGCCGGCTACGCCTCTGAGCCGGCCGACGTGGTTTACCTCGTGGATCTCGTGCTGGCGAAGTTCGTCAACTCCGGGCAGGTCGCCAACATCAGCGACTTCGTCAACGCCGAGAGCTTCGCCACCGACAAGGCTGGCATCGCCCCCTTCACCTGGGATGTCACGAGCTTCGATGGCGGCACGTACGGCGTCGGCGCGCTGGGCGCGGCGTTCGGCATCTTCTACAACGAGGATCTGCTGGAAGCCGCCGGCATCACCGAGTTCCCGACCACCCGTGAGGGCATGGTGGAGGCCGCCAAGGCCATGACCACCGATCAGGTCTGGGGCTTCCAGTGTCGCGATTCCTTCCCGAATTACGCGCACTGGGACTGGCTGCCGTATATCCACGATGACGACGCCGACATCATGACGGTGGATCTCACCGCCCAGAACCTCGACCCGAAGGCCGCCTCCGGCACCCAGTACCTCGCCGACATGCGGCTGGTGCACAAGGTGGCCCCGGAAGCGGGCGCCTACGACTGGAACGGCAACAAGGCGCTGTTCGAGGCCGGGCGCATCGGCATCCTGATGGACGAGTTCCCGCAGGCCGTGGTCTGGCAGGTCGACAAGCCGGTCTCCTTTGGCCTCGGCGTGGCGCAGGCGCCCGCCACCGAAGAGGGCGGCAAGCAGACCACCATGGGCAACTTCGGGTACGCCACCATTTCGGAGAAGAGCCAGAACAAGGACGCCGCGTGGGAACTCGTCAAGTGGTGGACGAGCGCCGAGGTCATCAACCCCTACGCGGCCCAGATCGGCCTCTCGACCGTCCGCGTCGACTCCAGCCCCGACTACACCAGCGCGTTGCTGCAGCAGGTGCAGGAGGAGTTCGTGCCCAAGGTGCAGGGCATTCAGGTCACCGAGAATTACTACGAGATGCTGACCAACCTCTGGCCGGAAGTCGAGCGCGCCTATCGCGGTGAGCAGAGCGGCGCGGATGCGATGGTCAAGGCCGGCGAAATCGTCAATGGGCTCCTTGAGTCCTGAGCCGCTGGCGGCGTCCCCCACCGGGGACGCCGCCCCCGCCCCGCCGCAGATGCGGCTCTCCCCGGAGGAGCACGCCCGCTTGCGCCGCCAGCAATCGCGGCGGCGGGCGCTGGTGGCCTACGCCTTTCTCGCGCCGAACGCCATCTTCTTCATCGCGTTCCTGTTGCTGCCCGTCGGGTTCCTGTTCTATCTCACCTTCCACAACGGCGGCATCATCACGCCCGCCGAGTTCGTCGGGCTCAAGAACTGGCAGCGCGCGTGGACCGATCCCCTCGTGCGCACCACCATCGGCAACACGCTCTACTACTGTCTGCTCGCCATCCCGGCGGTCTTCATCATTGGCATGTTCCTCGCCCTCTGCCTGCAGCGCATCCCGCGCGGCAGCGGCCCCTTCCGCTCGCTCTTCTACCTGCCAACCCTCACCCCGATGGTCACGGCGGCGCTGATCTGGCTCTTCGTGGTGCAGCGCGACTTCGGCGTGCTGAACATCGCGCTCGGCTGGGTGGGTATCCCGCCGCAGAACTGGCTGGGTAATCCGCAACTGGTGATGCCCACCATCGCCATGCTGGAGGTGTGGCGCGGCGTCGGCTTCTGGACGCTGCTCTTCCTCGCCGCCTTGCTGGCTCTGCCCCCGGAGCTCTATCAGGCCGCCACCATCGACGGCGCGAACGGCTGGCAGCAGTTCCGGCACATCACGTTGCCGCTGATGCGCCCCACGTTCTTCTTCGCCGTGGTGATGGCCACCATCTGGAACCTGCAACTCTTCGATTCGGTCAGCATCCTCACCGACGGCGGCCCCTCGAACGCCAGCGCCACCGTGGTCTGGTACATCTACAAGGCGATGTTCCAGTTCAACGACAAAACCGGCTTCGCCGCCGCGCTCAGCTTCGTGCTGCTGCTCTTCATCCTCGTGCTGACCCTGATCGAAATCCGGCTGCTGCGGAAGCGGACCTAGGAGCATCGCCGTGGCCGTCCCCACCGACTTTCCCGAACTGAGCGCACCGCCGCCTGCCGCGCCCCGGCGGCAGCGCCCGCTGTACCTGATCGCCATTTACGCCATTCTGGCGCTGGCGGTCGTTGTCTCGATGGTCCCCTTCTTCTACGTCATCTCGTCCTCGCTCAAGGACTCGGTGGCGCTGTTCCAGTATCCGCCGGAGTGGATCCCCGCCGAGCCGACGCTGAAGAACTACGCGGCCCTGATCGAGAACTACCCCTTCATCCGCTGGACGATCAACTCCCTGATCGTGGCCACCTCGGTCACGTTGATCAAGGTCGTCATCGACTCCATGGCCGGCTACGCCTTCGCCAAGATGCAGTTTCCCGGCAAGGACCCGCTCTTCCTCGTCGTGCTGATGACCCTGATGGTCCCCTTCGCCGCCACCCTGATCCCGCTGTTCATCATCGTGCGTGATCTGCATCTGACGAACACGTACATCGGACTGATCCTGCCGGCGCTGGCCAATCCCATCGGCATCTTCATGATGCGCCAGTTCATCGAGACGCTGCCGAACGATCTGGAGAACGCCGCCCGGTTGGATGGTTGCTCGGATTGGCAGATCTTCACCCGGGTCATCCTGCCGCTGATCCGGCCCGGGATCGTGGTCCTCGGCATCTTCCTGTTCATGACCCAGTGGACCAGCTACCTGTGGCCGCTGGTGATCGGCACTAAACAGGAGATGTTCACGCTCACCGTCGGCGTGCAGAGTCTCCGCGCCCTCTTCTCCGTCGACTGGGGCGTGCTCTCGGCGGGCGCCGTACTCTCCATGCTGCCGCTGGTGCTGGTCTTTATCTTCCTGCAGCGCTACTTCATCGCCGGGTCGATTGCCGGCGCGCTCAAGGAATAGACGCGAGGGGTTCCGGTGGGTCAGGTTTCGCTCATTCAGGTCAGCAAGCAGTACGCCGGCACGACTGCGGTCGAGTCCGTCAGCCTCGAAATCCCCGACGGCGAATTCCTTGTGCTGCTCGGCCCCTCTGGCTGCGGCAAGAGCACGCTGCTGAAGATGATCGCCGGGCTGGAGGAAGTGACTGGTGGCGAGATCGCCATCGACGGCCGCGTCGTCAATTACGTCAAGCCGGGCGACCGCAATGTGGCGATGGTGTTCCAGAACTACGCCCTCTACCCGCACATGACTGTCGCCGAGAACATCGCCTTCCCGCTGAAGATGACCGGCGTGCCGAAGGCCGAGGTTGCCACGCGGGTTGCGCAGGCGGCGCAGGCGCTGGGGTTGGAGACGCTGCTGGAACGCCGCCCGGAGCAGCTTTCCGGTGGGCAGCGACAACGCGTTGCCCTCGGCCGCGCCATCGTCCGCGAGCCCGCCGTCTTCCTGATGGACGAGCCGCTCTCCAACCTCGACGCCCAGTTGCGCGTGCAAACCCGTGAAGAGCTGATGCGGCTGCACGCCCGGTTGCAACGTACCACCATCTACGTCACCCACGACCAAATCGAGGCGATGACCATGGGCGACCGGATCGTGGTCATGCGCGGCGGCGTGGTGCAGCAGGTGGGGCCACCGCAGCAGGTCTACGACGGCCCGGCCAACACGTTCGTGGCGGCCTTCCTCGGCAGCCCGCGCATCAACCTGCACAGTGGTCATCTCGCTCAAGACAATGACGCGATGGTCTTCCGCGCCGGAGACCTGCGGTTGCCGGTCTCCTCCTTGCTCGCGGCGGGCGTGGCGCACGATGCGGGGGCAGAGGTGGCGCTGGGCATCCGTCCGGAGAACATCCGGGTCCTGCACACCGCCGAAGAGGCCCGTCCGGGCGCAGCCATCCTGCCGGCCACCGTGTCGCTGGTAGAGCCGGTCGGCTCCGATTTGTTCGTCAGCGCCGAAACGGCAGGGCTCCTCTTTACAGCCCGCGCAGCGCCGCATCTGGCCGTGGCACGGGGGCAAACGATCCTGCTGGAATTCGACATGGCGCGGGCGCACCTCTTTGACGCTGACGGGCGCAACGTCGCGTTGCGCTGAACCACACGGGGGTGTGACCATGACCGCGTTGGATGCCGGGCTAGCGGCGGCGATTCGCGCCCGCGTCGTGGAGACAGCGGACGACCTGTTCGCGCTGACGGCGGCGCTCGTCCAGTGCCGCAGCGACAGCCAATCCACGCCCAACCCGGAGTACTACGCACAGGCGACCGCGGCTCAGGACGTCGTGGCCTCGTGGCTTGAGCATCTTGGCGCCGAGGTTGAGCGCTGGGAACAAGCGCCACGCTACCCCGTCGTGGCGGCGCGCCTGCCGGGCGCCGGCGGTGGCCGCTCGCTGGCGTTCAACGGCCATGTCGATGTCGTGCCCGCTGGCGATCCCGCCGCATGGACGCATGACCCGTGGGCGGGCGAAGTGGCGAATGAGCGCCTCTGGGGCCGGGGATCGACGGACATGAAGGGCGGCGTGGCCTGCACGTTGATGGCCGGGCGCGTGCTGCGCGATCTGGACATCTCGCTCAAGGGTGACCTCTGGTTCCACATCGACGCTGACGAAGAGGTCGTGGGCCAGAGCCTTCGCCGCCTGCTCGAGCGCGTGCCCGCCGTTGATGCGGCGCTGGTCGCGGAGCCAACCGATCTCGCCGTATTGATTGCCGAGGGCGGCCTCGTCCACCTTCGCATCGAGGTCTTCGGGCGCGAGAGCCACGCCGGTAACCGCTACCGCAGCATTCACGCCGGGGGCCTTGGCGCTGAAGCCGGCATCAACGCGATCGAAAAGGGATTCAAGATTGCGGCTGCGCTCCAGGAACTGGAGCGGCAGTGGGCCAACCTGCGCAGCCACCCGCTGCTGCCGCCCGGCTTCAACAGCATCATGCCCGGCATCATCGCGGGCGGACCCGGCGGCGGCGCTGATGGCCAGCTGCATACGATCTCGAACCCGGGCACGGCGCCTGATTACTGCTCGCTGGAATACAACATCTGGTTTCTGCCGGGGGAGACACTGGCGGGGATTCAGACCGAAATCGAGGAATACGTCCTCGACGCCTGCCGCCTCGACCCGTGGCTACGGGAGCACCCGCCCCGATTCACGTGGCGACTGCGGGACATCTACTTCCCGCCTGCCGAAACCGCGCCTGATCACCCCTTTGTGCAGGCGTTGACCGGCGCCGTAGCGGAAGTGGGAGGCACCACCGAGATTGCGGCGTTTCAGGCCGCCTCCGAACTGGCGTGGTACGCCGAGCAAGGCATCCCCGGTGTGATCTTCGGGCCGGGCCGCATCGCGCAGGCGCACAGCCCCAATGAGTACGTGGAAACCGCGCAACTCATCGCCGCGTGTCAGGCGATGGCCATCGCAGCAGCGACCTGGTGCGGAGTGGTCAGTGAGGTTCCGGCACGGCGTACTGCTTGACCGTGTCGAGTAGATCGTTCAGGTCGATGGGCTTCCGCAAACCCGTTACTGCGCCGGTCTGGGAGACCGCCGACGCCGTCACCGTCGCTGAGACAAGGATCAGCGGGGCGCGGGGCTCTGGAAACTTGCGGTAGTGCTCCGCAAACGTCAGGCCGTCCATGACTGGCATCCGCAGGTCGAGGATGATGGCGTCTGGCGTCACATCCGCCAGATGGCTCAGCGCCAGCCGGCCATTCGCCGCTGTCTCGACATGCCACCCTTCATCTTCGAGCGCCGTCGCCACCACGGCTCGCACGCCCTCGTCGTCGTCTATGACCAGCACCATACCCCGGGTTACCTGACTACCGACCACCGCTGTTTGCCTCGCACGCGCCGGCCGGCCTCAACGCGCAGGTGCGCTTGCCGCCCGGAAAAGCACGTCGCGTGCCAGTCCCAATCGCCCGGCGTCGTTTCACGTCCCAATTGATCATCATACGTCGATCGCCGCGTCTGCACGCCGCTGCGCGTCCGCCGTGTCGGTCCCCATCAGCCCGGCCGCCACCGTCATGTTGCCATTCGCCTGCCGCAGGGCTTCGCGGACGAATCGCGCCTCGGCGTCACGCAGAAACGCCTCCAGGGAGAGGCCGTCGGCGATGGCCTGCGTGACATCGATGGGCCGCTTCGTATCCTGACCCGGGAAGGTGATGTGGTCAGCCGCGATGATGCCGCCGCGCGCCATGATCACGGCGCGCTCCACCGTGTTCTCCAGCTCGCGCACATTGCCCGGCCAGTCGTGGGCCATCAGCCGCGACATCGCCTCCTGACTGATGCGGGCCGGCTGGGTTCCTCGCCCGTAGCGGTGCTTGTTGAGGAAGTGCTCGACCAGCAGGGGGATATCCGTGTGACGCTCGCGCAGGGGCGGCAGATTGATGGAGATCACGTTCAGCCGGTAGAAGAGATCTTCCCGGAAGTTGCCCGCCTCGATCTCGCGGGAGAGATCCTTGTTCGTAGCGGCAATCACGCGAGTGTCGATCTTGATCGTGCTGGTGCCCCCAACGCGCTCGAACTCGCGCTCCTGCAGCACGCGCAGCAGCTTCTTCTGCGTCGAAAGTGTGGTTTCGCCAATCTCGTCCAGGAAGATGGTGCCCTTGTTGGCCAGCTCGAATCGGCCCTTGCGCTGGGCAATGGCGCCGGTAAAGGCGCCCTTCTCGTGGCCGAACAGTTCGCTTTCCAGCAACGTCTCTGGCAGGGATGCGCAGTTGACCTTGATCAACGGCCCGGCGGAATAGGTCGAGTTGCGGTGCATGACGGTGGCCACCAGCTCCTTGCCGGTGCCCGTTTCGCCCAGGACCAGCACAGTCGCGTCGCTCCGCGCCACCCGGCCCACCGTCTTGTAGATCCCCTGCATGGCAGTGCTGTCGCCGATAAGGATCTCGTCCTTGTTGCTCTCGGCCATCATCCGCACGACGCGGTCGCTCAGGTCGCGGCGCTCGAAGAAGCGCTCGATGGCGACGGTGACCTCGTCCAGCTCGAACGGCTTGGCGATGTAGTCGAAGGCCCCCAGCTTCATGGCCTCAATCGCCGTCGAGGCCGAGCCGAACGCGGTCATCACGATGATCGGTAGTTCGCTCTCGCGCGAACTGCGCAACGTGCGAAGCACCTCCAGGCCATCCTTGCCCGGCATGCGAATATCCATCAACGCCAGGTCGGGCGCCGGAGTCTCCTTGAACGCCGCAATCACGGCGTCGCCGGTCGCCACCTCCGTGACGTCGTAGCCCTCATCCTGCAGCGCCTCGTTCAGCACTTCGCGGATCGCATCACTGTCATCCGCAACGAGAATCCGATACGGCACAATCCCTCCAGCGGGCGCCTCTACTTCACCAGCCCGTCGTTACTCCGCGAATCTACCACTCTGGTCTCGCGTGCAGTTGCGTCTCACGTGGCACAGACCTTGCATCGATGTGAAGCACGTTGCCGGAATGGCGGCAGCACCGGAGGCGGGGCCGAATGGTCGCCTCTGCCGGACGCGCGAAACACGATTCACTGCACCACTCGCGGGCTCCTCGGTTCACCTCCGGTCTCGCCTCTTCAGGTTGCCCATGCAAGATTCGGGCCGCCTCTCCGGAATTTCCCCCGCCGGGTCAGCAGCCCGGCTCCCATCCCCAGTTTTCCTGCCCGCGAGCGCGCGTTCCCTTTTCCGAAGTTCTCCAGCCATCGCGCCCCCTCTCGCATCTGTAGCGCACGCACGTATTCGTGGCACGATTCTTGCTATCGTGCCAACACGACACGGTGAACGCGGCAAGAGAGGCAGACCCAGGCCCATGCAGACCATGACGACCGGGATGGAACAGTCAGCGGAATTCCATCAAGGCTTCTCGCCGCTCCTGATGCAGGCGAACTACATCCTCAGTCTTTCCCAGGCGGAACTCGAAGCCACCATCAACGACGCGCTGGACGAAAACCCGGCGCTGGAGTTGGACGATTGCCCCGTTTGCCCCGTTTGCGGCCGCCGCACCTCTGGCGAGCCCTGTCTCTCCTGCCGGCTGCAGTCCGCCGAGGCCAGCATCGCCAGCCGCACTGATGACCTCCCGCCCCGCTCCGACGCCGAGTACCGCCCGACCTCTTCCGCCGACCCCGACTTCGACCCCATGACCTTCATCGCCAGCGCCACCGATGTCCGCGACCAGATTCTGGAAGCCACCCTGGCCAGCTTGACCGATGAGATCCAGCGCGCCATGGCCTTCATCATCGTCGATGCGTTAGACGAGCGCGGGTTCCTGACACTGGGACTCGATGAGATTGCCGAGCAGGTTGGGATGGAGCCAGAGGACGTAGAGGCAATCTTGCTCCTTGTCCAGGAAGTCTCGCCTCCCGGCGTCGCCGCTCGTTCGTTGCAGGAGTCGCTGCTGCTGCAGGCGCAGTTCCTGAGCCGCGAGGGGCACCCCGTGCCGGCGATCGTGGAATCGATCCTGAGCGTGCACCTTGAGTCGCTTGGAGCCAAGCGGCTCAGCCGCATCGCGCGCGATCTGGGCGTCCCGGTAGAAGAGGTCGAGGCCGCGCACGCCTTCATTCGCGATCAATTGACCCCGCACCCGCTGCAATCGCAGCAATCGGCGACCTGGACGGCGCCGTCATCCGGGGGCCACGTCGTGCCGGACGTGGTAGTCGGCATTGAAGGCTCCACCCTCTCCGTCGAGGTGCCGAACGCCATTTATGATCGCCTGCAAACTGAAGCGTTCTACCGCTCGATCGCCCGCCCGCCCGCCAACACCGCGGCGACCGCGAGTTCGCCCGATCAGGAGGCTATCTCGCACGCGCGCACGCAGGTCAGCCGGGCCCAGCAATTCATCTGGGCGGTCCGGCAGCGGCGGCAGACCCTGATGCGCGTGGCCGAATACGTCTGTGATTATCAGGAGGCCTACATTCGCGGCGATGCCCGTGGCCTCCGCCCCTTGACCCGCAGCGAGGTGGCAAACGCCCTCGGCGTTCACGAGTCCACGTGCAGCCGCGCGGTGGCCGGCAAATTCGTCATGCTGCCCTCCCGCCGCGTCATCCCCATGAGCGATCTCTTCACGGCCTCGCTCAGCATCAAGCACGTCATCCAGCAGATCATCAGCGAGGAAGCTGCCGCCGGCCGCGCCCTCAGCGACGCCCAGATCAGCGAC
>JASGGF010000070.1:0-16579 GCA_047605145.1 Thermomicrobiales bacterium | reverse complement strand
GGTTTGACGCAACTGGCCGAAACTGCCATGCTGCCAGCGATTCAGGGCAGTTCAGGAGTGGATCAACGGTGATCGAACAACACGATCGACATGGCGCGGCACGCATCGGAATACCGACCGGGGAACCGATCGGACTGACATTCGAGGGGCAAGCGATCGACGCGTATCCGTCCGACACGATCGCGTCCGCGCTGATGGCGGCGGGGGTGCGCACCTTCACGGTGACCGAGGTCGCGGGCGAGCAACGAGGTGGATTCTGCTTCGTGGGACGTTGCGCGGATTGTCTGGTGATCGTCGACGGGCAGGCGAACCAGCGAGCGTGCACGACGGCGGTGCGTGATGGCATGGATGTGCGCATCCAGCGCGGGCACGGCGCAGTGGAACGGCAAGCGCGATCATGAGTGAACCGAGCGTCGTCATCGTCGGTGCTGGACCAGCCGGATTGTCGGCGGCGGTCACCGCCGCCTCAGCCGGATTGAGCGTCACCGTTGTCGACGAGCGACCCGCTCCGGGGGGCGACTCCGCTACGATCTTCCCGGTCGAAACTCGCTCGATTGGTACCTGGATGAGTGCGCTCGCCTGGGCGTGGTCCTGCGTCCCAGTACCGTTGCCTGGGGAATCTTCCCGGGCTGGACCGTGCCATTGGAGACGCCGAACGGTCCCGACGTCATCGAATCCGCCAATGTCATTCTCGCCACCGGCTCGACCGACCGCGCACTTGCGTTCGACGGCAATACGATTCCGGGAGTGATCTCTGGTATCGGGTTGCGGCGGCTTATCGGGGAATTCGGGGTGCTGCCGGGCAAGCGCGCGCTGGTCCTTGGAGATGGCCCCGACGCCGCCGCCACCGCACACGCTATTCGCACCGCTGGCGGGCAGGTCGTCATGTTGCTTCCCGAAGCTGATGCCCGGTCGATCGTGGTTTCGGGAGACGCTGGCGTCGAGCAGGTATCGCTCGACGGACAGGCGTATGAAGTCGATATCGTCGCCGTTGCCGTCGGCCGTCAGCCAGACATCCTGCTCGCTACTATGGCCGAGCTCGAACTGGTGTGGATCCCCGATCTTGGCGGTTGGGTACCTCTTCATCATCTGAACGGAGACGGCGGACGACCCGGACTCTATCTCGCCGGGGATGCTGCCGGGATCGACAACGTCGAGATCTGCGAATTCGAGGGCGCGATGGTTGCCACGATCCTGGCTGGCCGGGTCGGTTTGATCGATGCCGGGCTTGGCGCAGAGATGCGGGCCGAGCTAGCCACGATGCGCCCTGCGCGCATGACGACCTACGCCGCCGAGCCGACATACGAGCAACCGTGGCGCGTACCGCTCGAGGTGAACCGATGACCAATTACATCTGCCGTTGCGAAGATCTCACGCTCGACCGGGTGCAAGACGTGATCGCGGAAGGCAAGACCACCTTGAATGACGTCAAGCGCCACACCCGCGTGGGCATGGGCCGCTGCCAGGGGGTCTACTGTCTCTCCGAAGTCCGCCGCGTGCTCGACGAAGCCGGACTCGATCCGATGACTCAGCGTCCGCCAGCACGCCAGATTCGGCTGGATACGCTGGCGGAGAGCTGGCCGGCTTCGGATGAGGATTAGCTCTGCTGGCAATGGGCAAATGGCAATAGGCAATAGTGGGGTGTCAGGGCAGGGCTTGACTCAGGTTTAACACTATTGCCACTTGCCCATTGCCTTTTGCCCCGATAGCCCGTGCTACCATCCAAACGGCTTGGTTTGGCATGTTCAGGAGGGCGTCGTGACCGATTCACGCATCAGGCTCGATTACCGTAATGTGATGGCGTCCGCGGTCGGCGACGCGAATGGTTTGACCGAAGAGGCGCTGCAGGCGATTGCGCCGAAAGCGGCCAAAGAGATCGAACGCATCTGGGCGGAGCATGCCGCCGGCGATCAGAAATGGATCGATCTGCCGGACAACAAGGAACTTATCGCCGAGATCGAGGCGTTCGCGGCTGAGAACCGGGAGAAGTACGACGATTTCATCCTGATCGGTATCGGCGGATCCTCGCTGGGGGCGATTTCCGCGATTCAGGCGCTGGCGCATCCCTATCGGAATCTGCTGCCGAAGGGCGAGCGGGTCGGACCTCGCTTCTTCGTGCTGGACAATCCCGATCCGGAGAAGGTTGCTGCAACGCTGGCGACCGTGAATCTGGACAAGACCCTGGTCAATGTGCTGTCGAAGAGCGGCCAGACCGCGGAGACGATGGCGAATTTCCTGGTGGTGAAAGAGGCGCTGGAGGCGGCGGTCGGGAAGGAGCGCGCGCGCCAACAGATCGTGGCGACCACCGATCCTGAGAGTGGGTTGCTGCGCAAGCTGGCCGATCAGGAAGGGTATCGCACCTTCCCGGTGCCGCCGGGGGTCGATGGCCGGCAGACGGTGCTCAGCGCGGTAGGGATGCTGCCGGCGGCGCTTTGCGGCGTGGATATCGGCGGATTGCTCGATGGGGCGGCGGCGATGCGCGAGCGCTGCAAATCGAGCGATATCTTCGACAATGCCGCCGCGCTCTTTGCGGCGATTGCGTATCTCTCCGATACGGATCATGGCAAGAAGATGCTGGTGATGATGCCGTATGCGGATGCGCTTTTCGGTATCGCGGACTGGTTCCGGCAACTGTGGGCGGAGAGTCTGGGCAAACGGCTTTCCACCACCGGCAAGGAAGTGTTTGCGGGGCAGACGCCGATCAAGGCGCTGGGCGCGATCGATCAGCATTCGCAGATTCAGCTCTAGCCCGAGGCGCCGAACGACAAGCTGCTCTGCCTGACGGGCGTGGAGCACTATCGGGCCGAGGTGCGGATCGACGGAACGCCCGCGGGGATTCCCGATCTGGACTATCTCGATGGCGCGGAACTGGGGACGTTGCTCGATCGGGAGCGATTGGCGACGGCCTGGGCGCTGACCGAAGCCAAGCGGCCGAATCTGATGCTGACCATTCCTACCAACGATGCGGCGATCGTGGGCGAGTTCTATTTCATGCACGAGTTCCAGACGGTGGTGGCCGGCGGGTTGTATGGGGTGAATCCGTTCGGGCAGCCGGGGGTCGAGGCTGGGAAGAATGCGACCTATGCTCTGATGGGGCGCGAGGGGTATGAGGAGCTGCGGGCGACGTTGACAAGGAGCCTGAGGGGCCGGATTACACGGCGTGATGTGGTCCTGGAGCCTGAGTCCTGGGCCCTGAGACGAACGAATGAGAACGGCCGCGGCGATTGCCGTGGCCGTTCCTTTTGCGTTCTGCGTTGACGCGACCGGGAGACCCGCTTTCCGGTCGTACGGCAGGCCGCAGCGTGCCTGCCGTACGACCTTGCGGGGGATGCGTCTATTCGTCGCCGGCGTGGCGGATGGTGGAGAGGAGGTCGTCGGTGGAGGGGATGCCGTTGGCACGATAGATGATGTTGCCGTCTTTGCCGACGATGAAGACGGTGCGGTTGATGCCGCCGCCGTAGACGCCGGGTTGTCCGGGAACCGGTTTCAGCGCGCCGTAGATACCCGAGAGCTCGAAATCGGTATCGACCAGCAGATCGAAGGGCAGCTTGAGGTGCGCCCTGAAGCGCTCGTGGCTGTCGAGGTCGTCTGCGCTGATGCCGAATGGAATGGTATCGAGATTTCGATAAGCGTCGATTGCCCTGCGAACCGCGGACAGCTGGTTCGTTCAGCCAGAGGTGAAATCTTTCGGATAGAAGATCAGGAGGATGCGATAGGCGCCGAAATAGTTGGAGAGGGTGACCGATGTGCCGCCGGTGCTCTCCAGCGTGAAATCGATCGCTGGATCCCCGACCTGTGGTCCTGGTGGCGTCTGCTCGGTCATGCGCGGATTGTAGGGGAGTGCCGTGCTCGAGTCCAGATGGGGAGCTAGGAGCTGGGATTTAGGAGTTAGGATCGACGAGTGAGCACGACTTCCTGACTCCTAACTCCTCATGGAACCAGCAGCATGCGCTCGAGGGCGATGAGGGCGTCTTTCTTGGTGACGGGGTCGACTTCGACGCGGTTGACGACTTCGCCGTTGGCGAGGTGCTCCAGCGTCCAGAGGACGTAGGCGGGGTGAACGCGGTACATGGTGGAACAGGGGCAGATCCCCGGATCGAGGCAGAAGACGTGCTTGTCGGGTAGCTCCTCGTTCAGGCGATTGACGAGGTTGATCTCGGTGCCCACCGCCCACGTCGTGCCGGCGGGGGCGGCGGTGACCTTGTCGATGATGTACTCGGTGGAGCCGTCGTCATCGGCGGCTTGCACGACTTCGAGGCGGCACTCCGGGTGCACGATCACGTTGACGTCGGGGTAGTCCAGCCGCGCTTTGGTGATCTGATCGACGCTGAAGCGGGCGTGGACGGAGCAGTAGCCCTTCCACAGGATGAGGGTGGCGTTCTGGAGCGCCTCGGGGGTGTTGCCGCCGAGGGGCAGGAACGGGTCCCAGACGACCATCTTGTCCTGCGGGATGCCCTTCTTGAAGCCGGTGTTGCGGCCAAGGTGCTCATCCGGGAAGAAGAACAGCTTCTCGCCGCGCTCGAACGCCCAGTCGAAGACGCGCCCGGCGTTGGACGATGTGCAGACGATGCCGCCGTGCTCGCCGCAGAACGCCTTGAGGGCGGCGGCGGAGTTCATGTAGGTGATGGGGATGATGCCCGTGACGCCCAGATTCTCCAGCGTCGCCCACGCGGCGCGGACATCGGCGTCCTTCGCCATGTCTGCCATGGAGCAGCCGGCCTCGAGGTTTGGCAGGATCACCTTCTGGTGCGGCTGCGAGAGGATATCGGCGCTTTCAGCCATGAAGTGGACGCCGCAGAACAGGATGAACTCGGCCTCGGCACGGCCGGCGGCCTGCTGCGAGAGCTTGAAGGAATCGCCCCGGAAATCGGCGAACTGGATGACCTCGTCGCGCTGGTAATGGTGGCCAAGGATGACCAGATCCTTGCCCATCTGCCGCTTCAGCGCCCAGATCTTCTCGTCGCGCTCCGGGCCGGCCATCTTGAAATACTCGCGCGGGATCTTCTGCTGGTGCGGCGCGGTGACGCCATAGCGGCGCAGCAGGGGGTAGGCGCCCACCGTCTCCTCCGGCACGCAGGACGCGGCGGGGAGCTGGGTATCGGTGAGCCACGGCAGCGGGGCATCGGCGCTGACGGCGGGAGCCGTCGGGAGTTGCAGGACCATGATGGGCTGAGTCGCCTCCTCGCCCAACGTTCCGCCGGGTGGCGGCATGGGCGTTCCCGGTTCTCGCGCCCGACGCCACCATGGCGGCGGGTTCGGCGAGGAACTGGATGCCATAAGTGTATGGGGATACTGAGTAATTGTCAATATGACACTAACTCGGTTGGAGGGTGAGTCTCCCGGAGCCCACGTTCCGCCCCACTGCTACGATCTGCCCCCTCCCCTCGCCGCGATGCCTCCCCATCACGCGGTCATTCCGAGCCCGCAGGCGAGGAATCGCGCACCACGACCTTCAAGATCACGGCCCGTTCTCCGTGCCACACCACGGCGCCCCCTCCAGCCTTTCCTCCCGTGTGCACCGACGAGGTCACTCAATTGCAGGCGAGACGACACGCGGTTTGCAGCGTCGTGGTGGCATGCGGAGAGTGCCGCCGTTGCTCCGATGGTTGGGGGTGCGCGATCCCTCGGCTGCGGCTCGGAATGACAACGGGATGGGACAGGTCGTGGTAGAGGGCGGAGAGATGGGCCGTGGTAGCGAGGGTGGCGGCGCCGGCTCCCGGCATGACTACTCGGGACGACACTGTGGGTGCGGGGTGGGTGCGGAGCGCAGAGCGCCACTCCTGTCTCGACCACCGGGGAGAGACCTCGTCCGCGATATTCGGGTAGGCTTGCGGCAGATCCTCCCCCGCTCCCGGTTCACGGTCCCCGCCATGTGCTGCGCGTTGACGCCTACCTATGGAATGGAAGGGGCGGCTGTGATCCTGTCTGACCGCGATATTCGCCGGGCCATCGAGGCCGGGCGCATCGCCATCGATCCCCTGCCCGATCTGGACAAGGCGCTGGGTTCGGTGTCGGTCGATTTCCGGCTGGGCCAGACCTTCATGGTCTTCGAGCACAGCCGCTACTCGTTCATCGACCCGCGCCACCCGATGTCCATCGGCGAGGCGATGCGCACCATCGAATGCGCCGAGGATGAGCCGTTCATCATGCAGCCGGGCGATTTCGCGCTCGCCTCCACGGTGGAATCGCTGGAACTGGCGGACGATCTGCTGGGCCGGCTGGAGGGGCGCTCCTCTATCGCGCGGCTCGGCATCACGGTGCACTCGACGGCGGCGGTGTTCGAGCCGGGCTGGGTGGGCACGGCGACGATGGAGTTGAGCAACCTCGGGCGGATGGCGGTGGCGCTGTATCCGGGGATGCGGATTTGCGCGTTCTCCTTCGAGGAGGTCAGCTCGCCGGTGACGGTGCCGTACCGGCTGAAGGTGGGCAACAAGTACGCCGGGCAGATCACCCCGCGCGCCTCCGCGCTCGCGGACGAGGGCGGGGCGCGGTAGCGCGTAGACCGCGAAGCCTCCGGTGGCGGATACTTGCGCGCAACACAGGCGGTGAGCGATGTCTGGAGGTTACGCGTGGCGAACGATGGGCTGATGCTGGAGCAGGTGCGGGACCGGCTGCTGCCGATGCTGCAACTGGTGGCGGAGCAGTACCGGCCGCGCGTGGCCGAGGGCTATCCCGTGATCGTGGACGCGGTTCCGCAGGGGCTGGTCGGCCTCGAAATCGACCCCTCCTACGCGCTGTACATCACCAGCGATGGTGGGCAGCTCTTCGCGGACTACTACTACCGCTCCTCGCGCAACGATGTGCGCTCGTCCGCCAGCCGCGAGAAGTTCTCCGGCTCGCCGCTGTATGACCGCCGACCGCTCGCGCCGGACGTGACGGACGTGCAACTGCGCAACATGGTGGCCGAGCTGATGACCCGCTACAACTACCAGCCGGGTCTGGTGCATATCTCCGATTCATAGAGACCCCGGCGCTTCCACCAACGCATCCCCTCCCCGGTCATGGCCCGGCGCGAGGGGATGTTTGCGTGCGGATCACTGCGCGGGGCAGCCGCTGCCACTACCGGAGAAATACGCCTTTCGATAGACGCATGAGGTCGCGTGAGGCCGCATAGTGTCACTGGCGCCCCATGAGGGATGCCCGCAGTGACATGCGGCCGGTCCTGCTGCGACAACGCGGCGCCGTTCATGAGCAATTCGGAGAAGGTGCTGATGGAGACTTCTGGCAACGGCGCGGCGGCGCTGGATGCGTCTGAATTCAACGCAGCGGACGCTGCCCTACCGCGCCGAGCGGCAATGCGAACGTTGGCCGTACTGGCTCCGGCGGTCCTTGGCGCGCTGGGGGCTCCTGCCTTCGCGGCAGCCGAGAGCAAGGACGCGCGCAAGCGGAAGCGGAAGCGCAAGCAGAAGCAGCAGCGGCAAACGGGCTCGGGCGCAGCTGGTCCGACTGGACCCACCGGCCCGGCGGGTCCAGCGGGCGGCGTCGCCAGCGCAGGCCCAACCGGGCCGCAAGGCGCGATTGGTGAGGCCGGGCCGCAGGGCCCGCAGGGAGCACAGGGTGACGCTGGCCCCCAAGGCCCGGCAGGCGCGGCGGGAGCCACGGGAAATCAAGGGCCGCAAGGCGCGGCGGGAGCCACGGGAAATCAAGGGCCGCAAGGCGCGGCGGGCGCGACCGGCGCCAGCGCCGGGTCCAGCGCCGTTGTGCGCGTCGGCAACACCGTCAGTCTGACAGGCGCCACCGGCAGCAAACGCGGGACATCCGATGCAGCGTGCAATACTGGCGAGGTCGCCACTGGCGGCGGGTTCTTGCAGCACAATGTCGCCTATATGGATTTGGCGAACAATGGGCCGAACGTGACGACCGCCGGGCAGCCAGCCACGGGCTGGACGGTGACGTTCGATTGGGTGAACAGCCCGTTCACGGCCACGGCGTACGTGATCTGCGTCAAGGCCTGATTCCGGCAGCACAGCATCCTACATCTGCTAGATGAAGCGAGCGCCGCCCCGGTGACGGGACGGCGCTCGCTGTGCAGTGCGGGGATGCGGGGCGTTTCACATGAAACGTGGACGCGTCTACTCCAGAATCCAGCGATCGGTGTCGCGGGTCCATTCGGGCAGCGCGGTTTCACCGAAGAAGAGGGTGACCTCGCGGGCGGCGCTTTCGGTGCTGTCCGAGCCGTGGATCAGGTTGCGGCCGGTCATCACGCCGAGGTCGCCACGGATGGTGCCGGGGGCAGCGTTGACCGGGTTGGTGGCGCCGATGGTGCTGCGGGTCACGGCGACCGCGTTCGGGCCTTCGAGGACGCCGAGCACGCTGGGGCCGGAGGTGATGTACTCGATCAGGCCGTCGTAGAAGGGCTTGCCCTGATGCTCGCCGTAGTGCTTGCTGGCGGTGACGGCATCGACCGTGCGGAATTCGAGGCCGACGAACTTCAGGCCGCGCCGTTCGAGGCGGCCGAGAATCTCGCCGATCAGTCCGCGCTGGACGCCATCCGGCTTGATGATGATCAGTGTGCGTTCAATCGCCACGCGGCGTAACCTCCGGCGCTGTGCGCCTGCTGTGCTGTGCGGCCAGCGCGACTCCGCGCCGGTTTCCAACCGGGAAGGATACGTTGAATCTCAGGAGGACGGCCCGGGCGCGCCATTGTCTGACGCTGCAGGTTGCTCCGCCGGAGGGAGCGTGACGGGCTCATCGCGGCGGATGCCGGGTTGACGCTTCTTCTTCGGACGGTACCGGGCTTGCTCCAGCGACCACAGCGTGACCACGATGGCGATCGCCAGCGGCACCAGAATTACCCCGGCGGTCAGGATCCATTCACGCGCGCCCACGCTGCTCCTCGTTCGTCCAAACGCCAACACCAATCTCCGTAAAGGTTACCCTGCTCACGAACGGCTAGTCTCTGGAAAGGTGTTTCACGTGGAACAACAGGCGCGACGTCATCACCTCGTGCCGATATTTGCCGTGCTTACGGTTCTGGGAACGGTGGTTCCTCTTGCGACCGTGGCTCCGTGGCTGGCCGCGAATGGCCTGAATCTGCAGCTCTTCGTGCAGGAGCTGTTCGCAAACCGGGTTAGTGCGTTCTTCGCGTGGGACGTGGTGATCTCCGCCATCTCGGTGATCGTGGCGGCGCTGGCGTGGCCGGGCCTGACGGGGCGAAAGAGGCTGGCGGTGATCGCCGGCACGCTCATGATCGGCGTTTCCTGCGGGCTGCCCCTGCTGCTCACCTTCTGGGCGCGCGGCAATGAGGATCAGGTCAGGTAGCCCGCGATTAGGTAGACCAGCAGGTAGTGCGCGGCGGCGGCGGCGAAGTAGCCGCCGGGCCAGCGGCGCAACCCCCACGACAGGGCGCCGATGAACAGGCCGAGCGTAGCCCCGCCCGCGAAGATGAAGGGCAGCGCCGCCAGCGTGACCGGGGAAATGGCCGCCAGAAAGAGATCGTGCAGCCCCCAGCTGAGTCCGAAGAGCACGACGGGGAGCCACCGGGCCCCAGAGAGCACGATGCGGGCGCCCAGCCCGAAGTTGATCAGCTGATAGGCCGCTACGTCCGCCAGCCCGAACGCCTCCAGTAGCGCCACCGCCTCAATAGGCCCTTGCACCAGGCGCAGCAGGGAGACCGCCGTCGCCACGCCCACGATCAGGATCACGACCTGCTCCCGCGCCATGCGGTCTCGCTCGGAGCGCGCCAACGCGGTCCGCGCCGCGCGGTCGGAGCCTACAGAGCCGGGCTGCTGCGAGAGGTACGCCACCGCCAGAATGGCGGCGATCAAGGGCGCCGCCAGCCGGGCCCAGTACCACGGCAGCGGGGTCAGCCCGACGGGAACCACCGGGGCGCTGGCTATCACCACCAGCAGCGGCCAGACGCCGTGCTGCACCAGCGTCAGGTTGAGCCACCGGTAGCTCCGGCGGAAGAGCGCGAGGCCATCGCCGCCCAACGACGGTTCCATGATGCGTTTCAAGCGCCCCGGCGGCGGCGCCAGCGCCGCCTTCTTGAGTTCAGGGTCGGTCATGGTCAAGGCCCTACGTGGTTGCCGGCATGTTTCACGTGGAACGCGGGGCTGGCGCGCCCTGCTCTTCAGGTGGCTTCACCGCGCGGAAACGGTACAGCAGCAACAGATCGTAGGTAGCCTTCAGAGAGCCAGCCAGCACCAGCGGCCAGCCAAAAATGGAGAGGCTGAACATCCATCCGGAGAGCAGGGGCCCCAACGCCGAGGCCAGACTCTTGGGAACAGCCGTGATGCTGGCGGCGGCGGGGCGCTCCGGTGGGGTCACCACGGACATCACGTAGGAATTGCGCACCGGCACGTCCATCTGCGAGAAGAGGCTGCGAATCAGCAGCAGCGCGATGGTCAGCTCCACGGTGGGCATGAAGGGAGCCAGGATCAGGCAGGCGTTGGCAGGGAGGTGCGTAAAGACCGCCGTGTTGATCAGCCCGATCTTGCGCGCGATGCGCACCGCCAGCAGCGCGGACAGCGCGGAGAGGATGCCCGCCCAGAAAAAGATGGCGCCGGTGGTGGTGACGGAGAACCCGAACCGCTGGAAGAGCCACAGCGCCAACAGGGATTGCACGGTCAGGCCGCTGCCGAACGAATCGAGGCTGAACAGCGCCGCGAGGCCGTACACGGTGCGCTTTGATGGCCCCAGCTTCGAGGGCGGGGCGCCCTCCTCCGGCTCCAGCGCCGGCGACAATGTGCGGTACAGGAAGAGCGCGGCCACGCCCAGCGCGGCGTAGAGCAGGAACATGGCGTCGATGCCGAGATCGAGCGGAATGCCCGCCCGGGCCGCCAGCCACGCTGGCCCGCCAGCGCAGAGCGCGCCGAAGGCGGCCACCAGCGAGCCGGTCATGCTGAAGCGCGCGAAGAGCGCGGTGCGCTGGGCGTCGCTGGTAGTTTGGGGGAGTAGCGCCAGCTCGGTCGGCAGGAAGACGCTGACATCGCCGGAGGACGGGTTGATCGTGCCGAGAAAGGCGACGAGCAGCAGCGGCCAGAAGTCGCGGAGGAACGCGAACCCAAGACCGGTCACGATCATCAGCAAGGCCGCGCGGAACAGGAGCGCCCGGCGGCCGATGCGGTGGGCATTGACCCCCACCAGCAGCGTGAGCGCTGCCGAGCCGAGCAGCGTGGCGGTGGCCACGGCGCCGATCTGGACGTTGCTGAGGCCGAGCTGCGCGAGGTGCACGGGCAGCAGGATGCTGACGAAGCCGTCGCCGAACGCGCGCAGGCCGCGCGCCGTCAGGAGCACGCGCGCATCGTCGGACGTACCGGGCGGCAATATGGGGGCGCGGCGGATCATCACGCGGAGTGTCTCATCCTGCGCAGGATATCTGATCCGCCACGCCCGCGTTGGGCTCAGGCGGCCGTGGGCTCCTCGTGCGCGCGGCCAACGCCGCGTTCCTGCTCCATCTCCGCGAGCATGCGGCGCTTGACGGGTGGCAGGTGGTTTGCCACGCGCATCCCGGCGCGAGCGGCCTCCAGCGCCACGCGGCCGATGACCGGCTTGTGGATCAGGGCGGCGCCGTCCATCTGCTCCAGCGATTTCTCGACCGCAGCAAACGCGTACTCGCGCATGGCGGCTTCATAGGCGGCCACGCCCTGCAGCAGGGCGATCTCGCCATCCCGCGCAGCCACGATCTGGCGGCACAGGGTCTCGGCGTCGCGCAGCGCGGTGTTCGCGCCCACGCCACGGCCCGGCGTCATGGTGTGGACGGCGTCGCCGATCAGGGTGACGGCGCTACTGGGCCACGGGGCAAGGCGCTCCGAGGTGCGGATATTGAGCGGAAAGCAGGTGGTGGGGTCACACTGGCGGAGCAATTCGCGGTACGCGGGAGACCACCGCCGGGCCACCTTGCCGGCTTCCGCCAGCAGCGGCTCACCGCGCAGTTGCAACAGGTTGGCGGGCAGATTGCGGGCGGCGCCGCCCATGCCGAACATCACGTAATCCTGCGTGTTGTCGAACTGCAGACCGGGCCACGCCGCCAGCAGCGCGGGGTCGCTGTGAGCCGCGAAGGGCGCCGGTTGGCCGTGCCGCCACGGGAACTCCATGACGTGGATGATGGAAAAGAACCCGCGCGGCGCCATCACCATGGTAACGCCGTTGAAGATTTTGTCGGGAAGCAGCGAGCGGTTGGCATCTGTGATCGGGATTTTGCCCCCAATGCCAAGGATGCCGGAATCGCGCAGCGTCGCGTGGGGCAGGCGTTGCTGCCGAACGCGCGAGTTCGACCCATCCGCCCCCACGAGCAGATCGCCGGTGGTGCTGGAGCCGTCCGCGAAGTACGCCGTCACCGTGCCGTCCGGGTGCTCCTCGTAGTGGGTGAAGACCTTGTCGAAGTGCACAATGTCGTCCAGCCCGGTCAGCAGCACCTGTCGCAGGGTCATGCGACTGACGGATTTTTCGCTGGTGATGGGGTCGCTGTCTGGGGGAATCGGCAGCGAGAGGAGCTCGTCCAGCCCTTCGGTGACGATGGAGAACCAGCTCGGCGAGCGGGCGCAGGTGGCGAGGAAGACCGCGAAGGTCTCCGGGGGCAGGCAGGCGTGCAGCGCGCGGCTGCCGTCGGCGTCGATGCCGACGCGGTAGCCCTGCAGGCCATCGGCGCGGGTGCGGTCGCGCTCGTAGACGGCGACGGAGACACCGGCCCGTTGCAGGCCGTGCGCGAGACAGAGGCCGCCGGTTCCGGCGCCGATGATGATGACGCGCAGATCGGGGCGGGTAGACAGGACAGGTGAACGCATGGGGATCTCCTCCGGCTGACGGAGCGGCCAGCTGGCCGCATGGCCGGAATGGCGAAGGTCCCTGCTAGACTCAGCGTGAGGCCGTGAGTGACAGGGATCGCCTTCGCGATTCCGGTGCTCGAGGTTGAACAGGTCCCGGTGGTGTTGCCGCACCGCCGGGGCCTTTGCATTTGCGTTAGATCCGGTTCAGCGAGCGCATCACCTCCTCGGGCGGCGGTGTCTGCGCCTGCAGCCACGCGTCGTCCCAGTGCAGCGCGCCGGATGCCAGCTCGGCCAGCACCGCTCTCAGCCACGCCAGTTCGGCCTGCATCACCGTGCGCTGGTAGTCCACCTCCAGCGTGAAGAGGCGCGGCAGCCACGGCGCGACTGCCGCCAGCTTGTGATCGAGATCGGCGATGCTCGCCTCCAGCCGGGTGGCGCGCTCCGCCAGCAGCGTCTGCGCTTCGTCCGGGCTGAGCATCGGCATGAAGGAAAGCGCCGCCGGGAACTCCGGGTACTCGGCGACGGGTTGCGCCAGCATCTCCCGCAGCCACTCGCGGGCGGTCTCCTTGCCCGCCGGGGTCAGCCGGTAGATGGTGCGCTCCGGGAAGTTGTCCGCCTTCTCGGTCTCCTGCACGGCAATCAACCCGGCGCGTTGCAGCCGGTCGATGGTCTGGTACAGGCTCGACCGCAGCCGGACATTGATCACGGCTTCCTTGTGGCGCTGGCGGATGAGCTGCTGCATCCGGTACGGGTGCATGGGCGCTTCATCGAGCAGGGCCAACACGGCGAGAGCGAGCGGAGAGCGGCGCGTTTCCTTCATAGTCATAACTGTACTAGTCTACTGTGGACGTGTCAAGCATGGGTCTCAGTCCAGCCCGAGCAGCGTCACCACGCCCCAGAGGTCTTTCTGCTCGTGGTACGGGCCGTAGGTCTGATCGCCGGGGAGGCCGTAGCGATTGATCCAGACGTGCTCCCAGCCCATCTGGTGCGCGGGGACCTGATCGTATTCGAAGCCCTGCGCCACGTGCAGCACGTCTTCCTTCGGCACGCCGATCACGCTCAGGGCGTAGTCGAAGGTCTGCTTCGCGGGCTTGTAGGCGCCGGCCTGCTGGGCGGTGATGACGTAGTCCAGCGGGACGCCGATATTGGCGGCGTTGTGGGCCATGATGTCGTCGTCGCTGTTGGAGATGATGGCCAGCTTGCAGTGCTGGCGCAGGACCTCCAGCGCCGGCGGCACATCCGGGAAAGGCCCCCACGTCACGATGTCGGCCAGCAGCGCTTCGGCGTCGCTGGGCCGCCACTCCACCCCATAGCGGGTGAAGATCTCGCGCTGGGTGTCGCGCAGCACATCGCGGTAGGGCGCGTAGGGCGCGTTCGTGGTGGTGTCGAGGCGCAGGTCCTCGTAGTCCTTCAGCATGGCGTCCATATCGACGCCCTCGGCGCGGTCCTTCAACAACTTGCGCGTGAAGTCATCGAGCTTGAACTCGCACAGGGTGTCGTAGCAATCGAAGGTGATTACTTTCGGCAACTGCATGAGGTGCACTCCCGTGAGTGTGCGTGTCGCGCGGCATCAACGCTGCGAGTGTAGGCAAACTGGCGCGCGGTAAACTGTGGCGCACGGTTTATCCCGGTGTCACGAATGGCAATCTTGCTGTGACCTTGCCCGGCGCTGCACCACCGCGTACCCATCTGATCGGGCGAACCCACGAACTCGCCCGGCTTGCCGCACTCCTCGCCGATCCCGCCGCGCCGCTCATCACCATCACCGGGCCCGGCGGGGTCGGCAAGACCCGGTTGGCTGCGGCAGCGGGCCGGGCGGCGGCGAGCACGCTGCCAAATGGCAGCGTCTTCGTGCCGCTGGCGGCGGTGACGGAAGGGGAGCAGGCGCCGGCAGCCATCGCCCATGCGCTGGGGCTGCGCGACAAGCCCGAGCAGAGCGCCGGCAGTCAACTATCGGAATTTCTGCAACGCCGTGAGCAATTACTGGTGCTGGACAATCTGGAGCAGATCCCCGGCTTGACGCCCGTGTTGGCCGAACTCCTGCGCGCCTGCCCCGGTCTGCGGGTGCTCGCCACCAGCCGGCGGCCGCTCCATGTGCAGGAGGAGCGGGTATTTCCACTGGATCCGCTGCCCCTGCCGCCACCCAGTGACGAGGTGTCGCTCGCGCAATTGGCGGAGAATGCCGCCGTTCAGTTATTCGTGCAGCGCGCGCAGGCCGTGCGGCCAGACTTCGCCCTCACCGAGCACAACGCGGCGGCAGTGGCGGCCATCTGCCACCGTCTTGATGGGTTGCCCCTGGCGATCGAGCTGGGCGCGGCGCGGGCTGGCGTGCTGCAGCCGGCCGCCTTGCTGGCCCATCTGGACGCGCGGCTGGCCCTGCTCACCGGCGGCGGCGCAGACCGGCCCAGGCGCCATCAGACCATGCGCGATGCAATTGCGTGGAGCTACGACCTGCTGACAAGAGAGGAGCAGGACGTGTTCCGGCGCATGGCGGTCGTGCCGGGCGGATTCACACTGGAGGCCGTCCAGGCCGTAGCGGAAGGGGAGGCGGCAGCCAGCGGCCCAGGCGCGACGCCGCTGGCCACGCTGGATCGCGTCACCGCCGTGGTCGATGCCAGCCTGTGGCGCCAAGCGCCCGGAATCGGCGATGAGCCGCGCTTCGCCCCGCTGGAGACCATTCGGGAGTTTGGCCTGGAAAGCCTGATGGCTTCCGAGGAGCAGATGGACGCGGCGGAACGGCACGCGCGGTACGTCCTGCGTCTGGTCGAGACGGCGGCGACGGCGCAACGTGGGCCGGATCAGGCCGGGCGGCTGGTGATGCTTGAAGTAGAGCAGGCGAATGTGCGCAGCGCGCTGCAGTGGGCGCTCGCGGCGCCCGGGCGCACGGATCTGGCGCTCCGGATGTGTGCAGACCTGCACTGGTTCTGGTATCTGCGCAGCCAGTTCAGCGAAGGGCGCCGCTGGCTGGAGGCTGCGCTGGCGGCCACGCCCGAGACGCCTTCCGTGCTGCGGGCGCGCGCCATGTGCGCCGCGAGTGTGCTGGCGTACCGGCAGGGGGACTACGCCGATGGCTACGCCTGGCTGCTCGCCAGCGCGGCGATGTGCCAGACGCTGCACGACCTTAGCGGCTTCACGCACGCGCTGCATTTCCTGGCAGTGAGCCAATGGCTGCACGCCGATCTGCACGGGCTCGGGGAGCTGATCCCGCGCAGTGTGGCGCAATTCCGGGAGTCGGGGGATCGCTGGGGGCTGGCAACGGCGTTGAGCGCGCTCGGCACGTGGGCGCTGGTGCGTCAGCAGTATGCCGATGCCGCCGGGCCCTTCGCCGAGAGCGAGGCGATCTGCCGGGAAACCGGCGACACGTGGGGCCTGGCGCGGGCGCTGCACTACGCCGGCGAGCTGGCCCGGCATGACGGCGACACGGAACTGGCCCGCCGCCGCTATGAGGAATCCCTGCGGCTGCTACAGGCGGTGGGGCACCGCTTTTCCGCCGCGACGGTCTTGCACAACCTGGGGTACGTGGCGCAGGCGCAAGGTGATCTGCCGGCGGCGATGGCCGCCTTTGCCGCGGCGCTGGAGCAGCACCTGCGCTACGGCAACCAGGGCAATGTCGCGCACTGCCTGGGGGGTATCGCGGGCATAGCGGGGGCGATGGGCCAGCCGCTGCCAGCGGCGCGGGTGTTTGGCGCGGCGTCGGCTCTGCTGGACGATGCGGGCACGCGAGTGTGGCCCATCGATCAGCCCGCCTACGAGCGCAATCTGTTGCTGGCGCGCCGCCAGCTCGACGAGGCGGCCTTCGCGCATCATGTCGAGACAGGCCGGCAGCGCCCACTGGAGGAGAGCCTCGCAGAGGCGCGGCAGCTCGCCGC
>JASGGF010000069.1:0-16738 GCA_047605145.1 Thermomicrobiales bacterium | reverse complement strand
CCGGCCCACCGGCGCGTCGGCGTGCCCTGATCATCGCCGATATCGGGGCCGCGCGCATCAGGGAGGCGCCGGGCGTGGCACAATCTCCCCAGCAGGTCCCCGGCAACACGAGTGCGCCGCGTCACGCGTTGGCAGACGCAAAGGCCCCGTGGACATGCCCGGGGCCACGAAAGCGAGGTTCCCTGTGCGACGCCACTTTTCACTCGTGCTGGCCGCCGGCGCTGCCCTGCTGGCCGCGCCACTGGTCACCGCGCAGAACACGACGTATCCCGCCTCCGCCGTGATCCGGGGCGAGAATATCCGGGTCTGGGCGGAACCCTCCAGCGGCGGCAGCGAGTTGCTGATCCTGAACCGGGGTGATGCGCTGACGATCACCGGTGACCTGATTTCAGCCGAAGGTGACCAGTTCTACCCGGTGCAGCTTGCCGACAACGGGCAAACCGGGTTCGTGCGCGCCATCTTCATCAACCCGGATTCCATCGTGCCGGTTCAGGTGCTGGAGCCCGCCGCCGAAACGCCAGCGGATGGCGGCAACCGGCAGAACCGGCGCAATCAGGACCAGCAGGAAGACGCGCCGCCGGCTGATCAACCCCCACCTGATGAGGCGAACGGCGCGCAGCAGGGCGGCGCCTCAGCCAGCGCCAACGACCGGCAGGAGCGCCGCCAACGCCGCCAGCAGGAGGCCAATGCCGCCGAACAGGACGCCGTGCAGCAGGATGACGCCCAGCAGGACGCCGCTCAGGATGCCCCACCGCCTGCCGACGCCGCAGCCACGCAACCCCCGGCGGAACTGCCGCCCGCCGAAACGCCGCCCGCTGGGGACGGCGCCGCGAACGACGCAGCCGCCCCGATCACCTTCAGCGGCGACGGCGCCGTCACCACCGATCCGGTGGCGCTGGCTGCCGGCGACTACACGGTGGTGATGACCAGCGAGGTCTCGGCCTCCGTGCAGGTCACGGCCCGTCTGCTGAATGCCGACGAGGAGGCCACCCGCCTCTTCCGCGAGGAGGTCGAATCCCCGCAGAGCTGGACCTCCGAAACCGAGTTCACGGTCGATACCGCCGGTGACTACTCCGTGAAGGTCTCCGGGCTGGACGATCCGTGGACGATCACGTTTACGCCGGTGTCGTAGGGGGAGCCGCTTCGCTCAGGGGGAGCCGGGCTTCGCCCTCAGGGGGTGTAAGGGGGTGAAGGAGAACGAGGGTAACGACGGGGACGAGCGTCGTCCGTCGTACTTTCTCCACTCCCCCTACACCCCCTGAGCGCAGCGTCACCCCCTGAACGAAGTGGCGCCCCCCCTTCGTCGTTAGTTGCCGCAGCTATCCTGGCACACGCCGTCGCTGGCATCGCCGCCGGAGATCGGGCAGCAGGTCAGGCCTGGTGCGCAGGCGGTCGGGTCCGCCAGCGAGCAGTCGCCGCCCGCCTGGCTGTAGTAGATCGTGGTGCAGGCGCCGTATCCCGCACAGAACCCTTCGCAGCAATCGTCGCACGCTTCGCCTTGCGAGCAGGACGCCGGGCAGGCCGTGCCGGTGCCCGTGCAGGTCAGGCCGCAGTTGCCGGAGGTGTTGCAGCTGTTGCCACAGCAGACCAGCCCATCGACGCACGTGGAGCTATCGCTGCATGGGCAGCCGAATCCGGCGCAGCCCCCGGCGGCCACCGGCTCCGGCGCGAGGCCACGCCCCGCCACCGCAGCGGCGGCCAGCGCCGTCATCGCCTGCAGCACCGAGCGGCGCGAGCGGAGATTCACACGACGAGTCCAGCGGTCAAAATCCTTCGGATCCACAGCTTGCCTCCCGCAGTCAGATTGGACAGGTGTCCGTACACCATCATATCGCGCCGCGTGCAGATGTCCAGACACGTCTCACTACCGAGCAGCCGCACATTGTCCTGCGTGATCTGTCCTGAAGCTGAGGTTGATTGACGCTCCCACCTTGTCGTCATTCCGGCGCAGGACCGATCTCGTCCGCCGGGTCAGGCGCGCACGATTTCCGCCAGATACCCCGCCCGGTTGCGCGGGTCAGGCCCGATGTGGGGCCGCGTGGGCGGGTCGCCGGTCACCGCGATGTACCCGGCAGGGGAGGCGAGCCAGCTGCCTTCTCCGCGCGTCAGGCCGGGGATATGCATCTCCAGCCCGCGTAGCTCGGCGGTGGGCACGATGCCCGTCAGGCGGCAGACACCGCCCTCCATCACGCTGGTCTGCAACGTTCCCCGCGCCCGCGCGAGTGCCCCGCCGACCGCGCCGAAGGTGTCCTCTGGCAGCTCGATCTCGAGCTGCTCGGTCGGCTCGCAGACCTCGGTTCCCGCCAGCAGCAGCGCCTGCATGACGACCAACGGCGTCAGTTTGCGGAAGTCGGCGGCGGTGCTGATCGGCGAGTAGTAGGCCGTGTGGGTCAGGGTCACGGCGCAGTCGGGCACGTCCCAACCGGATATCCCCTGCGCCAGCGATTCGCGCACTGTCTCCTCGATGGCGCGGTAGAACGCCAGCGGCAGTGCGCCCAGCTCGCGCTCGTAGCGCACGCCGCTGCTGGGCGGCGCCAGCGCGATGCGCAGCCCGATGCCCGCCGCCAGCGGGTTGTCTCCACCGATGGCTTCGACATACTCTCCGGAGCCGATCAGTCGTTCGATGCAGATGGTGGAGGTGGCGCCGAACGTGACCGGCACGCCGTACTCCTGCAGCAACGTATCGCCGATCACCTCCTTCTGCACCTCGCCGTACAGCCGCACCGAGAGATCACCGGCGTCGTTGCGCTGGCGCAGCGCGATCAGCGGGTCCGCTTCGGCCAGTTCCTCCAGCGCGGTGCGCAACTGCACGATCTGCCCCGCATCGACCGGCTGCACCACGCTCTCCAGCGCCGGCATCGGCAGCAGCCGCCCGGCTGGCGCCGTGTCCGCCTCGTCTGCGCCAACCGACCCGAGGCGGTCGCCGATGCGCGCCTCGTGCAGGCCGTGCAGGATGGCGATTTCGCCCGCCGAGGCGCGCCGGGCGTTGTGCGCTGCACCGGACGCGATCCGGTCCAGCCCGGTGATGCGAGCGCTCAACGCGATGCGTTCGCCGCGCGCATTCCACCGCTGCAGCGCCACCTGCTGTCGCACCTCAACGGCGCCGGCGAAGAGGCGGGCGTAGGTCAGCTTCTCGCCCGAGGGCCGGCGCGCGATCTTGAACACCTCGCCGGAGAGCGGCGCGTCCGCGTCGGCCGGGGGCGGGGTGAGCCACGTCGTCAGGCCGCGCAGCAATGCGTCAATCCCGGCGCCGGAAATCGCCGAGCCGAAGAACACCGGCGTCACCGCGCCGGAGGCGACCTGCGCCCGCAACTCCGCGCGCAGGAACGCCGGGTCGGGCGCGCCATCGCTGCGGTCGTACTCCGCGATGACGGCATCGTTCGCCTCCGCCAGCACATCGACCACCCGATCACGCCACGCCGCGTCGTCGAAGGCGTGATCCACCACCGCGTGCTCCGGCCCGCCGGCGTTGACCGCCCGGTTCATGGCCAATGGCCCCACGTGTAGCCGCTCGTGGAGTAGGGGGAGTAGCGCCTCGCCCCGTGCGCCCATGCGGTCGATCTTGTTGACAAAAATGATGAGCGGCAAGCCCGCCGCGCGCACGGCCCGCGCCAGTCGCCGCGTTTGCGGCTGGATGCCCTCCACCGCCGAGACCACCAGCACCACCGCGTCCAGCACGCGCAGCGAGCGCTCCACCTCGGCGATGAAGTCCGGGTGGCCGGGGGTATCGACCAGATTGATAGTGGAGCCATTGATCGCGAACGAGGCCACCGCCGCCTTGATGGTGATGCCCCGCGCCCGTTCCAGCGCGAGGGTGTCGGTCTGGGTCGTGCCCTTGTCCACGCTGCCGATGGCGCGGATGGCGCCGGCGTCGAACAGGAGCCGTTCGGTCAGGCTGGTCTTGCCTGCGTCAACGTGCGCGAGGATGCCGAGATTGAGGATAGCCAACAGGATACGCCTTCCGGAAACGGAAGCGCCCATCCGGGGGATGGGCGCGTTCGCAACAGAGCTGGGATCGTTTGGACACAGTGATCCCACCTACCTGCGAACGGAGCACCTTTGATCAGTGGTGATGTGGCGGCTCAGGAACGCAGGCGCAGCAACGCAACAACCGGTGTTGTGCATGGCTTGCCCCGCCTTTCCTCGCCGCCCGCGCGCCCCTACGGCGCGCGTGAAGGGCCGCAGCGTAGCACAGTCTTGCGCCGCGCCCGTTACCGCTTCGTCCGCGGGTCCAGCGCGTCACGCAGGCCATCGCCCACGAAGTTGAAGCTGGCCACCGTCAGGGTGATCAACACGCCCGGGAAGAGCGCGATCCACGGCGCCGTGCCGAAGTAGCTCTGGGCGTTGTTCAGCATGTTGCCCCAGCTCGCTTCCGGCGGCTGAATGCCGTACCCGAGGTAGGAGATGTACGACTCCGCCAGCACCGCGTTCGCGATGTTCAGCGTCGCCGCCACCATGATCGGCCCCAGTGTGTTGGGCAGCATGTGCCGGGTGATCAGCCAGGTATTCGATGCCCCCAGCGCCCGCCCGGCCTGCACGAATTCTTGCTCGCGTAACGTCAAGGCCTGGTTGCGCAGGATGCGCGACAGCTCCATCCACGAGGTCAGGCCGATGATCAGCGTGATCGAGAGGATCGAGGCGCCCACGAACGCGGCCAGGATCAGCAGCAGGAACACGGTCGGGAAGGAGAGCAGCGCGTCGGCGAAGCGCATCAGCACCGAATCAACGCGGCCGCCGTAGTAGCCGGCGGTAAGCCCCACCACGGTGCCCACGGTCACCGTGACGGCCATGGCGGCGAACCCGACCAGCAGCGAGATGCGCCCGGCGAAGAGCAGCCGCGACACCAGATCGCGCCCCACCTCGTCCGCGCCTAGGATGAACCCTTTGGTCATCGGCTTGGCGAACTTGTCGAGGATCGAGATCTGCAGCGGATCGCGCGGCGCAATCACCGGCGCGAAGAGCGCCGAGAGGATCAGCAGCACCGAGATGATCAGGCCGGCGGTGGCCAGCCGGTGGCGCAGGAACCGGCGGATCGCCATGCGCGCCGGGCTGTCCACCCGCGTCTGGCGGGTCGCCGGGATCGTGGCGCCGAGGTCGATGGCTGCGGCAGGAACGGATGTCGACACAGGCGGCTCCTAGCGCAGGCGAACGCGCGGATCGACGACCGCGATGATCAGGTCGGCCAGCAGGTTGCTGCCGATCACCAGCACGGCGGTAATCACCAGCACGCCCATCAGCACCGGGTAATCCCGGTAGCCGAGCGAATCCACAAACAGGCGGCCCATCCCCGGCCACGTGAAGACGCTTTCCGTCACCAGCGCGCCGCTGAACAGGAAGGGCACCTGCAGGCCGGCTAGCGTGATCAGTGGCCCCAGCGAGTTGCGGAACGCGTGCCCCCAGATCACGCCCTTCTCGGCGATCCCCTTGGCTCGCGCCGTCCGCACGTAGTCCTGGTTGATCGTCTCCAGCATCGAGGCGCGGGTGTAGCGGCTCCACGTCGCCACCAGCACCAGCCCCAGCACGAGGGCCGGCGCTACCAGGTGTTGCAGCCGGTCAGACCACGAGAAGGGCGCGCCCATCGTTTCCCGGCCGCCGGAAGGGATCCAATCCAGCTTTTCGGCAAAGATGAAGATCACCATCAGGCCGAACCAGAACGTGGGGATGGAGAGCGCCAGCATCGCCCCGATGGTGGCGGCGTAGTCCGGTAAGGAGTGCGGTTTCAGCGCGCCCATCACGCCGATGGTGACCCCCACGATGATGGCGAAGGCCAGCGCCGTGATGGTCAGTTCCAGGGTGGCGGGGATGCGGTCCATGATCACGTCCCGCACCTGGCGGCTATCGCGGTACGACCGCCCCCAGTCGCCGGTGAACATGCCCCGCGCCCACTTGACATACTGCACCGGGATCGGCTGATCCAGCCCGAACGAGGCGCGGATGCGCGCCAAATCCTCGGCGCGCATGCCGGGGCTGAGCGCGTAGACCGATTCCGGACCGCCGGGGGCCAGGCGCATCAGCCCGAAGGCAATGGCTGTCACCAGCAACAGCAGGACAACGCTTTGCCCAACGCGGCGAAGCAGAAAAGCAGACATGCGGCATTACCCTGGAACAGGGCGGGCTGCCCCTGGTCAGAGGCAGCCCGCCCGCGTGGCAGCGAGCCGGTTAGGAAGCGGGCGCTTCCCAGTACCACTCGAACATGTTCCACAGGTTGACGACTACGAAGGGGTTCTGCTTGTAGTTGGTCAGCCCCGCCTTCGTGCCTTCGATGGAGGTGTACTGGAAGATCGGCAGGTAAGCCAGATCATCGCGCATGATCTGCTGCGCCTGCTTGTAGATCTCGACGCGCTTGGCCGGGTCAACCTCGGCCACGCCCTCGACCCACAGCTTGTCCAGATCCGGGTTCTTGTACTGCATGGTGTTCTGGCCGGCGCCGCCCTGGGCCGGGATGTAGTCGGAGTGGAAGCGGCTGGTGCCGTCCGGATCCGGCGGGTGGCCCCAGCCGACCATCACCGTGTCGTACTCGGACAGGTTGAAGAAGTCGCCCCAGATCACCGCCGCCGGCATGTTGTTGATCTGCATGTCGATGCCGGCTTCCTTCCAGGTCTGCTGCAGGTACTGCTGCGCCTGCTCGCGGACCTTGTTGCCGGCGGTGGTGGAGTTCGTGAAGCTCAGCTTCACGCCATCCTTCTCGCGGATGCCATCGGCGCCCGGCGCCCAGCCCGCGTCGTCCAGAATCTTCTTGGCCGCCTCGACATCGTAGGTCTGACCCGCCAGGTCCGGGTTGTACGCCCAGGACTGCTGCGGCAGGTACGACTCGGTCGGCACCTGTACGCCGTAGTACACGGCGTCGATGATGTTCTGCTTGTCCATGGCGGCGTACATCGCCTCCCGGACCGCCTTGTCGGTGAAGATCTCGTTGCCGAAGTTCATGTAGATAAACTCGACCGCGGCGCCCGGCCCGGCGTTGATCACCTTGCCCTCCAGCGTCTGGGCCTCGGCGTAGTTGTCCGCCGTGATGCCCTGAATGCTGGTGACATCCACTTCGCCCGTCTTGAACTGGGTGAAGAGCCCGGTCAGGTCCGGGATGTACTTGAAGATGATCTGGTCCAGATACGGCCCCGGCCCGTGGTAATCGGCGTTCGCGGTCACCGTGATGTGGTCGCCCGGCACGCGCTCCACCCATTTGAAGGGGCCGGAGCCAACCGGCGCGGTGGAGTTGAACTCCGCGGTGTTCGGGTCTTCCACATCCTTCAGGATGTGCTCCGGCACGATGTAGGTGTCGCCCCAGACGAACAGGAACGGCGCGTAGGCCTCGCTCAGCGTCATGGTGACGGTGGTGTCGTCCGGCGCCGAGATCTCGGTGACCTTGTCGTGCCCGATCTTGGTGCCGGCCACGAAGTCCGGGTTCATGATCAGGTTGTGGCTGAACACGAGGTCGCTGGCGGTCAGCGTTTCGCCGTCATGCCACTGGGCATCGTCGCGGATCTTGAAGGTGTAGGTCAGGCCGTCCTCGCTGATGCCGCCGTTCTCCACGCTTGGGATTTCGGTGGCCAGGTTGGGAATCAGCTCAGACTTTTCGTTGATCCGCCACGGGCTGTCGAAGAGGCCGAACTGGACGCCGCGGTCCACCTCCAGCGTCGACTTCAGCGGGTTGAAGATCGTCGGCTCCTGCGACATGCCGACGATCACCTGACCACCCTTGGGCGGTTCATCCTGCGCGGCGGCCGCCGCCACGCTGGCGCGCCCGTCGAGCAGCCGCTCCGCGAACGCCAGGGAGAACCCGGCGGCCGTGGCGCTGGCCAGGAAACGGCGACGACTTAGCCGCCCGCTGCGAACTCCGTCTGCTTCGTGAACCAGATCATCGTGATGACGCATCGTCTGCTCACTCCTTGATGAACGGTTGCCGGTGAATGTGGTCCTACCGGAAGACATCGAGCAGGCCCTCGCCGTACTCGTGTTCCCCGGAAAACAGTGAACCCTCAGCAAAGCGCGACGCCCGGAACGGGTGCAGATCCACCATCTGCGGCGCGCCATCCACGATCCACTCCGCCATGCTCTTGCCGATGGCGGGGGCCGTCTTGAAGTTCGTTCCAGAGTCACCAAGGATACCGTATAGCCCGGCATACGGCGCCAATTGGTCGATGATGGCGTGGCTATCCGGGCTCATCGTGATCACCCCGGCCCACCCGCCGCGCATGAAGGCGTTCGTCAGCGCCGGGCGGCGGCGCGCGCAGCGGTCCCGCGAATCCTTGATGTAGTCGAAATCGACGCCTTCATCATAGTAGTCCGGGTCCACGCCGAGTTGGTCGCGCAGCACACCCGTGAGGGTGCCGAATTCACCTTCCGGCCGCAACCAGGTGCCATTCGGCCCATCGATGTACACCGGGTGGCTGGTGTCCTCCGCCGTCCGCCGCATGATCGTGATCTGGACGCGGTTCGGAATCAGGCCGAAATCGAGCCCGAGCGGGTTCAGCAGCGCGTTGGTGTACGCCCCCGGCACGGCCACCACCGTCCCCGTGGCGATATTGCCGAGCGGCGTTTCCACGCCCACCACCTTGTCGCCCTCGGTCAGGATCGCGGTGGCCTCCACGCCCTCGTGGATGCTGGCGCCCAGCGCCTTCGCGGCGGCGGCAAAGCCGTACACCGTCGCGGCGGGCTCCGCGAACCCCGATTCCGGCTCCCAGGCAGCCACGTTGATGTCTCCGGCGTAGACGCCGGGGTCGATCTCGCGCAGGTCGTCGGCAGAGATCACCGACGTGTTCACGCCCACACTGCGCAGCATCTCGTTGTTGGCGCGCAGGTGGTCGTCGTACTTCGGCGGCACGAGCCGCACCACGCCGACCGGGCGGAACGCCGGGTCGCCGTGGCCCACCAGGTCGCCCCAGTGCTGGAAGTAGGGGAGGCTCAGCTGCGCCAGGCTGGCGTCAATGGGGTTCGTGTAGTGCATGCGCACCAGCGCCCCGGACTTGCCGGAGGCGCCGCCCGCAAGCACCGTGCGCTCCAGCAGCGTGACCTTCACCCCGCGCTGCGCCAGGTGAAACGCCGTACTGACGCCATTGACGCCGCCGCCAATGACCACCACGTCTGCGGTTTGGCTCATACACTCCTCGCATTTCACGACTGACGCCTGCATTCGGCGGTTCACTGCGCCGCGCCATGCCGGGTCAAATCAGATTAGGTGCTGGTCGAACCAGACCATATCCCGGTGCGCCAGGCCATTTTCCCGTTCGGCGGGATCATAACCCTTCTCAGGAGAAAAGAAATCTCGCTCTATGCACAAAATTCTGAAACCGGCTTTTTGGTAGAACGCAATTTGCCCAATGCCCGCGTTGCTGGTGCCAACGATCACGCGGGTCACGCCGCGCGCGGCGAGGTCATCGAGGACGCCGCGCAACATGCGCTGCCCCAGGCCCCGCCCGTGGGTGGAGGCGTCCACCGCCACCGCCTTCAGCTCGGCCTCGTCGCCGTCCTCGCCGTGCGGCAGCACCAGCGTCACGCCCAGCGGCGCGCCATCGGCGGCGCGCAGCACGTACAGGTCGCCTTCCTGCAGGTAGGCGCGCAGCGGCTCCGGCTCGTCCGCCAGCAGCAGCAGGGGCACGTATGGTTCGCGGTCGGCGCCGGGCTGCAGGCGCTCCGTGCGCAACGATTCATCCATCTGGGGGAATACTCCCGGTACTCGCTCGGTTACGATGCGATCCGCTGACGCCCCGCTGGGGTCGATATTCGGATTGCGGGAGAAAGAAACCGGATGCCATGCGCTGACGTCAACGATTTGCACCTGTATTACGAAGAAGCCGGGGATCCGGACGCCACCCCGCTGATCCTGCTGCACGGCGCCAGCGGCACGATCGACACGCCGGCCTCCGGTTGGGGCGGCTTCATGCCCGCCTTCGCCGAGCGCTACCGGGCCATCCACCTCGAACACCGGGGCCACGGCCGCACGAATAACCCCGCCGGCGTTCTCCGCTACGAGATGATCGCGGACGACGTGGTCACGTTCATCGAGCAGTTGGGCGTCGGCCCCGCTCACATCGCCGGCGTCAGCGATGGCGGCATCACCGCGCTGGTAGTGGGCATGACCCGGCCGGACGTGGCGCGGGCGCTCGTCGCCGTCGGCCCGAACTACTACAACGACGACAAGGTCAAGCTCGCCAACGAGTTCGCCGACCTCGAGATCATGGCGCGCGAGCGCCCGCACGAGATGGCGGAGATGGCCGCCTTGCACGACCGTGGCGGTGGCGAAGGCTGGTGGCGCGAGCTGTTCCGGCAACTCGCGGAGAACCTGGCCGCCTACCCAGCCTACACAAAAGAGGATTTGGCCCAAATCCCGAATCCCACGCTGCTCATCGCCGGCGGCAACGATCTGTGGGGCAACCTCGACCAGATGGTCGATATGCAGCGTGCCATTCCCCACGCCGAGTTGCTGTTGATCAACAACGCGCCACACGTCGTGCAGCACACTCACCCCTGGATCGTGGGGCCGCAGGTGCTCGATTTTCTGGCGCGGAACCCCGGACCCGCCTAAGGCGTAGTGACGGCGACATAATCGTCTACCTGGAGATGACCGACGTGCCCGCAGAACCCGATCTCGACACAACGTCGCCGTTTGCGCGCGGTTTGCCGAAGAAGGTTGGCCGCTACGCGCTCTCGCTGCCGGAGCGCTTCGCCCGCGCCGCCGCCGCGCTGGCAGGCGGCGCCATCTACGAAACCAGTCAGGTCGCGCTGCCGAACGCCGTCCGCGACGCCAAGCTCTATCAGGTCACCGTTAGCCGCCTGCTGCGCATCATGATCGAGTGGGTGGGCGATGTGCAGGGCATCTATGAGGACGAGGAAACCCCGGTTCAGGAACTGGCGGTGCGCAAGTTCACCGGCAACGTGGTGGAGTTCGCCAGCATCTTCGCCGTCGGCTTTTCGCCGCTCTGGATCCTCGCCGCCGCCTCCGACGTGATGGGCGGCTCCAAGGCGTACCTGCGCACCCTCGTCGCGGAGCTGCAGAACACCGGGCAACTCCCCGCCGACGCCAGCATCGCCACGTACGAAGACCTGCTGCAGCGGATGGAAACCGGCTCCAGCGTGCTGGCGGACACCATCGACGTCCCGCCGATGACGGTGCGCGATGCCCGCGCCTCCTTTGAGTCGCTGCGCCGGCAGGCGGATGACCTGCCGACATCCGACGAGCTGGCCAGCATCTTTCGCGATCTGCAGGCGACGGCAGAACGGGAGGGGCGCTCGGTCTCCGAGGTCTCGGCGGCGCTGGCCGGCGCCGCCGCGCGCGCCGGCGTCAACCTCGGCAACACCTACATCTTCGAGTTCTACCGCGAGGCCCTTGGCGCCATTCAGCGCGAAGGCCTGCTGCGCTTCATGCTGCGCACCGCCTCGCCGTACGTGCGCCGCGCGGGCGGTCATTTCGACCCCGGCGCCACCACCTACACCGACCGCGCCGTGGCATACCTCGCCAGTAAGCGCGCCGGAAGTAGTGCGGCAGAGAACCAGCAGGCGTAACTCATCGTACATTCAGGAACACCCGACTATCTGCGCCGGGTGTTTCGGCACGTTCGGACCCGGCCCCGGCGCGAATGGGACCTGTCACTATGCCAGCACACCGCCCATGATTAACCGTCGCCTTCCCGGTCGATGGCGGACGGAGTGATGCTCTTGCTACGGCGCCTTTCGCTCAAGAATCGGCTTGTGCTCTTTGCGGGCGCTTGCCTGCTGCCCCTGCTGGTGGTGACGCTGGTCATCCTCTCGGAGACCGCAGACGCCGGGCGGGAGCAGGTGCTCGACGCGCAGGCCTCCACCGCAGAAGTGGCCGCCAGCGTCATCAGCGCCACTATTGCCGATAACCAGAAGGTGCTGCAGGAGCTGGCCAGCATCGACCGCGTCCGCCGTCTCGAAACCGAGCCGGGTCTGGAGGCGCTCGATCAGTTCAGCCGGGCGCACCCCAACCTCTACGGGCTGTTCCTCTTCAATGATCAGGGCCAGCAAGTCGCCAGCACAGGCCTCGATCCGCAGCAGTTCCGCGCCAATGTCCACTTCAGCGATGCGGTTGATCGTTCCCTGAAACTGGGCGAGCCGGGCGTTTCCACCGCCCTCACCACGCCAGACGCCCGCGTCATCGCCCTGACGATGCCGGTGCGCGCCAAGGATCAGGCCGAAGGCGAACCGATTGGCGTGGTCGGGTCGCTGCTCTCCGTGGAACGTCTTGGCGCCGCGGTGCTGCCCATCGCGCGCGGCGACACCCTGATCGCCGTGGTGGCGGATGGGCAAGTCGTGGCGGCGCAGGGCAACGACCCGGCGGTGAACGCCATCATCGGCGCCTCCGTGCCCGCCAACCAGACCTCCAAACAGGGCACGCTCTCCTACGTTGATGACAGCGGCCGCGAGCGCTTCGCGGTTTACGCCCCGGTCCCCAATTCCACGTGGGGCGTGCTGGTGACCCACCCCTCACCGGCGGCCTACGCGCCAAACCGCGAGATGGTCTCGCGCTCGCTCATCGCCGTGCTGGCCGCCACGCTGGTCACCTTCGCCCTCGCCGCGCTCGTCAGCGAGCTCGTCTCGCGGCCTTTGCGGCAGGTGCAATCGCAGGCCGCCGCGCTGGCCGCCGGCGATACGTCAATGCGCGACCCGGTGGACGGAGGCGGCGAGGAGATCGCCAGCATTGGCGATTCGCTCCGCGAGATTTCCGCCCACCTCGGCGACCAGACGCGCGATCTCTCGCTCGCCCGCGAGGCCGGCGCCTCGCAGGCCGAGCAGCTGCGCGAGCTGAACCGCCGCACCGTCCGCCTGCAGGAGGACGAGCGCCGCCGCATCGCCGGCGAAATCCACGACGCGGTGTCGCCCCTCATCACTGGCGCCCTCTATCAGGCGCGCGCCATCCGCCTCGGCAGTCAGGAAGAGACGGGCTGGGAGATCGCCCGGCGGGACGCAGGTCTCGACAGTGTCGGCGATCTGCTGGCGCGGGCCATGGAAGAGCTGCACGGCGTCGTCTTCGCGCTGCGTCCGCCGGACCTCGATGACATCGGCGTCGTAGCCGCCATCGAGCGCTACATCGCCCAGATCCAGCGCTCCGGCCTCAACGCCCACATCGAAGCCACCGAAGACCCCCCGGCTCTGACGCCGGAAGTGCGCCTCGCCATCTACCGCATCGTGCAGGAGGCGCTGCACAACGCCCTGCGTCACGCCGCCGCCGACGAGGCAGTGGTCAGTTTCGAGACGGTCAACGACACTTTGCGGGTGACGATCAGCGACAACGGCGCCGGTTTCAATCCTGAAATTGCCACTCGCCCCACGGCGCTGGGCCTGTTGAGCATGCGCGAACGCGCGGAGGCTATCGGCGCGTCGCTGACGATCCGCTCGCGCCCAGGCGATGGCACCACCGTCCTCATCGAGCGGCGGCTGGAGCCGGTTGAGGCGCTGCCGGTCCTCGGCTCGCTGAACGGCATGACCGAACTGGTTGCACAGCCGGTGCTGAAACGGATCCCGGCATGATCTCCGTCCTGTTGGTCGATGACCACCCGGTCGTCATCGAAGGTCTGCGCAAGGTGCTCGCCACCGCCGGCGACCTGATGGTCACCGGAGAGGCGCACGATGCCTCCGGCGCCATCGAAAAGACGCGGACACTGCACCCGGATGTCGTGCTGCTGGACCTGCGCATGCCGGGCGCCAGCGGGGTGCAGGCCACGCGCCGGCTGCGTGAGCTGGATGACGGTGTCGCCATCATCATCCTGACCTCCTACGGCGATCAGGCCTACGTGCGGCAGGCCATCGAGGCCGGGGCGGATGGCTACCTGCTCAAGAGCACCCCGCCGGAGCAGCTCATCAGCTCGATCCGCTCAGCGGCGCGCGGGCGGCGGCAGCTCAGCCCGGAACTGCTCGATGGAGTGCTGCAGGAGTTCGGCGGCCTCGCCCGCGAGCAGACCCAGCGCACCACCGACCTCTCCCCGGATGATCTGGAGATCATCCGCCGCGCCAGCAAGGGCGCCACCAACCGGGAGATTGGCATGGCCACCGGCCGCACCGAAGTGGCGGTCAAGAAGCGCCTGCAGGTGATCTTCCAGAAGCTCGGCGCCGTAGACCGCGCCCACGCCGTGGCGGAAGCGATCCGCCGGGGCCTGATCTAGACCACGATCCTCCACAGGCGCAAAGGTGCGAACAACGGTATCCGTTGGAGACGCGCAGTCACACCCCGTTCTGCATAGAATCTGATGTACGGAAGGCAGGCGACGATCTGGCGCGCTTCCGTAGCGGTTGCAAGACTGCTCACCATGTGTTGCGGCGCATGGCCCGGGTCACCTATCTCGCGCCGCCAGCCACGGTGCGGGTGATATTCCCTCCGGAAACCGAGTTGCGCGACTCCATCCAGGTCGTGCAACTCGGTTTCTTGTTGCGCGCAGCGTGTTTCGTAGCAATGATTTGTGTCGTGTCTAATTTGATACATCTGGGCATACATGCTACGTTGCATTCACGACGTTTAGCACAGACCCACAGCATTGGAGCCGTTTCATGGATGCACGAGAGTTTGACGCACTGGTCTCCCGGATCACGGCTATGTCCACCCGGCGCGCAGCGGTGGCCGGGCTCGCTGGCGGCGCCGTTGCCACCGCCGGGCTGATCGCGGATGCCGGCGCCATGGGGAAGCGGCGCAGCGCCGTCCGCGCCGAAGGCAAGAAGAAGAAGAAGGCCTGCATCTGCGCCTCCTACGAAATGCTGGAGTGCAAGACAAAGAAGTTCAAGAAGAGCAAGCAGGCCAACCACGCAATCAACGACAATCCGGGCAGTTACGCCGGAGCCTGCGAGCCGATGCGGAAGCGCATGCCGGGGCGGGACCGCTAGGCGCGGCGCCACCTGTCAGGATGTTGTGAGACCATCGGGTTTTCAGACACCACTCCTGCCAGCGGCAGGGGTGGTGTTTTTGGTCACTGAGCGTTACGACCCTCATGCCGGATCTGACCATCGGGATCATCAACCAGAGTGGTCCGCGGGCGCTGGAACGCGCCCTCCGTGCGCTGGTCAACGACCATGCGATCGCGGGATGCGACATCCTGGTGCTCGATCCGGCGGCGCGCCGCAAGATCCGCCGGGTGGTCCGCAATTTCCCGAACGCCACGTGGGTTCCGGCTGCCGATGCGCCCTGCGCCGCCATGGATGCCCTGTTCGCCGCAGCGCAGGGCGAGGCAGTGCTGGTTCTGGCGGAGAGCGCGCGGCTGCGGCCCGGCTCGCTGCAGCGGCTGCGCGGCTGGCTGCGTGAGCATCCTGCATCAGGGGATCTCCTGACCGGGCCGCGCGTAGAACACGGCAAGGTCACCTCGACCCACCTCGATCCGGTCTGGCTGGGCGCCCGTTGGGGCACGCCCGCGCGCGATCCACGCGGCAAGGCGCCGGGCGCTCCCGCGTTCCCGATCCTGATGCAGGAGCTCGATGTGTTCTGCTGCCGCCGCGATGCCTGGCCGGGGCTCCTGCCGCAAATGCGCGGCTTCGGCGGGGAAATCGGCTGGCTGCCAGAGGCGTTCCGACGTCACGGCGCGCAGGTGCTGTGCCTGCCGGGTCTGCGGTGGCAGCGTCGCAGCGGGCCGTCAGACCTGCGCGCGGAGCGTCTGGCGGTTATCCGGGAGAGTACGTCGCCCCAGCGTACGCTCACCATCTGCCGCAACATGCTGCTGGGGTTCGCCGCGCAAGGGCTGGACACGCGGTTTGTGGCGCACCGGTTTCGTGATCGTCTGCTGCCGGGGCAGGCGGACGCGCTCTGGCTGCAGACCCTGCGCGACCTCGAGGCCACGGCGAACCCGCAGCCATTGGTGAGCTGCCTCATGCCTGTCACGGCGCCGCTGCCCGCGCACATGGATCGCGTGGAGGAAGCCGTCGCGTCCTTCCTGATGCAGGACTACCCGCTGAAGGAACTCATCCTGTTCAACGACAACCCCGGCCAGAAGCTGGTGTGTGACGCGCCCGGCGTGCGGGTCGTCAACGTGTCAGCGCAATCACCCTCGCTGGGCGCCGCCTTCAACGCGGCGGCGGCGTACGCGCAGGGGGACATTCTGGCAGCGTGGGATCCGGCGGTCATCAGCCTACCGCGCCGGCTCTCGGCCGAGGTGCAGGCGCTGGGCAGCCAGGGCAGCTACCGGCCGGCTGGCTGCTGGTTCCAGCTGGACGATGAACTCCAGCCGCTGCCGGCGCGGCCGGATGGCGGGCAGGTCGGGGTGATGACGCGGGAGGCGTTCCGGGGGGTAGGGGGATACCCGTCCCGAACGCTCGGCCTGCACCGCGAGATGGATGCCGCCCTCGCAGCGCTGGCCGGGCGGGAGCCGGCGGGTAACGAACCCGGCCCGCGTGAGACGTGGCAAGTCATCATCCGCCGCTGGCAGGAGGACACGCAGTACGAGGGTGATCCATTCCTGGATCCGTGGCAGGCGCGCGCCCAGGGCAAGCCGAAGCGCGGGCGCTTCACTGTGCAGCCACGCTGGCGGCAGGACTACGCCGCGCGATGTTCCGGCTTCGTCGCTGCCGGGCCGGATCCAACGCCGGGGCGCGCCCCGGCGGCGTACGTGCTGGGCCGCCGCCGGCGACGAGGCCAACGCCACTTCCCCCGGTTGGATCAACGCAAAGGCGAATCTGCCGCCGCGCATCTGGAGCGGGTGGCCGCGCTGCTGGACGCACTGCTGGCGGCTGGCGGCACGCGCCTGATCGTGCCTCGCGCGGAGGCGGACTGGCTGGCGCAGCACGTCCACGTGCAGCGCTACCTCAC
>JASGGF010000068.1:0-16913 GCA_047605145.1 Thermomicrobiales bacterium | reverse complement strand
GGTTGGCCTCTTTGTTGGTGTTTGTGTGGCGGCGGCCCCGCCCCGCCACCCACCGCCCGCGCACTCGCTACCATAGCGGCAGTACGTTCTGCCCATCGTTTGGAGACCCGATCCCGTGAACCCGTCCTTTTCCCTGCCAACTCTGTCTATCCCCGCGCTGGAGCACCCCGAGATCGCGCCGCTGATAACGGCCGAGCGCATCGGCCCGCGCGATGGCGCCGGCAAGACGTGCGTCGTCGCGATGAGCGGCGGCGTCGATTCCGCCGTGACGGCGCTGCTGATGCGCGAGCGCGGCTACCGCGTGGTCGGCATCAACCTGCGCCTCTTCTCGCCGGACGATCCCGATCACCGCGCCAACCCCTGCTGCGGCATCCCCGCCATGGACGACGCCCGCGCCACCTGCGCCCGCATCGGCGTGCCGTTCTACGCCATCAATATGGAAGGCGAGTTCCGCGAGGCCGTGGTGCAGCGCTTTGTCGATGAGTACGCCGCCGGTCGCACCCCGAACCCCTGTCTGGAGTGCAACCGCCACGTCAAGTTCCGCCACCTCGTGGAGCGGGCGAAGATGATCGGCGCCGATTGCCTCGCCACCGGCCACTACGCGCGCGTCATCGCGGGGGACGCCGCCATTGGCGAGCCCCACCGCCTGCTGCGGGCAGTCGATCCGCGCAAGGACCAAAGCTACGTGCTCTACACCCTGAATCAGGAGCAGCTCGGGTTCATCCAGTTTCCGCTCGGCGGCCTGCACAAGACGGAGACGCGGCAACTGGCCCACGCCTTCGAGCTACCGGTGGCGGACAAGGCCGAGAGTCAGGAGATCTGCTTCGTCGGCAACCAGTCGTACGCGCAGTTCGTGGCGAAGCGGCGGCCCGATGTCACCGTACCGGGCGAGGTGGTGGATACCGCCGGCGCCGTCATCGGCGAGCACAAGGGGCTGGTGCACCACACCGTCGGCCAGCGGCGCGGCCTCGGTATCGCGCGGCAGGATCCCCTGTTCGTGATCCGGCTGGAGCCCGCCACGAACCGCGTGGTGGCCGGCACGCGCGAGGAAGCGGCCGCCCGCAGCATCGAGGTGGACGCCGTTAGCCTCATCTCCGGCGTCTGGCCGGATGCCTCGTTCAGTGCCGAGGCGATGGTGCGCTACCGGGGTGCGCCGGTCCCCGCCACCATCGAGCCGGGGGAGCCGGGCAGCCGCGAGCTGACCGTGCGCTTCGCCGGCGCAGGGCCGGTGGCCTCGCCGGGGCAGGCGCTGGTGCTGTACCGCGGCGAGGAGGTGCTGGGCGGCGGCACGATCCGTGCGGTGGCCACAAGCAGTCCGGCGTAAGGCGTCATGCCGCTGCCGTGGTAGGATGCGCGGCCAGTGGGAGGGTGATGCGTGCAGGAGATTGGCCCCGGCATGGAGGAAAACGGCGTCGATACGGGCAGGTGGAAGTGGTGGGCGATTCTGGTCGTCCTCGTGCTTGGCCTGATCGTCGTTGGCATCATCTATGGCCTGTACCAGCTCGGTGGCGCCGATCAGGCTCCGCTGGAGCGGCTGCGCGATATCGCCATCATTTTCCTGATCTTCCAGCTCCTGCTGGTGACCATTGCGCTGGCGGGTATCGCGGGCGGGTTGGTTTTCCTGATTGTGGTGTTGAAAGATCAGTTGATCCCGATTCTGTCGGAGTTCCTCGAAACGGCGAAGCGGCTGCGCGGCACGACCGAGTTCATGACCGAAGAGGCCGTGAAACCAGTGATCCGCACCGCCGGGCAGGTGGCGAAGGTGAAGGCCATGTGGGGCGCCGCCACCCGCCGCGAGTAGGCGCGGGGCGGTATCCCTCAATCCTCATCCTGACGCAGGAAGGATCTCGTCGCTGGCGAACCCCGCCGCACGAGATCCTTCCTGCGTCAGGATGACGACGCGCAGCGACGTAGGCACGAAAACGGCCCCGGCGGGATTCCGCCGGGGCCGTTCGGTGTGTGCGCTAGCCGAAGATGGCCGGCGCCGCTGCGAGCTTGGGCTTCACGAAGTTCACCCAATCCACGTTGCGTAGCACATTGTTGTTCGGGTTGGCGACAGTGCCGGTCATGTCCATGTCAATGCACTTGCCGGTGTCGTCGCCGAACTTGTTGCCCGGGCCCCACTCCCACGCGTACCAGCCGAAGCCGTGCGCTTCCGCCTTGTTGACGATGTTCTGGTAGTCGGTCAGGCCCTTGCCTTCGCAAATGCTCTTGCCTGCATCCGGGTTGAAGGCGCCCCACTTCGAAAACTCGCCGAGCACCAAAGCAAAGTTGGCGTTGTCGGCGGCCGTGAACTGGTTCTCGATGAAGGTGGCATTCGCCCCCGCGTCGATGCCCCAGTACGGGTGCACCGAGAAGATCAGCTGGCTGTCCACTGCCAGCAGCTGGTTGGCGACCGGCGTAATCAGTTGCAGGTTCTTGCCAAAGTCCGGGGCGTCGATCACCAGCGGCACGCGGATCTGTGCGGCCCGCAGGCGCTTCACCGCGTCGGTGTAGGTGCTCACCCACTGCTGCGCGGTGACGGTGTCATCGCCCGCTTCGTTGGCGATGTTCAGCAGCAAGTAGGCGCTGTGCTTGAAGATGACGGTTCGTACGTCATCCCGCACCCAGTAGTCCACCAGTTGCGGCACCATGGGGAGGTTGCCGGTGGCGTCGTGCAGCTCGATCATCGGCAGCAGGTTGTTGGCGCGGCAGTTGGTGATCAGCGAGTCAAGCTGGCTCACCGTGGTCGGGCCCACGTCGTCGTTGATCGCCCAGACGATGCGCACTGAGTTGGCGCCACTGGCCTTGATCGCCGGAAAGTAGTTGGTTCCCGTGAAGTCGTCATCATCGAAGACCGACATCTTGTTGACGCCACGGATGGTGATCGGGTCGCCGTCCGTATCGAGGATGTTCGGTCCGCTAACGGTGAACACCGGGCCAGTGTACGGAGTCGGGCCGCCGCCGCCGCCGCCGCCTGGCGGCTTCGGGCCGCACTTCCCCTGCCGCTTGCGCTTGCCCTTGCACTTCTTCTTCTTCTTCTTCTTTTCGGCGTCGGTGTCCGCCGCGTTGTGCTTGTGCGCGTTGGACTTGCTCTTGCGCCCCTTCGCCTGGCGCTTCTTCTTCGCGTCGGTCTCCAGCAGGGAGAGGCCGGTGAAGGCGGCGAGGCCGCCGGCCAGCCCCGCGAGGCCGGAGAGCAGGCTGCGGCGGGACGGGGCGAGACCCTCGGTGGTCACCAGGGCTCGGGAAAGGTCGTCGATCTTGCTCGGTTCCATGGTTGAGCTCCCGGAACTGGACTGCGTGCGAACGCGAAACTGTTCGTGATTGCCACTTTGGCAGACGGTCACCGACGAGACATCAGTAGAAATACGTATTTCTGCCGTTGGGTATTGCGTACTGCTGAGCGTTTCGAAGCGTTCGCTGTCCATGTCACTGACTCCCTGGGTGGATTCGGGCGTCCCGGCAGTTCCGGTTCGACGTCGTCATCATGGGGCCGGGCTCCCCGCCGCACGCCGTCGCGCGGCACAGTGCGTCTGTGCTCCGCGACACACTTGGTGACGCTATTCACCGTGAAGGTCCAGTACCCTGAGGAGAAAGGGGTTGCGTTGACGGCCACGTGCAGAGACGGTGATGTTCAGCGGCGCCCACCGGGCCACAGCGAGATGGAGCAACGCGTATGGATTCCCGACGGTTTGAGACCCTGACGCGTCGCGCAGCCCGTCTTCCACGGCGCACCGTTGCGAGACTGGTCAGCGGCAGCGCCCTGCTGGCGGCAGTCGCTGCCCTACCTGATGGCGCCCGCGAAACCACGGCAACGCGTCGCCTGCGCAGTGAGCACAACGTGCGTGGCGCCAAGGCGGTCATGTGCGTTGCTGGCGTCACGACGAGGGTGGCGAAGCGGAAGCGGCGAAAGCTCTTGAAGCGGGGCGCCACGCGCGGGGAGTGCGCCGGTGGCGGCTGCCCGACCGGCCAGGTTGCCTGCAACGGCGGCTGCATTCCGGAAGGGAGCATCTGCGGCGGGTGCGCGGCGGGAGAAGTGGCGTGCAACGGCGGGTGCATTGCGGCCACTGCCTGCTGCAGCGAAACGGATTGCACCGCCCCGGATACCTGCATCAGCGGCATCTGCACGGCGCCAACGCCCTGCGCGACCGACTTCGACTGCAACAATGACCAAATTTGCACCAATGGCTTCTGCGGACCCGCTCAGTGCGTCAATGACAACGATTGCGGTTCTGGGCAAAGCTGTCGCAATGGGCGCTGTTCGGGCGCCTAACGGCGCCTCATCGTGCTGCGCGCTCTGCGGCGCCACCGTTAGCCGACAACGTCCGTGGAGTTCGCGATGTCCGTCACGCCACCTCGAGCAGGAGCACGGCTCATGGATTCCCAGCGCTTCGATATGATGACACGCCGGATCGCCCACGTTTCCCGAAGGGACCTGGCCCGGCTGCTCGGTGGCGGTGTACTGCTGGCTGCCGGTGTTGCGACGACAGCCGCGCCAGATGTCGCGGTGGCGAAGCGCCCGGTGCGTGGTGAGCACAACGTGCGCGGCGCCAAGGCGGTCCTGTGCGTTGAGGGCGTCACCAGGCAGGTGGCGAAGAAGCGGCGCCGGGCGCTCATCAGGCAGGGCGCCACGCGCGGGGAGTGCGCGGTTGTCCCCGGCGGGTGCCCCACCGGCCAGAAGGTCTGCAACGGCGGCTGCATCGCCACGACAGCGTGCTGCACCGATGCGGACTGCGTCAGCCCGGCGACGTGCGTCAATGGGTCATGCGTCGTCGTTGGCGGCTGCATCACCACCGCCGACTGCCCAGCCGGTCAGGCCTGTCTGAACTGCATGTGTGCAGATGCGGACTGCACCAGCGATAGTGTCTGCGGCGCCGGCAACTTCTGTGACCAGGGGCAGTGTCTGTGGGGAGACCCAAGCAACCCGTGCGTTAACAGCGCGTCGTGCATAAACCCCCGCCTCCCCGTCTGTAATACGACCATGCGCACGTGTGAGCCAACGTGCGTATCTGGAAGGGGCTGCACCGCCCCAGCGGTATGTGACCTCGGCGTCTGCACGAGCTGCGGCGCCGGCTGACGGCCAGCGCATAACGCAAGCAGCGACAAGCGGCGCCGGCCGAAAGACTGGCGCCGCTTCGCATTTGGCTTCTCGGGCGAGCGTCTGGCTGGCGCGGGGCCGCGTGGCTGGTCCTGGGCGAACGCCCTGCGACGCGGTTCATTCCTCCGCTTGCTGAGCGCCAGCCCGCACTGCCGGGCCACCCCGGCTAGTGACGCGGCGTGCAACCGGCACGATTTGTAGCATAGTATGCTCATCTTTGCGTAAACGATCTCAGCCGTGACTACGCGGGACAAGACGGGCTCCGGGCGTGGCGCTACGCGCGGTGTGCCGCACCGAGGGCTACCGGCGGCTGGCAAGCCGGCGAAGGGGAATATTGATGGATGGGTCGCAGTTCGATGCGTTGGCGCGGAGCGCCAGCCGCTTGCGCCGGCGGGCGCTCGTGCAGGCGCTGGGCGCCGCCGTGGCCGTGGCGGCTGGCGGCGTCGTAGCCGGCGCCAGCGATGCAGACGCGAAGCGCCGGGCGCGAAGCGAACACAACGTGCGCGGCGCCAAGGCGATCATGTGCGTGGGCGGCATCACCAAGCGGGTGGCGAAGAAGCGGCGCAAGGCGCTGATCAGGCAAGGCGCCACGCGCGGGGAATGCGCGCCCGTGCCCGGTGGCTGCCCTACCGGCCAGAAGGCCTGCAACGGGAGCTGCATTGCGACCGCCGCCTGCTGCACGAGCGCGGACTGCGTCAGCCCGCAGATCTGCGACAGCGGGGTGTGCGTCAGCACCGGCCCGGTGTCCTGCATCACCACCGCCGATTGCCCCGCCGGTCAGGGCTGTGTGCTCTGCACCTGTGAGGACGTGGCCTGCGTCAGCAACGGCGAATGCACGCAGGTAGGCTCGCTTGGCTACTGTGTCATGGGAGCGTGCGTGTTCGTGTCGTTGTTGGGCCCCCCGTGCGCGCAAAACGCCGATTGCCTGAATCTCGAAGCGCCCTACTGTGATTCCGGGGTGTGCAAGCCCGGGTGCTACGGCCTCCCCTGCACCGGCAGCCAGATCTGCGACCTCGGCGTCTGCACAACGTGCGGCGCCGGCTAGCGGCCAGCGCGAGACGCCAGCAGCGCAACGCGGCGCCCGTCGAAAGACGGGCGCCGTTTTGTGGCGCGGCCGTGCGTGCCCTCCCGCGTAGCGTGGCACACATCGCTGGGCGAAGGTGTGAAGCCCTTATGTATGCTCTGTGCGACTGATCGTGCCGGCTGCGGGCGCTGTGTGCGCGTGTCGCACGGGGCGTGAGGGAAGCGGTTGCGGGCGCGCGCCGGGGATGGAGGGCATGGCGATGGATGGGTTGCAGTTCGATGCGTTGGCGCGGCGCGCCGGGAGCCTACGCCGCCGGGCGCTGATGCGAGCGCTTGGGGCGGCTGCAGCGGGCGCCACCATTGGCGTTGTCGCTAGCGTAAACGAGACGGAGTTGTGTCCTCTGCCTGACGCGGAAAGCTAAAGCTGGGGCATATGATTCGTGGAAGGGAAGCATGTCGTGGCGTGGACCACGCAATGTTCCCCATGTCGCGGGTCAATAACCACCATCGCGAACCCGCGGGGAGGAGTTCTCGATGGATGCGTCCCAATTCGATGCGCTGGCGCGGAACGCCAGCCGCTCTCGCCGGCGGGCGCTCATGCAGGCGCTCGGGGCTGCTGTGGCCGTGGCGGCCGCTGGCGCCGGGATGGGCGCGGGCGAGGCGGACTCGAAGCGCCGCGTGCGCGGCGAACACAACGTGCGCGGCGCCAAGGCGATCATGTGCGTGGATGGCGTTACGAAGCGGGTGGCGAAGCAGCGGCGCAAGGCGCTCATCAAGCAAGGGGCCACACGCGGGGAATGCGCGCCCGCGCCTATCCCCGGCGGCTGCCCCAATGGCCAGAAGGCCTGCAATGGCGGCTGCATCGCGTCGGATGCCTGCTGCACGAGCGCGGACTGCACCAGCCCGGCGACCTGCATTAATGGGGATTGTATCGGCCCCGAGCCTGTTGGTTGCGTCACCACCGCCGACTGCCCAACCGGTCAGGGCTGCGTGGGCTGCGTCTGTTCGGATGTGGCCTGCCTCAGCGACGGCGATTGCGTCAACGCCGACTGGTGCGTGGGGGGACAGTGTATGTCCTATTCTGGACCCCCGTGCGCCGACACCTCCGAGTGCTTCGACCCTTTGGGCTACTGCGATATTATCACCGGAGAATGTGTGCCAACATGTCCGTACGGAGGATGCTTCGGCGCGGAGGTCTGTGACCTCGGCGTCTGCACGGACTGCGGCGCCGGCTAGCGGGTAGCGCCTGGCGCCAGCAGCGACAAGCGGCGCCAGTCAATCGACTGGCGCCGCTTGCGTAAACAGGATGGTGCGCCGCAAGGGCTACCCGAGGGCGGCCAGCGCCTCGATCACCGGTTGCGCCTCTTCGGTCAGGGTGTTCGCCACGTCATCGAAGACCGGCTGCACCTCTTCGCGGTTCACCATGATCCGCTCCAGACCCTTGCCGATGATCTGGTCGCCGTTCGGGATGAAGACGCGAGCGGCATCCTGCGGCCTGGTCAGCGGCAGTTGGTCCACCGCTGTCTTGAAGTTCGGGTTCTCCGCGAAGAACTGCTGCATCGTCTCGCTCTCGATGGCGGACTTGCGCACCGGCATGTAGCCCGTGTTCTGGCTCCAGAACTCCGTGCCCTCCGGCCCGGTGGCGTAGGCGATGTACTTGAACGCCGCCTCCTGCTTCTCCGCCGGGGAGCCCGCCAGAATGGCGAGGCCCGCGCCGCCGGTGCAGCAGCCGAAATCGACCGCCTTCGGCAGGAAGCCAGTGCCAATCGTGAACCGGTCGCCGACATCGGACGTGATGCCGCGCAGCGAGCCGGTGGAAGCCATGATGGAGGCGGTCAGGCCGTTCTGGAAGTCCGTCTCCGGGTCCGCCGGGGTGGTCGCCCAGCCATCCACCACCGAGGAGCGGTAGAAGTTGCCGGCCTCAACCGCCTTCTCCTGATTGATCTGGATGTTGAACTCGGGGTCGCTGTACGCGCCGCCGTACTGCCACACCACCGGCTGGAAGAGCCACGCCACGTAGGAGGCGCTGTTCGGGTGGGCGAAGGCGGAGCGGGTGATGGTGTCGCCGTCCTTCTGCACCAGTTGCGGCGCTACTGCCACCAGTTCGTCCCACGTCTCCGGGGACTTCTCCAGCCCGACCTCCGCGAACATATCCGCGTTGTAATAGAAGAGCGGGGTGGAGCGGGCGAACGGCAGCCAGTAGGAGACGTCGTTGCGCACGCCCTCGTTGTACAGCGAATCGACATAATCACTGGTGTCGATGTTGTTGGCCGCCAGTAGGTCGGTCAGCGGGGCGAGGGTGCTATTCAGGTAGAACTTGAACCACCAGACGTCAGAGAGCACCGAGACATCCGGCGCCTGCTTCGCCTGCAGGGCGGCGGTCAGCTTCTGGGCGGTCTCCTCGTAGGTGCCCTGGAACTGGTACTCGACCTCCACCTCGTCCTGCGACTCGTTGAACATCTTGACCAGCGCCTGCTCGGCCTTGCCCAGCACGTCGCTGAAGGAGCCCCAGTAGAGCACCTTCACCTTCGAGCCGGTGTCCTGCACCACGGCAGGCGCGGCGAAGGCCGTGCTGCGCTTGCTGATCTTCGCGCCGGCGACTGCCGCGCCCAGGCCGGCCGCGCCGCCCAGCAGATTGCGGCGGGAAATCGCTCCACTCATGGTGTTTCCTCCTGTTGTGCGTAACGGCGGTCGCCCGCCGCGCTCGGTGTGGCTGCGTGCGACGTCACGCGCCGCCCCAGGTCATCCCTTCGTGGCCCCGGCCGCAATGCCCTCGATGATGTGGCGTTGCGCCCAGGCGAAGATGACGAGCAGGGGGGCGATGACGAAGATCACGGCGGCCATCACCGGACCCCATTGTGTGTTCCCTTCCTGATCGAAGAGATACGTGAGTCCCACGGTCAACGGCCGCATCTCCTGCGTGTTGGTGACGATCAGCGGCCAGAGATAGTCGTTCCAGCGTTCTACGACGAAGATCAGCGTCAGGGTGGCCAGCACGGGGCGCGCCAGCGGCAGCACGATGTCCCACAGCAGGCGCAGGTGGCTGCAGCCATCGATTTTGGCGGCTTCCAGCACCTCGCGCGGCAGGCTGAGGAAGCTCTGGCGCAGCAGGAAGGTGCCGAACGCCGTGGCCGCGCCGGGGAGGATGATGCCCTGATAGGTGTTGATCCAGCTCATGCCCCAGACATCGGCCAGGGTCAGGTAGTTCGGCAGGATGACGACCTGCTCTGGGATCATCAGGGCCGCCAGCAGCAGCAGGAAGAGCCAGTTCTTGCCGGGGAACTGCAGGAAGGCGAAGGCATAGGCGGTGAGGGTGGCGTTGAAGATCTTGAGCCCGGTGCCCGCGAGGGTGATGATGATGCTGTTCAAATAGAAGCGGCCAAAGGGCGCCGCGTTCCACGCGTCGCTGAAGTTGTCCCAGCGGGGCGCGGAAGGCAGCCACTGCACCGGCAGCGAGTAGATCTCCTGATTGGTTTTCAGCGAGCCGAGCGCCATCCACAGCAGCGGCAGCCCAACCACAATCACCACGAAGACCATCAGCGCGTAGCTAAGCGCCTGCAGCAGCGGCGCGGGTTTCGTTCCCGAACTATCCATAGTGCACCCGGTCTTCGCCCTGCCGCAGTTGCAGCAGCGTAATGCCGAACATGATCACGAAGAGGACCAGCGCGGCGGCGGCGGCGCGGCCGGCGTTGAAGGCCACGAAGCCCTGCTCGTAAACGTAGAAGATGAGGGTGTTGGTGGCGTTCACCGGGCCGCCGTCGGTCATCACCTTGATGATGTCGAAGGCCTGAAACGAGTTCAGCAGCGAGGTGATCACCAGGAAGAAGGTGATGGGCGAGAGCATCGGCAGCGTCACCGAGCGGAAGCGCCACCACGCCCCGGCGCCATCGAGGCGCGCCGCCTCGTACAGGTCCTTGGGGATGGCTTGCAGCCCGGCGAGGTAGATGACCGTGCTGAACCCGACGTTCTTCCAGATGTAGACGATGATGATGGCGGGCATGGCCCAGTTGGGATCGGTTAGCCAGTTGGGGGAGCTGAACCCGACGAACTTGAGGATCTGCGCCATCAGGCCGAAGCGCGGATCGAAGATGTACACCCAGACGATGCCGATGGCCGCGCCGCTGAGGAGCGTCGGGGCGAAGATGACCGCCCGCGCGCCGTTGCGCCATTTCAGCGGTTGGTTCAGCAGCAGCGCGGTGGCGAGCCCCAGCAGCAGCGCGCCGCCCACGGCGCCGATAGTGAACACGAGGGTGTTGCGCAGCACGTAGTGGAAGGTGCTATTGCTGGCAAGGTAGGCGAAGTTCGCGCCGCCCACGAAGGTCTTGACCGGCGCGATCATGTCCCAGCGCACCATGCTCAGGTACACGTTGGTGATCATCGGCCAGTAACTGAAGACGGCGAAGAAGAAGAAGTTGGGAGCCACGAAGAGCAGGAACAGGAACCATTCCTGCCGCCAGAACGCGCGGCGGCGCGTCAGAGGCGGGGCCGCGGACGGGGTGGCCACGGCGCGGGTTTCCGGCAGGGAAGCCCTTTCGAGCACAGCATCGCTCCAGGGACTCGTCACGGGCTTCATGGCCCGTAGTGTCCACGCTCAGCATCGAGCATGGGCTAACAGCGTATTAAGTCTAACCGAGGCGGGGGATGTGTGCGGGCCGGGGGATACAGCCGCTACCGGTCGCCCCGTGCCAGCAAGTCTCCCAGTAGCTAGTGGCGCGGCTCAGCAAACGGGCTGACCACCGTCACGCCGCCCCACGAGAAACCGTCCTGCATATCTTCGGAGAGCAGCAATCGGCAGCCCGCTTGCGCTGCCACCGCCAGAATAACCGCATCCTAGATGCGGAGCTGGTGAGTGGCGGCCAAATCCATCGCCGCGGACATCACCTCGGGGGTGGTAGGTGCGGTGGCGTAGCTGTCCTGCCAGTCGAGCACCATAGCGCGGGCCTCTCCACCGGATCTGCCAGCCTTGCGCGTCAGGACGTTGAACAACTCCCCCAGCACCTGCGTTGGAATGATGATTGCTTCCGGTGGGAGCGAAGCCACGAGGGTGGTCACGATCTCCATGCGGGTGGTGTCGTCCACGCCCTCGGCGTAGGCCAGCACGTTGGTGTCCAGAGCAATTCTCATTCGTCGTCGTAGAGTTCGTCGCGCGTCCACGGCCCGGCGTTGAGCGCAGGTTGGCTGCGCAGTCGCGCGAAGAGCGCAGCCCGCGCCGCTTCCTCGGCGATGTCAAGAGGGCTCGCGGGCCCGATGCGCGCCACGGGCTCGCCGTTGCGGGTGACTACGAAGCGCTGGCCCGCCTCGACACGCTCCAGCACGCTGGCGAACGAACTACTTACGTCTTCCTCCGAGATGACCACATCGCTTGTGGCGCCCAAGGGAACTTCGTCTAGCGCTTCTCTCGTTGCCACGGTGTTCCGGTTCTCCTGCCTACGCCATGCTGCGACGGCGCCGCCGTGAGCGTATCGCGCGGCAGCGGGTGAGGGCGGATGCTGCCGCATAGTGTACGGAGTGGTGTCGCCACCTGCCTTGACCGCATCGCGCACACTCCCGCCCCCTGTGCTGCAACGCCAGTTGCGCGCGCCTTCAATCAGCGATACGCTGCACGCCGCAACACCCTGTTTTCGCGCGCTCGCTGCCGAGCATGACGCCGCTGTTGGCTTACTCTCGTTGACCGGGCTCTCCGGCGCAGCTTGTGGGCTGTCCGGGATGGTCGGCCTTTGTCTTGCGTGTCGTGAAAGCACCGGAGCCGATGCGCCCGCATCGGTCAGCGCGTTACGAAAGGGGCAGCCATGCCAGAGCAGCGCACAGACTCCACCAACCGCGCCATCATCGAGAACGGCGTCAACCGCCGCACCCTGCTGCGCCTCGCCGGCATCGGCGCCGGAACCGCGTTCCTCGCCGCCGCGCCGGGCGTGCGGCCGGAGGCGTTCACCACGCTCGCGCAGGACGCCGTCCCCGGCGGCATCCTGACCTACGCCCGCGAGGGCGACGCGGACTCCCTCGATCCGCACAAGACCACCACGACGCTGTCATGGCAGGTGCACAGCCAGATCTACGAGAGCCTGACCGCCTTCGCTGAGGACGGCTCCATCGTGCCGAACCTCGCCAAGAGCTGGGAAATCTCGGACGACGGGCTGGAGTACACCTTCACCCTGCAGGAGGGCGTCACCTTCCACGATGGCACACCGGTCAACGCCGAGGCCGTGAAGTACACCTTCGACCGCTTTATTGACGACGCCACCAGCAACCCCTCCAAGGCCAGCATCGGGCCGCTGACCGGCACCGAGGTGGTGGACGACCTGACGGCGAAGATGACCTTCTCTGCGCCGTTCGCGCCGCTGCTCAGCTTCCTGACCGATCCCTTCGCCGGCATCATCTCGCCCACCGCCGCCGAGGCCTCCGGCGAGGAGTTCGGCAACAACCCGGTCGGCAGCGGCCCCTTCAAGTTCGTGGAGTGGGTGAAGGGCGACCACATCACGCTGGAGCGCTTCGATGAGTACAAGGGGTTCCACCCCATGTACAACCACGAAGGCCCGGCCTACCTCGATCAGGTCATCTACCGCACCATGCCGGAGGAGCAGGCGCGCATCGCCGCGCTGGAGACCGGCGAGGTCAACCTCGCCGAGCCTCCGCTGGAGGAAGTCGTCCGCCTGCAGGGCGACAGCAACTACATCGTCAACGTGGCCCAGAACACCGGCCAGCTCGTCTTCTTCGAGTTCGCCGTCCACCGCGCGCCGTTCGACGACGTCAAGGTGCGGCAGGCGGTCGGGTTCGCGGTCGATCCCTCGCAGCTGGTCAGCATCGGCCTGAACGATCTGGTGCAGACCACGCAGTGCACCGTCGGCCCCGGCATCCTCGGCGGCGATTCGGCGGTGTGCGGCACGGCGGGCTTCTCGCCGGACCCGGAGAAGGCGAAGGCGCTGCTGGCGGAAGCGGGCTACGGCGACGCGCCGCTCCCCGTCACGCTGGCGACGTGGACCGGTGGCAACCGCGAGGATGTCGCGCAGCTCATCCAGAACCAGCTCAATCAGGCCGGGTTCGATGTCAAGCTGGAGACGATGGATATCGGCTCCCTCAACGCCCGGGTGAAGGCCGAGAACAACACCACTGAGGGCGGCGGGTTCTTCGACATGATGGGCTGGGCGTGGTTCGACCCGGACATCCTGTACGCCCTCTTCCACTCGCCGGGCTGGGTCGATGGCTTCAGCAGCCCCGAGCTGGACGCGATGCTGGAGGAACAGCGCACCCTGACCGACCGCGACGCGCGGCTGGCCAAGATCGATGAGATCCAGCAGTACATCCTCGAGAACGCGGCCATGGTGCCACTCTTCTCCCCCGGCTGGAACTGGATTCTGGCCTCGCCGACCAGCGTGCAGGGCTTCAAGTTCGCGCCGTTCAACCGCGCCCTGCTCTTCGACGTCTCGATCGCGTCCTAGGGCCGCGGCGTGGGGGCATACATTGCGCGCCGGGTGCTCTCCGGCCTGCTCACCCTTGTGGTGGTGACGATGGTGGTCAGCTTGCTGATCCACCTCGTGCCGGGTGACCCCGTGCGCATCATGTACGCCCAGTCGCAATCGACCACGGAGGAGCAGATCGAGGCCAAGCGCGCCGAGCTTGGCCTCGACCGCCCCATCTACGAGCAGTACCTCACCTATATGAGCAAGGTGCTGCGCGGCGATCTCGGCAAGACGATCCGGGGCGAGCAGCCGGTGCTGAACCTGCTGCTGCTCCGGCTGCCGAACACCATCATGCTGACCGTGGCGGCGATGATCGTGGCGATCCTCGTTGGTGGGACATTGGGCTTCTTCTCGGCGTACTACCGGGGCACGTGGTTCGATACCCTCAGCATGGGGCTCGCCATTGCTGGCATCGCCGTTCCCAGCTTCTGGCTAGGTCTGCTGCTGATGTTCTTCTTCTCCGTGCGGCTTGGCTGGTTTCCGGTCGGGGGCACGGGGCTCTCCAGCCTCATCCTGCCCGCCGTCACGCTCGGGCTGGTCAGCGCGGCGGTGCTGGCCCGGCTGACCCGCTCCAGCATGCTGGATGTCCTCTCGCAGGACTACCTGCGCACGGCCCGCGCCAAGGGACTGGCGGAGCGCGTGGTGCTGGCGCGGCACGCGGTCAAGAACAGCCTCATCCCCATCATCACCATGCTCGGCCTGCAGGTGGCCTACATGCTGGGCGGCGCGGTGGTGGTGGAGAATGTCTTCGCGTGGAACGGCGTGGGGCGGCTGGCGGTGCAGGCGATCCTGCAGCGTGATTTCCCGATGATTCAGGGGTTCGTCCTCATGTTCGCCGTGATCGTGATCGGCGTCTCGCTGGCGGTCGATGTGCTGTACGCCTTCGTCGATCCGCGCATCCGGTATGAGTCGTAAATGGTCGCCGCCTCCCTCCCTAACGCGAGCGCCGTCACCCTGACCCAGCCGAAGCCCGCCCGCTCCGAGTGGGCGCGCACGTGGGCGGCCTTGCGCCGCAACCGGGGCGCCATGATTGGCCTCGCCATCGTGGTGCTGCTGGTGCTCTGCGCCATCTTCGCGCCGCGCATCAGCCCCTACGACCCGATGCTGATGGGCGCGGGCAAGTCGCTGGAGCCGCCCTCATGGGCGCACCCCTTCGGCACCGACAAGTTCGGGCGCGATCTGTTCAGCCGGGTGATCGCGGGTAGCCGCCTGACCCTGTTCATCGGCTGCCTCGCGGTCGCCATCTCCTGCACCATCGGCTCCCTGCTGGGCCTGATCTCCGGCTATGCCGGCGGCGTGGTCGACAACGTGATCATGCGCGCCGTCGATGTCATGTTCAGCTTCCCCGATATCCTGATCGCACTCTCGGTGGTGGCGCTGCTCGGCCCGAGCTTGCGCAACGCGGTGATCGCCGTGGGCATCAGCGCCATCCCGTGGTACGCGCGGGTGGTGCGCGGCACGGTGCTGGTGGAGGGCAAGAAGCAGTATTTCGAGGCGGCGGAATCGCTGGGCGCCGGGCACACGCGGCTGATCGGCCAGCACATCCTGCCGAACGCGCTGCCCCCGATCCTCGTGCTCGCCACGCTCGGCTTCTCCACCGCCATCCTCTCCGCCGCCGCGCTCTCCTTCCTCGGGCTGGGCGCGCAACCCCCCGAGCCGGAGTGGGGCCTCGAGCTTTCGCTCGGCCGCGATCTGATGCGGCAGGCGTGGTGGATCATGACCTTCCCCGGCCTCGCCATCGCCATCACGGTGCTCGGCTTCAACCTGCTCGGCGACGGCCTCCGCGAGGCGCTGGACCCTCGCCAACGCCGCGGGTAGCGGCGCGGGCCCGGCGTTCCCGGTTCAGCGCCCTGCGCCACCTTGCGCCAGCAGGCTGGCCAGCAGCCAGTGGCGCGGCTCCGCGAATGGACTGACAACTGTTACCCCACCCCACGAGAAACCGTCCTGCAGGTCTTCGGAGAGCAGCAGCCGGCAACCCGCGCGGGCGGCTGCTGCGAGGATCACCGCGTCCCAGATGCGGAGCTGGTGCTGGGCAGCGATGTCCATTGCCGCCGCCATGATTTCAGGGGTGGTCGGAACGGTCTCGTAACTCTCCTGCCAACGCAGCACGATGGCCCGCGCCTCAGCCGGGGTTTGGCCCGCCTTGCGCACCTGAACGTTGAACAGCTCTCCCAGCACCTGAACCGGAACTACGATCGCATCGACCGGCAGCGCCCGCACGATGGCCATCACGGTGTCATGTCGAACGAGGTCATTGGCGCCTTCGGCGTAGACGAGGACGTTGGTGTCAAGGGCAATCTTCATTCGTCGTCATACAGGTCATCGCGCGTCCATGGTTCCACCTTGATGATGGGTCGCGTTGCCAGATGCGCGAAGAGGGCCTCCCTCGCCGCCTTGCGGGCTGCGTCGTGTTCGCTCGCGGGCACGATGCGCGCCACCGGTTTGCCGTGGCTGGTCACCACGAAGGTCTGCCCCTCACGGACCTCCCGCAGAATGCGGGAGAAGGCGCGGTTGGCTTCTGCTGCCGAAATCATCTCTTCCATGGTCAGTCTCCCAAGTAGTGCAATGACCTATTTATGATACACCACCCGTTGAACCGTGGCCGGCGTTCAAGCCAACTGCCTGCGAGCCAAGTGGCAGCGCCGGGGGAGTTCTCCGCGCGCTCCTGATCTGCGCGACAATGCCGCCTTGCTATCCGCCGCGCGCCCGCAGGAGCGAGCCATCCCCATGTCTAACACCCCCGAAGTGATCCCCGTCTGGCCCGGCGACGTCCCGGACGCCGCGCTCTGGCAGGACGCCGGGCCGGAGTTGGAGCGGCCACAATGGGAGAACTCCCGGCTGGCGCGCAACGTCAGCACGCCGACCCTGACCGTGTTCCTGCCGGACCCAGAGGTGGCGACGGGAACTGGCGTCATCGTGGCGCCCGGCGGCGCGTTCCACTTCCTGATGGTGGACAAGGAGGGCTCGGAGGTGGCGGCGTGGCTGAATGCGCGCGGCGTCGCCGTGTTCGTGCTGCGCTACCGCGTCTACCCCACCGCCGATGACGACGCCGCGTTCCTGCGCATCGCGGAAGACCCGTTGCCGCGACGCGCCAACATGGAAACGGTCTGGCAGCATTCCGTTGCGGACGGCCTGCAGGCGATTCGCACCGTGCGCGAGCAGGCGTCGCGCTTCGGCATCGACCCGGCGCGCCTCGGCATCATGGGCTTCTCCGCTGGCGGCGCTGTCACCGCCGGGACGGCCAGCGGCTACCCGGACGCCGCCAGCCGCCCCAGCTTCGCGGCCCCCATTTACGCCGTCTGGCGCGAGGAACCCGTGCCAGCCGACGCGCCACCCATCTTCCTCGCCCACGCGGG
>JASGGF010000067.1:0-16922 GCA_047605145.1 Thermomicrobiales bacterium | reverse complement strand
CGACGCGGCGCCGCCCGCCGCGTTGCGCCGCTGGCGGGCGCTGCGGGCCAGCGGCACGGCGATGTTTGGCGCGGTGATGTTGCTCGGGTATCTGCTGCTGGCCCTTGCCGGTGACCGGCTGGCGCCATATCCGCCGCTGGAGTTCCACTATCAGGACACCCTGCAGGCGCCCTCGACGACGTACTGGCTGGGCACCGACCAGTATGGCCGGGACATCCTCAGCCGCGTCCTTTCCGGAGCGCGCAGCATCGTGGTGATCGCCTTCGGCGCGACGGCGCTCGGCGTGGTGGCCGGGACGCTCGTGGGGCTCACCGCCGGGTATTACGGGGGCAAGACCGACGAGGCGATCATGCGCGTCGGCGACGGTGTCATGAGCTTCCCGTCGCTGTTACTGGCCCTACTGGTGCTGACCACACTCGGCCCCAGCGTGAGCAACATCATCCTCGCGGTGGCGATCACCTTCGTGCCGCGGGTCGCGCGGATCATCCGCAGCGTCGCGCTTGATCTGCGCGCCCAACCCTTCGTGCAGGCGGCGCAGGCGCGGGGTGAACGCGCGCCGTACATCATCGTGCGCGAGATGCTGCCGAACGCGATCCCCGCGATCATCGTCGAGAGTTCGATTCGCATCGGCTACGCCATCCTCATCGGCGCGTCGCTCGGCTTTCTGGGCCTTGGCGTGCAGCCTCCAACCCCTGACTGGGGCCTGATGATCTACGAGGGGCGCAGCATGATTCAGGTTGCGCCGTGGGCTGTGATCGGTCCGGCCTTCGCCATTTCCCTGCTGGTGATTTCCGCGAACCTGTTTGCCGATGGCGTGAGCCGGGTCTTTGACACGGGCGAGCATCTGGAGGAGGCGTCATGACCAGCCAGACGCTTGAGCGCGAGGCAGTGGCCGCTGCCGCCGTCGATGGTTCGCCAGTTCTGGAGGTGGAAGGCCTGCGCGTCGCCTACGGGCGCGGGCCGAAACAGGTGGCCGCCGTGCGCGGCGCGTCGTTGACCGTGCGGGCCGGGGAGGTCTTGGGCCTTGTCGGGGAATCGGGGTGCGGCAAGACCACGCTGGCCTTCGCGGCAATCGGGCACGTGGCGGCCGGCGGCGAGATAACGGGCGGCGCGGTGCGGTTTCGCGGGCAGGATGTCTTCGCGATGTCGCCGCGCGAGCTGCAACGGCTTCGCGGCCGCGACGTGGCGATGGTGTTTCAGAACCCAATGGCCTCGCTCAACCCCTCGATGCGCATTGGCGATCAGATTGCCGAGGTGCTGGAGATCCACGAGGGGCTGACTGGCAAGCGGGCCGAGCGGCGGGTCAACGAACTGCTCGGAAGCGTGCACTTGCCCGACCCGCAGGCGATGGCGCAGCGTTTCCCGCATCAGCTTTCCGGGGGGCAGCAGCAGCGCGTGGTGATCGCCATGGGGCTGGCCTGCAATCCTTCGTTGTTGATCATGGATGAGCCGACGACCGGTCTGGATGTCACCACCGAGGCGACGATCCTCGATCTGGTGGATGAGTTGCGCCGTACGACGAACGCGGCCATTGTCTACGTCAGCCACAACCTTGGAGTCATCGCCCGCGTCTGCGACCGGGTGGCGGTGATGTACGCCGGCGAGATTGTGGAGGAGGCGCCCATCGACGAACTGTTCGCCAGGCCGCGCCACCCCTATACCGCTGGCCTGCTGAACGCTGTGCCGAACCTCAGCCGGGCCGGGCAACCGTTGACGCCGATTCCGGGGCAGTTGCCAAAGCCCGGCAATCTTCCGGCGGGTTGCGCGTTTGCGCCGCGCTGCCAGTACGCGCGCGATGTCTGCCGTGGGGAGGCGCCGGCGCTCTTCGACGCCGGGCCGGGGCATCGCTCGCGCTGCTTCTTCTGGCCGGAGGTGCGGCTGGCGAGAGGGCGGCGTGGGAGTAACGACGCGGAGCGGGCGCCGGCGCGAGCGGCTGGCTCGCCCATTCTGACCATCGCCGACCTCGAGAAGCACTACCGGCAGCAACCGGGCCTGCTGCCCGGCCTTGGCGGCGCGGTGGTGCGCGCGGTGGATGGCGTGTCGCTGGAACTGGCGGCAGGCGAGACACTGGCGGTGGTGGGCGAGTCCGGGTGCGGCAAGAGCACGCTCTCCAGCTGCATTATCGGGCTGCAGGAGCCGGATGCGGGCGAAATCCGGCTCGACGGCAAGGCGCTGCCAGCGCGAGCGAGCGCGCGGCCACGGGAGATGCGCCGGCAGATTCAGGTCGTGTTCCAGAACCCGGACACGGCGCTGAACCCGGCGCACACCATCGCGGAAATCGTGGGGCGGCCGGTGCGGCTGTTTACCGGCCTGTCGGATAGCCGCGAGGTGCGGGCGCGCGTCGAGCAGCTGCTGGCCAGCGTCAACCTCGATAGCTCGTTTCTCGACCGCTACCCGGCGCAACTTTCTGGTGGGCAGAAACAGCGCGTCGGCATCGCGCGGGCGCTGGCGGGTCGGCCCTCGGTGGTGGTGTGCGACGAGCCGGTGTCCGCGCTTGATGTCTCCATTCAAGCCACGGTGTTGAACTTGCTGCAAGACCTGCAGGAGGAGGAGGCGTACTCGTACATCTTCATCTCGCACGATCTCAGCGTCGTCCGTTATCTGGCTGACCGGGTGGCGGTCATGTATCTGGGCCAGATCATGGAAGCCGGCACGACGGAGCAGGTGTTTTCGCCGCCCCACCACCCGTACACCGAGGCGCTGCTCTCGGCGGCGCCGGCGCCGGACCCGACCGTGACGCAAGAGCGCATCCGCCTGACGGGCCCGGCGCCAAGCGCAGGCAGCGTCACGCAAGGGTGCCCGTTCGCGTCGCGCTGCCCGCGCAAGCTGGGCGCTGTCTGCGATCAGGAGACGCCGCCACTCCAAGCGACCGCGAGCGGCCACACGATTCGTTGTCACATCCCGCTGACGGAACTGGCGGCGTTGGGGCCGGTGCTGCAGCCTGGAACCGCAGCGTAGGGCATTGGTGCAGGCGACAGACGCGTCCCGGCAGCATCGATCTCGCCCACGCGGCTACCTTGCACAACGTGCGATGCGCCGGCGGCGCCGGTCTCGTCCGGCGCCGCTCTGCTGCTGCGCCATGCGCGGCGCGCTGTCGCTGGGGCTGTGCTTGGGGAAACCGTGCGAGGAACCATGGACGCCGTAAGACCAGCCGTACGGACAATCCTTGCGGCGTGGATGCTGGTGATTGCCCTGCTGCCGGGACTTGGCGGGCCGGTGGCCGTGCAAGCGCAGGTCGTCGACGCTGCGCTGCAGCGCGACGGGCAAGGCTGCCAGGACGGCGTTGGATCGAGCTACCGGGCCGATGAACTGCGTGAGGCGCTGGACAACGGCACGCTGAACGCGTTCTTGGCGCGCAGGAGCGCCTGCGGCCCGGGAGGCGCCGAGAGTTTCGGCCTGAGCGCCAGCTGCGCGCCGGATCAGACGAGCGATGTACGCGGCTTTGTCGATGTGTTCTGTCTCGTGAGCGTCTGGAACCCCTCCGGTGATTCGCTGCTGCTGACCAACGATCAATTCACGCTGGCAAGTAACGTTGCGCGTTACCCGGTCGATGAGACGCTGCTCGATGATGAGGCGGTGGCGGATACGTTGGAAGGCGGCCTTCCGGTGGCGACGGAATCGGCTGACTCCGGAGTGATCGCGTTCCAGCTTCCAGCCGAGGACGCCAACGACGACTTCGTGCTGATCTGGAAGCTCCCTGATCCCTACGCCAGCCCGAGCCCGACGCGGCAGCGCCTGCAGATCGTGCTGGGCGAGCGGGAGAGTGACTTCGAGGCGGTCCCGGCGCCGGTGGCGAACGTGATCCAGCCCGGCGCGTTCAACGGCCGATTGCAGTTCACCGGAGCCAGCAATTTGGTCAATAGTCCCGTGGAACTTGGGGCGGGGCTGTACCGCGTCACGGCCCGCTACTCCGGCGTGGGGCCGTTCACGGTCTCCATTCAGACCGACACTGGCGAGGACGATCAGCTGATCAGCACAGTCGGCGCCTTCTCCGGGCAGACGACGTTCCGGCTGGACGCAACGGAGGACGTCGCGTTTGCGGTGACGGGCTCCGGACGCTGGGAGATTCTGGTGACGCGAGTCGCAGGGTAATCTCGCGACTACTTGCGCTCGATGATGCTCAGGCTCCTGCATAATTGGTGACTCGCTACAGCGCGAAAGTGCTGGCGCCTTCAAGTGTCGCCGTGGCGCCGAAGGCCCGGCTAGGCGACGTTGGCAACGAATTGACAACGTCGGGCAGTTATTCACGTTGGGGTGCAGGCGATGGTCGGTCATTGGCTACAGGCATGGGCAACGGCCGTGAGGCGCGGTCATTACACCGGGCGCCACGGCCTGCGGCAAATCGGTGCGGCAATGGTGCTGGCGCTGGTTCTGCTGATGGGCGGGGGGCCGGCTGGCGCGTTGGCGCAAGCTGTTGACGCAGCACGGGCGAGAGATGGTCAGGGCTGCGAAGACGGAGTTGGCTCAACGTACTTTAGCGAGGAATTGGAATCAGCTCTCGACAACGATACGTTCAAGCAGTTCTGGGACAGGCGAGACGCATGCGGACCGGGAGGCTTTGGGAGCTATTCGCTCGACGCCATTTGCTCGCCCGCCGAGCCGGTTGCGGATGAACGAGTCAAAGTCATACTGTGTTTCGTCACTGTTTGGAACCCATCTGATGCCATCCTGCTGGTCGGAGCTGACCAGTTCCTTCTGGCTTCGAACAGTGATCGATTTGCGGCGAATACGGAAGTGACTGCACAGTTCAATCCGGCGGATGTGTTCGGAGCTGAGAACCGAGCGTATCCAAGCGACTCCGCAATCGGCTTCATTGGCTTCGAGGTTCCCGCAGCAGCGGCAGACGACGACTTCGTGTTGATCTGGCGTGTGCCGAATGCGGAGACAAGTCCGGTCAACACCTGGCGTCGGTTGCAGATCTTGCTAGGCGATCGAGAACAGATTTTCGGGGATCCAGCTGATTCGCAAGCCGAGCTGGAGCAAAGCGGGGGTAACGGCGGCCCGCTGCGGATTGCGAACACGACCGACCTTGTTAGCGAACCGGTGACGTTGGGACCAGGCACCTACCGCGTGACTGCGAGTTACACCGGCGACAGCAATTTCGCGGTGTGGGTGCGGACCTCCAGCGGCAACAGCGACTTGCTCTTCAACGAAGTTGACTCGTACTCGGGCCAGGCAACGTTCCAACTGGATCAGACCGAGCAAGTACTGTTTGAGGTGACGGGGGTTGGCCGGTGGGAGATCGAGGTTACTCCGGCCTTCGGTTAGCCGGCCAATGGAGTGGGAGTGCAGAGACGCAAGGGTGATCTTGGGGCCGTCCCGTGCCGTGCAATGCGCTGTGAGAACGTTGGAACCAGCGAGCGGCTCTGCAACTGAACGCGGAACGGAGAGGTCTGGCCTCTCCGTTCCTTGAACGTCGCCACGATGGTTCAGGCGCGAGATCGGTTCTCACTTAATCGGGATCCTGACGGCGGGATCCGCAGCATTGCGCCGATGGCCCGATGGCCGCCAGACGCCGGCCTAGACGCCGCCGAGCAGGCTCTTGCAGCGGCGCTTCCCCTTGCGTAGGCAGTTCTTCCGGGCGTGGCCGGACTGCTGCTTCCGCTTGCAACCCTTCTTGACGGAGCGCTTGCAGCACTGCTCCACTGATTCGCCAGTGCGGCAACCGCCGTTGAAGGTAACGCAGGTCCCGCCGTTGCAGAGGCTGCCCGCCGGGCAATCGGCGTCGACGGTGCACTGCCGGGAACCACCTCGTTGGCAGGCGCCATTGCTGCACTGCAGCCCGTCATTGCAGGCGGTGTCCGCACAGCAGACTTGCCCCTGCGCGCCGCATGGCGCGACGCAGAATCCGCCCTGGCACACCAGATCACCGCTGCAGGAGTCTTCCGCGCAGCAGGTCTGGCCAAGCGCGCCACACTCCGGCTGGCAGGTCCCGCTCTGGCACGTCAGGCCGCCCTGACACGCGTCGCCGGTCTGGCAGCACGGTTGCCCCGAAGCTCCGCAATCCGGGGTGGGCGGGGTGCAGACGTTCTGCTTGCAGGTCAGACCCTCTCCGCACGACGGGTTCCCGGAGCAGCAGGATTGGCCGGATGCCCCGCACGAGGGATTGGTGACGCAGCGGCGGGAGTTGCCTGGCCCGGTCTTCTGGCACGAATCCAGCCCTGAACAGCAGCGCTGGTTACCCTGACAGGAATGGCCAGTTGGCCGGCAGGTGTGGCCGCCCGGGTTGTTCGGATGCGAGGGATTGCCGCCACCGCCGCCTTTGCGATTCTTCTTTGAGGATTTTGCTGTCCGGGTTTTCTTCCGTTTCGCGTCAGCCTGGCTGGTGACGGCAAGGCCGCCGGCCAGCGCTGCAGCCGCGCCGGCCAGCGCCCCGCGCAGCAACCCTCCGCGAGCGATGCGGACCTCGCCAAGCGCCTTGCTCAAATCATCAAATCTTCTGTCGTCCACGTAGCCTCACCTCTTACCGTACTCTCGCCGTGACACGGAGCGAATCCCCACCGGTTGTGGGGTGCAGGAGCCGTGACTCTCCAAGCATGCACTAGTTTGAGCATGAAAAAAGCCAACGACAGTAATGTGAAGTTCATGTCACAAGCAAGATAGACAACTGTCACGGGCAATTTCTGGTTTGATTCAGCACGTTTCATGTTGAATTCGCCACCGCAAAGTGGATGTTTCTTGATTGAAAATTCGCGTCACCCGCAGCATTTTTGGCGTCATAACGTGGAAGTTGTTCCACAACAACGTTTAGTCGGAGGAGGCGGGAAAACCTGCCGTGCATTGAGAGGAGGCACTATGGTGTGCGAAATGGCGGACATGCGTGCCAGCGAAGGATTAATGCACCTCCGGGGGCCTTGAGGCGTGGAACGGTTGGGGTAGGGAGGGCAGCGATGGACGGCGGCTCCGCAAAAACGATGGCGGCCAAGGCGTGGTGTCCCAGGGAAAATGCCTGACGCTTCTCCGGGCTTCTGGAACGCTGCGGCAGTGAGCGGGAGCGCGCGCCAGCACGCTGGCGGTAGGGTTTGCCTCGAATGTCGCGTGGGAGATGTCGGGTCAACCGTCGTCACGAGGGCCGGGCGAGGATTGGTCGGTGGAAGAGACGTGGAGGTCTCGGCTGCGCCCGCGTGGGGGGAACCTCGGGGTACGGACGGCGGGATTCGAACCCGCACGAGGGTTGCCCCTCAGCGGTTTTTAAGACCGCGGCGTCTGCCTTTCCGCCACGTCCGCCCGAGCAGGGGTCAGGATACCTGATTCTCCTTGAGCTGCTCCGGGAACACGAAAACGCCCGGACCATCGGCCCGGGCGATCATGTTCTGGAGCGGAAGACGGGATTCGAACCCGCGACCTTCTCCTTGGCAAGGAGATGCTCTACCACTGAGCCACTTCCGCAATCCGCATCGCGGCAACCCGGTTACTATACGGAGCCGATGAGGCATCGTCAAGGAATGACGCAGGAGCAGAGGGTGAGCACGTCAGTTTTGCCAGACACATTGGTCAGCACGGAGTGGCTCGCCGCGCATCTGGGCGCGCCGGGGCTGCGCGTGGTCGATATGCGCGGGTACGTCCACACCACCGATCTGGGGGAAGGGAAGCAACACGCGGAGTACGTGGGCGCGCGCGAGGAATATGACCTCGGGCACATCCCCGGCGCGGTGTACGTGGACTGGACGACGGATATCACCGATCCGGACAACCCGGTCAAGGTGCAGATTGCGCCGCCGAAGCGATTCGCCGCCGCCATGGGTGAACGCGGCATCGGCGACGACACGGACGTGGTGATCGTGGACCACACGGGCGGCAACTTCGCGACCCGGTTGTGGTGGGCGCTCAAGTTCTTCGGGCACGACCGGGCGGCGGTGCTGGATGGCGGGTACCGCAAGTGGATGGATGAAGGGCGCTCGCTGACAGCCGATGTGAAGGCTCCGGCGGCCGTGACGTTCACGCCGCGTCAGCGTCCCGAGCTGTGGGTGAGCGCCGAGGATGTGCTGGCGGCGTCCGAGGGTGGGACAGCGCAGATCGTGGACGCGCGAGACGCAGGCCAGTACACCGGCGCGGTGGCGCGTGGCCCGCGCGGTGGCCGGGTGCCGGGGGCGGTGCACCTGCCAGCGAAGTCGCTGGTGAACGCCGACGGCACGTGGAAAGCGAGCGACGAGCTGGCGGAGATCGTGGCGGCGGGCGGCGTGTCGGCGGATGAGCGGGTGATCGCGTACTGCAATGGCGGCGTCACGGCGACGGCGGTGCTGTTTGCGCTGGACCGCATCGGGTACCGGAACTACGCGAACTATGATGGCTCGTGGAACGAGTGGGGCGAGCGCCCGGATTTGCCGGTTGAGTCTGATGTGAGCAGCGGCGCCTAACGCACTGCTGCGGACGCACGAACCGCCGCTCCCGGATACCGGGAGCGGCGGTTGCCGCATGGTTCAGATGGTGCCAAGGAGCAGACTCGAACTGCTGACCGCACGATTTTCAGTCGTGAGCTCTACCAACTGAGCTACCTTGGCATCTGGGTTGTGTGCCGCCGCCCCCGCCGGGTGGGCGATAGAGGGCTCGAACCTCTGACATCCACGGTGTAAACGTGGCGCTCTTCCAGCTGAGCTAATCGCCCGGGGCTGGCTCTGTACGGTGCCCAGGAAAGGATTTGAACCTTCACGCCCTTAACGGGCACTAGCCCCTCAAGCTAGCGCGTCTGCCGATTCCGCCACCTGGGCAAGCCATTTGCTCGGCACCGGGCGATTATAGGGATGCTGGCGGAACGGCGTCAATACGCCTTTCGCATCGGGTTTCGCTGGCATGACTGTGCGCCGTTCTACGCGGCAAAGTCTGCCAAGGCTGCCAACGCTTGCAGTGGGGTGCAGTTGGCAGGGTTTCCGCTGTGGGATGCCTCGCCGCAGCGCGGACGGGGCGCGGTATCCTTGCGGTAGCGTGATGTTGTTGTCGCCGGCGCTGTCTGCCGGTTCGCACAGGGGATGCAGGCAAGCATGGCACGGCCAAAGGTGAGCGTGATCGGCGCGGGGATGGTCGGCGGCGCAGTCGCCCAGTACCTGGCGCTACGAGACTACGCGGATATCGTGCTCGTGGACATCGTGGAAGGGATGCCGCAGGGCAAGGCGCTCGATCTGGCCGAGACGGCGCCGGTGCTGGGCTACGACTCCGCGCTGACGGGCGCGAACGACTACGAGGCGACGGCGGGCTCACAGATCGTGGTGGTCACCTCTGGCATCGCCCGCAAACCGGGCATGAGCCGCGATGATCTGCTGCGCACCAACATGGGCATTGTCGGCTCTGTGGTGGAGAAGGCAGTGGCGGCGTCGCCGGACGCCATCTTCATCATCGTCTCCAACCCGCTGGACGCCATGTGCCACGTCGCGTTCGATGCGGCGGGCCTGCCGCGCGAGCGGGTGATTGGCATGGCCGGAGTGCTCGATTCGGCGCGTTTCCGCTGCTTCATCGCGGCGGAGGGGGATGTCTCGGTCGAGGACGTCACCGCGATGGTGCTGGGCGGGCACGGCGACACCATGGTGCCGGTCTCGCGCTACTCCACCATCGCGGGCGTGCCGATCACCGAGATCTTTGAGCCGGAGGTGGTCAAGGCGCTGGAAGACCGCACCGCGAACGGCGGCGCCGAGATTGTGTCGCTGTTGAAGACGGGCAGCGCCTATCAGGCGCCGGGCGCGTCGGTGGTGGAGATGGTCGATTCCATCCTGCTCGACAAACGGCGCATTCTGCCGTGCAGCGTCCATCTGGAGGGCGAGTACGGCCTCAACGGCCTGTTCGTCGGCGTGCCGGTGAAGCTGGGTGAAGGCGGTGTGCGCCAGATCATCGAGTTGAACCTGACCGATGACGAAAAGGCGGCGCTGACGAAGTCGGCGGGGGCGGTGCAGGATCTGGTGGATTCGATGGCGCGCCTGAAAACCGAAGCTGCATCCGCCTAAGTTGCAAACGGGGGAGGGATATCCCGGAGTCATGCCCGAACCCGAAGTCACTGCGAGAGCGCAATCTCGTGAGCAGGCTGAGCGCATGGTCGACGTTGACCATGCGCTCGCGCGCATTCTGGCGCTGGTTTTACCGTTGCCCGCAGAGGAGGCTCCACTGCTGGAGGCGCGTGGCCGCGTGGCCGCTGCCCCTGTTATCGCCAACGACAATGTGCCGCCGTTCCGTAATTCCGCGATGGACGGCTTCGCGGTGCGCAGTGTGGATGTGGCCGGGGCCTCGGCGACGGCTCCGGTGGCGTTGCCGGTGCAGGGCGAGGTGGCGGCGGGCGATCCCGGTGGCGAGCCGCTGGCGGCTGGGTCGGCGTTGCGCATCATGACTGGCGCGCCGGTCCCGGCAGGCGCCGATGCCGTTGTGCGGTTCGAGGAGACCGACGAGGCCGGCCACAATGCGCGCCAACTGGCCGGGTCGGTGCAGATCTTCCGGGCAGCGGCGGCGGGCGAGAACGTGCGCGAGGCGGGGGAGGATATTGCCGCCGGAGCCGTGATCGTCAATGAGGGGCAGCGCGTGACGCCGCCGCTGCTGGGAGCGCTGGCCTCCGCCGGCGTGGCCGCGATCCCGGTGCACCGGCGGCCCGTGGTGGCGATCCTGTCCACCGGCAACGAGGTGGTGGGGCCTGGAGGTGCATTGGCGCCGGGCAAGATCCGCGACAGCAATGCGGCGATGCTGGCGGCGATGGCTGAGTCGTGGGGCGCGCAGGTCCAGTTACTGGGCGTGGCGTCGGACACCGTCGAGGATGTGACGGCGCAGTTGCGGGCGGCGTGTGACGCGGACCTGATCGTCAGCAGCGGTGGCGTTTCGCTGGGTGACTTCGATCTGGTCAAGGACGTGTTGCAGGCGGCCGGCGAGATGAACATCTGGCAGGTGCGCATGAAGCCGGGCAAGCCGCTGGCAGCTGGGGTGATCGGCGGCACGCCGCTCCTCGGGCTGCCGGGAAACCCGGTTGCCGCCGGCGTGAGTTTCCTCCTGTTCGGGCGGCCGGCGATCCTGAAGCTGCAGGGCCGCAGTGATCTGGAACCCGCGGTGGTGGAATGCGAGACCACGGAGCCCATTGATAACCGGGGCGGCCGCAGGCACTATCTGCGAGTGACGCTGGAGCGCTGTGGCGGACGGACGCAGGCGCGCCCGGCAGGCAGGCAGGGCGCCGGGGTGCTGAGCTCGCTGGCGGCGGCTGACGCGCTGCTGGTGATTCCCGAGCAGATGGAACAGGCGCCGGCTGGTACGCGTTTGCATGCCATAAAGCTCGACTGGTGAGCTTCTTGCGTACTACCGGCTAGCGATACTCCTGCGCCCCTCTCTGCGGCGCTGGTATGCGGGAGCGTGAACAATGCAGGCGTTTGGAGGATTTGACGGCGTCAAGGGCATGCTGAGCGTGCTGCGCGAAGTCAGCCTTGAGGAAATCCGGGAGCAGGCGGAGACGCCGCCGCGCCTGCTGATCGTGGCGCCGACCTCGGAGCAGGCGCGCCGGTTGGGGCTTGCCTTGACTGGCGCCGAGGGGCAGTTTGCATCGCTGTACCGTGGGGCCAGCGAGCCACTGGATGGACTGGGCCGGCTTGACGCGGCCATTGTCTGGGACCCGGAGCGGACCGGCGCGGGCTCGCGCGTGGCCGACGCGGTGCGGTACGACTCGCCGCCGGTGCCCATCGTGCGCTTTGAGGGTGGCTCGCCGGAGGATGATTCGGCGATTGAGCAACTGCGGCTGGATATCCTGCGGCGGAACAACGACCGCATCACCGGCTTCGGGCGGGCGCTGCCGGCCTTCCGGCCAGCAGCGGCGAAGCAAGTTATCGATGAGACTTCCATTGCGAACGCGCAGTTTTCCGTTGTCTCGAACCTGCCGGCGCTGATCCCGGTGGTGGGTGGACTGGCAGCGGCGGGCGCCGATTTCATCGTGCTGACCAAGAATCAGGTCATCATGCTGTACAAGCTGGCCGCCATTTACGGGCGCAACCTGAACGACCAGCGGTCGATTCTGCAGGAAGTGCTGCCGGTGGTAGGCGCGGGGCTGGTCTGGCGGACGCTGGCGCGCGAGGGCGCGGCGCTGATGCCGTTCGCCGCCGGGACGGTGCCGAAGCTGGCCATCGCCTACGCGGGGACGATCGCGGTGGGGCGCGCCGCTGAGTACTACTACCGGACAGGACTGCGGCCGAGCAAGGGCCAGATGGAAGAGTTCACCGCGATGGCCATGGAGCGCCTGCGCAGTCTGCAAATCCCGGACCTGATCAAGCGGTTTCGCCGGGAGCAGCCGGAGGAGCAGATCACCCCGGCGCCGCAGGTGACGGTGATCGAGGAGAACCCGGACCGGCGGAAGATCGGGCCAGGGTAGGAGAACCCTCACCCCAAACCACGCAGGGTCGTCACCCCGAACCCACGAGAAGCCCTCACCCCAACCCCTCTCCCGATGCGCGGGAGAGGGGCTTTTTGCGTGGTGGCTGGTTGCTACGCTGGTGGGCTGATTGCGGCCCAGCCCTTGCTGCGCGAGACGGCTTCGGACCAGCGGGCGCGGATGGCGGTGAGGTACGTGGGATCGCCGGCGGGCTCGAAGGTGCGGTCGATTTCCCAGAGGGCCGTCAGGTCTGCGGGGGAGCGCCAGTAGCCAACGCCGAGGCCAGCCAGCCAGGCGGCGCCGGTGGCGGTGGATTCGACGTTGCGGGGGCGGACGACTGGCGCGCTGAGCAGGTCCGCTTGGATTTGCAGCAGGAGATCGTTGCGGGCGGCGCCGCCATCCACGCGCAGCGAGCGCAGCGGAATGCCGGCGTCCACCTCCATGGCGGAGGTGACATCCAGCGTCTGGAGGGCGATGGCTTCCAGCGTGGCGCGGGCGATGTGGGCGGCGGTCGTGCCGCGGGTCAGGCCGAGGATGGCCCCGCGCGCATCGGCGTCCCAGTGAGGTGCGCCGAGCCCGGTGAGCGCGGGCACGAAGGTGACGCCGCCGGAGTCCGGGACTGAGGCGGCGAGCGCCTGGACCTCGCTGGAGTCGGTGAACAGACCGAGCCCATCGCGCAGCCACTGCACCGCCGAGCCACTGACGAAGATGGAGCCCTCAAGTGCGTAGGTGGTTTCACCCTCGCGCTGCCAGCCGACGGTGGTCAGCAGGCGACGCGACGAACGGCGAGGGCGCGCGCCGGTGTTCATCAGCAGGAACGAGCCAGTCCCATACGTGTTCTTGGCGTCGCCGGGGGCGAAGCAGCACTGCCCGAACAGGGCGGCCTGCTGGTCACCCGCGATGCCGGCAACCGGGAGTTCGGCGCCGAAGATGTCCGCGTTTGTCACCGCCAGTTCGCCGCTGCTCGGCACAATTTCCGGCAGCATGGCGGCGGGGATATCGAGGTCGGCCATCAGTTCCGGTGACCAGCGTAGCGTTTCGAGGTCCATCAGCATGGTGCGCGAGGCGTTCGTGACGTCGGTAATGTGTGAGCGACCGCCAGTGAGGTTCCAGATCAGCCACGCATCGACCGTTCCGGCGAGGAGCTCACCCGCTTCTGCCTGCGAGCGGAGTTTAGGGACCTCGGCGAGCAGCCACGCCAGCTTGGTAGCGGTGAAGTAGGCGTCCGGGAGGAGCCCGGTGACGTGCTGGTAGGCGGGGGCCATGCCGCGCGCCACGATGGCATCGACGACCGGGGCGCTCTGGCGGCTCTGCCAGACGATGGCGGGGTGGACGGGTTCGCCGGTGGCGCGTCGCCAGACGACGAGGGTTTCGCGCTGGTTCGTGATGCCGATGCCGGCGATGGCGGTTGCAGCGACGCCGGCTCGGGCAATGGCATCGCGCGCGGTCGCCAATTGGGTCCGCCAGATTTCGGCCGCGTCCTGATTCACCCAGCCGGTGTGGGGGAAATACTGCGTGGTTGGTTGCTGGGCGGAAGCGATCGCCTTCCCGGCGTGGTCGAAGAGGATGGCGCGGCTGGAGGTGGTGCCCTGATCGAGGGCGAGGACGTAGCGCTGATTGGTCATGGCGCGGACTTCTCCATCGAAATCGCTCTGCGTTGGTTGCGGCGTTGCGGGCCTGCCGTTCCTTGCCGCGCTTCGCCCGATGGCTGCCCCCGACGAGATCCAATGACCTGGCCCGGTGGTCTGCCACGTCGCTATTGTCGGGGATGGCGGGGAATTCGCCAGAGAGATGTCTAGCTGGCGGCAATGTCTTGGGGCGGTCTTCGGCCGGTGGCGCGGCGCCGGCGTTGGGTACCGGAAAGAGGCGCCGCGAAGGCGCAGTTGGGGGTGTGCGATTCCTCCTTCGTCGGAATGACATCGGGGTGGGGTGCGTTGCCGGGGGGGATGCGGAGGTATGTGTTCGGTGGCGGGGTGCTTCGAAAAGCTCTGGATTCCATTTGGAGGAGCTGGTGGTTTCGAGCTCGGGTTGACGCCGGGAGTGACTGCCTACGGCGCCGCGTTCACCGCACGGCGCTAACTGGCTTCGGGACAGGGCCGCTGGGGTGAGGCGACTATACTGACCCGATTGTTCTGGCGCGGAAGCAGGGGAACGGCAGTCGTGGCAGCGGTCGAGCGCGTCGTCCTGATCGGGTTTAGTGGGACAGGGAAATCCACCGTGGCCCAGTTGTTGGCGGACCAACTCGGCTGGCGGGCCGTGGACATGGATCAGGAGATCGAGCGCGCCGCCGGGCAGAGTATTCCGGCGATCTTCCGCGATCACGGGGAGCCGGCGTTCCGGCAGCGCGAGCGCGAAGCGCTGGGGGCGGCGTTGCGGCAGGACCACGTCGTGATTGCGACGGGGGGCGGCGCCCCCGCCAGCGAGGCGGCGTGGACGCCGGAGCTGCTGCGGTCGCCGGGGACGCTGGTGGTGGCGTTGGATGGTGAGCCGGAGGTGATCGTGGCGCGGCTGCGGGCGCAGCAGTCGGCGCTGGGCGAGGCCGCCGAGCGGCCGATGCTGGCTGGCGACGACCCGGTGGGGCGCATCCGGGCGCTGAAGGCGGAGCGGCAGGCGTTCTACGACCGGGCGGATATCACGCTGGTGGTGGACGGCATCGACGCCGCGAGGATCGCAGAGGAAATCGTGGGGATCGTCCGGTTGTCCGCGGGGCAGCCCTTCACCATCACGTTGCAGGCTGAATCGGCGGACTCGCTGATCCGCATCCGCTCCGGTGCGCTGGCTGATGCTGGCGACTGGATGCGGGCACGCTGGCCGAAGGCGCAGCGGGCATGGATCATCACGGACGCCAACGTGGCTCCGCATCATCTGGCGCCGGTCACGGCGGTGCTGGAGGCGGTCGGGTTTGCTGTGCGGGCGCACGTGGTGGCTGCGGGCGAGGGGAGCAAGAGCCTCGGGACGGCTAGCGAGCTGTACGACTGGCTGCTGGGCGGCGGCATCGAGCGCGGCGACGTGGTGGTGGCGCTGGGCGGCGGCGTGGTCGGGGATCTGGCGGGCTACGTGGCGGCGACGGTGCTGCGCGGCGTGGGGCTGGTGCAGATGCCGACCACCCTGCTCTCGGCGGTGGATAGCAGCGTCGGCGGCAAGACGGGGATCAACCACGCCACCGGTAAGAATCTGATCGGCGCGTTCTTGCAGCCGCAACTGGTGATCATCGACCCGGACCTGCTGCGGACGGCGCCTCCGCGCGAGCTGCGCTCCGGGTGGGGCGAGGTGATCAAGCACGCGTTCATCCAGCGCTCCACGCCCGGCGGGGAGCGCAACGATCTCTTGGCCTTCCTCGACCGCAACGCGGCGAACCTCGCGGCGCTACTCGACCCGGCCACCACGTACGCCATCTGGCGCAACGTGGCGCTGAAGGCGGCGGTGGTTGAGGAAGACGAACGGGAGGCGGGCATCCGCGCGTACCTGAACTTCGGGCACACGCTGGGGCACGCCATCGAGGCGGCGGATTACCAACTGCTGCACGGTGAAGCAGTGGGCGTCGGGATGCGCGCCGCCATCGCGCTCGGCGAGGCGCTGGGGACCTGTGGTCCGGCGGTGGGCGCGCAGTTGGAACGGCTGTTGGAAGGCGCCGGACTGCCGGTAGAAGCGCAGGCGGACGAGGCGCGAGTGCTGGCGAAACTGCCCGCCGACAAGAAGCGGGTGGCCGGTAAGCAGCGGTACGTGCTGCCGCTGGATGGCGGCGGGGTGGCGCTGCGTGACGATGTGCCAGACGACGCGGTGCTCGCGGCGTTGCGCCGGGTGAACCGCGCAGCAGTCACCGCCTGAAGGGTTGGCGCCCCGGCGTGCTATTCTCGGGCGATTGTGTTTGCGTGATGCGGTAGGGGCTGCGCTGTCGATGGGGTCTGAATCACTCGGGGGTCGCCCGACGATCGTGATCAGTGGATCACTGGCTTACGATCACATCATGACGTTCCCGGGCTCGTTCGAAGACCACATCATCCCCGGCAAGGTTCACGTACTTTCCGTGAGCTTTCTCTTTGACTCCTTTGTGCGCAATCGCGGTGGCGTCGCGGGTAACGTGGCGTACAGCTTCGCGCTGCTCGGGGAACGGCCGTCGTTGGTGGGCGGGGTTGGGCAGGATTTTGCGCCGTACCGCGCGGCCTGCACGGCGCTGGGGATCGATACGACGTACGTGCTGGAATCAGAGACGGTGCTGACCGGGTCGGCGTTCATGACGACGGACCTGGCGGGCAACCAGATCGCCGGGTTCTACCCCGGAGCCTCCTCGCTGGCCGATGACATCTCGGTCGTGGATCTGGCCGAGGGCGCTGTGCTGGGGTTCGTCGAGCCAACGACGCGAGAGGCGATGGGCCGGCACGCACGGGAGTTAGGCAACTCGCCCTGCCGGCTGGTGTATGACGCCTCGCAGCAAGTGGTTTCGCTCAGCGCGGACGAACTGCGCGAGGGTATCGGCCTTGCGTGGGCGGTGATCGGCAGCGACTACGAGATGGCCGTAATCGAGCAGAAGACCGGCCTGACCGTGCCGGATCTGGTGAACACCGTGCCATTTGTCGCGGTTACGCGGGGCGCGCAGGGCTCGACG
>JASGGF010000066.1:0-16995 GCA_047605145.1 Thermomicrobiales bacterium | reverse complement strand
CTCCTGGCCCAGGTACTCGATGTCCGGGAACTCCTGTTCGATCGCCTCGCGGAAGCCCTGCTCGCGCTGATCGGTGGTGGAGATGCCAGGCATCGTGTTCACCACGAACACCTTGCCCTTGCCGCCAATCGCCTCGGCCAGACCGCGCGCCGCCAGGCGGCCGCCCTCGACGTTGTCCGTGGAGACGTCGGCGAGCTGGATGTCGGAGTCAATCGTGGTGTCGACCGCCAGCACCGGGATGCCCGCGTCAATCGCCGCCTGAATCGGCGCAATCATGCCCTTGAAGTCATTCGGGGCCATCATGATGGCGTCCGGCTGGCTCTGGATCACCGCGTTCAGGATCGGAGTCTGCAGGGTCTGGTCGAAGCGCTCCGGCCCCTGCGTGTCGATGGTGATGTTGCCCAGCGCCTCAGCCTTGGCCCGCGCGCCGCAGTCCATGGTGATGTAGAAGTTGTCGCCAATGACGCCCTGAATGAAGGCGATGGTGTAGCCATCATCCTGCGCCTTGGCCGTCCAGCCAAACGGCGTGATCAGGGTCATGCCAGCGCCGGCAACGACCGTCGCCTTCAGCAGCGAGCGGCGGGACGTCTTCCCGGATTCGGAGCGACAAGTGCTCATAGTGCCTCCTTTGGATCACAAGGGCCTGCGCCAACGCAGGCCGCGCGCAGGGTATCAATCCCTGACGCTGTTGACAATGGTTTTGCCGTGCAACGTGCACATTTCACCGGCTCGCCGTGAGCAACCCTGCACCAGGCGCGCTAAATCCGCTCCTCCGCCTTCCGCCGCCGCTGATCGAGGTACACCGCAAGAATCAGCACGCAGCCAATCGCCACGTTCTGCCAGAACGGCGGCACCCGGGTAATCACCAGCCCATTGCGCAGCACCGTCGGGATGAACGCGCCGACCACGCTGCCGCCAATGGTGCCGATGCCGCCGAACAGACTGGTGCCGCCGATCACCGAGGCGGAGATCGCGGCCAGATTGTCCGACTGGTGCGAGCCCACCGAGGCGGTCCCGAAGCGCATCAGGTCCATCGAGCCGGTCACGCCGGCCAGCATCCCGCACAGCGCGTAAATCTTGACCAAATGCAGATCGACATTGATGCCCGCCCGCCGCGCCGCCGCCGCGTTCGAGCCCACCGCGTAGGTGTACCGCCCGAACCGGGTCCGGTTAAGCACGAACGCCGCGATAAGCGCGATGATGACCGCGATCAGGATCGGCGGCGTAATCCGCACGTGCTGCCCGGCGATGTCGAAGCCGACCAGCTCCCGCAGGCCGATCTCGGTCTGCACTGCCGGCGGCACGTTCGGCACCGAGGTGCCCCCGGAGAGCAACTGCCCCAGACCAAGCGCGATGCCCAGCATGCCCAGCGTCACGATGAACGGCGGCATCTGCAGCCGCGTGATCAGCGCGCCGTTGACGATTCCGCACAGCAACCCGGTCAGCACGCCGGCCAGCAGCCCGACCGGGATGCCGATGTGCTGGTTGGGGAACTGGAAGTTCGCGATATCTTCCGGCGATCCCGACAGCGCGATCATCACTTTGGCCGCCACGACTGACGACAGGATCAGCACCGAGCCAATCGAGAGGTCAATCCCGGCGGTGATGATCACGAAGGTGACGCCGATGGTGATCACGATCAGCTGCGACGAGTCGACCAGAATCTCGTTGAAGTTCCGCAGGCTGAGGAACTTGGTCCCCTCCAGCCCGGAAAAGATGGCGATGATGATGAACAGGATCAGCAGGGTAAACTGCTGCGTCACCCGCGACATGTAGCGCTGCCGCGCCGGCAACACCTCCGTGACCAGATTGTCGTGCGCCTTTTCCGGTTCAGCCATGGGTCACCTCCTGCGGCCGCGAGAAGCGGCTGGAGCCCGTCATGGCCGCCACGGCGTCCTCGATCGTCGCGGTCTTCGGGTCGAGTTCCGCCACCATCCGCCCCAGCCGCAGCACCGCAATACGGTCAGCCACGTGGAACACGTTCGGCATGTTGTGGCTGATGAACACCACCGGGATGCCAGTGTCGCGCACCTGCCGCACTAGTTCCAGCACGCTGTCCGTCTGCGCCACGCCCAGCGCCGCCGTCGGTTCGTCCATGATCACGATCTTGCTGGCCCACATCACGGCCCGCGCCACCGCCACGCCCTGCCGCTGGCCGCCGGAGAGCGTCACCAGCCGCCGTCCTAGCTCCGGCACGCGCACCCGCAGCCGCGAGAGGTGGCTGAGGGTTTCCTCCTTCATTTTCGCGTTGTCGAGCACGCCGATGAACCCGAGCGGCCCGCCAACACGCGTCTCTCGACCCATGAAGATGTTGGCGACGGCGTCAAGGTGCGGCGCCACCGCCAGATCCTGATACACCGTCTCGATGCCCGCCTCGCGCGCCTCGTGCGGTGACGCGAAGTGCACCGGCTTCCCGTCGAAGATCAACTCGCCGCCGTCTGGCTGCATCACCCCGGTCAACACGTTGATCAGCGTCGATTTCCCGGCGCCGTTGTCGCCGATCAGCGCGACGACCTCGCCGGGGTAGACCGTGAAGTCCACGTCGGTCAGCGCCTTGACCGGGCCAAAGCTCTTGCTGACCTTGCGCGCGTCAAGAACTGGCGATCTGCCAGCCCCATTGATTTCCATCGCTTACCCCGCTTCTTCGCCGATTTGCGTCTGCGTCCGGGAGTCTCACCGCCAGCCTTGCCCGGCGTCAACCGGCATTGACAGGCGTGCGCACGCGCCCCGTTGCCTCCGCTCCGCTATTCTGCCGCGAGACGCCGGATCATGGGAGGAGGAGCTGCACGTGGGCGCGTTGCAGGGGAAACAGATCGTGCTCGGGGTGACTGGCGGCATCGCCGCCTACAAGGCGGCCATCATCGCCAGCCAGCTCACCCAGCAGGGCGCCGCCATCGACACCATCCTCACGCCGGGCGCGCTCCAGTTCATCAAGCCACTCACGTTCACCGCGTTGACGCGGCGGCCTGCCCACACGGAGATCTTCGCCGGCTGGGATGACTCGCACGCGGGGCACGTCTCGCTCGCCGCCGGGGCAGACCTGTTGTTGGTCGCGCCCGCCACCGCCTCCGCCATCAGCCGGCTGGCGTTGGGTCTGACTGATGATCTGCTGGGTCTGGTAGTGCTCTCTTCCACCGCCTCGTTGCTGATTGCCCCAGCCATGGAGCACCACATGTGGCGCCATCCCGCCACGCAATCGCACGTCTCGACGCTGCGGGAACGCGGCGCCATCATCGTCGGACCCGAGACTGGCCACCTTGCATCTGGCGCCGAGGGTGACGGCCGCATGGCGGCGCCCGAGACAATCATCGCCGCTGTCAACGCGTTGTTCGCGCCGGTGGGCGCTCTTGCCGGCCGGCGAGTCGTGGTCACTGCCGGTGGCACCCGTGAGGCCATCGACCCCGTCCGCTACATCGGCAACCGCTCTAGCGGCCAGATGGGCTACGCCATCGCTGCCGCCGCCGCGCTAGCGGGCGCCGGCGTCACGCTGATCACCGGGCCCGTCACGCTGTCGCCGCCTGACCAGATGACCGTGGTCCCGGTCGAGTCTGCCCGCGAAATGGAGGCTGCGGTTCATGCCGCCATCCCCGGCGCGGACGCCCTCGTGATGGCCGCCGCCGTCAGCGACTACCGCGTTGCGGCGGCCTCCGACCACAAGATCAAGAAAGACCCCTCGACGCCGAACCTGTCGCTGAATCTGGTGCAAAACCCGGATATCATCGCCGGCATCGATCAGCCTGGCCTGCTCAAGATTGGGTTCGCCGCCGAAACCGACGACCTGCTCGCCAACGCGGAACGCAAACTGGCCAGCAAGGGTCTGGCAATGCTCGTCGCCAACGACGCCGTGGCCACCATCGGCGCCCCAGACAGCCAGGCCTGGTTCCTCTTCCCCGGCGGGCGTGTCGAAGCGTTACCGCGACTTGGCAAGGCCGCGCTCGCGGAGCGCATCGTCGCCGAGATCGCCGCCCTGCTTTCCGCCGCGCCGGCGCCAGATCGCTGATGCACAGCCCTCGCTCGGCGCGGCAGAACGCCCGCGTTGCCCGCTCGCAGTTGGCCACCCGCCTCGGCCTGGCGCTCTACGCGCTCCTGACCACGGCCATGGCGCTGCGCTGCCTCGTCCTGTTTTTTGCCTTGCCTGCGTCCGTTAGTTCCGTTGGCGCGATTCTGGCAATTTCCTCGCCAATCGTGCTGCCGCTCCGCCTGCTGCCCATCGCCGAGCGCACGATGCTGGGCTCGGCTACGCTTGCGGACCTGACGGCAGTGTTGATACTGGCGGCATTGCCTCTCCCCTTCCTGGGGAGGCGGCCGCGTTCGACGTGACCCACAGGAGGACATCCCCCATGGCAGAGAGCAACGACATGCTGCGCAGCACCGTGCGGAGCATCCTGGGCCTGGTGCTGGTTGCCGCCGCGACCTGGCTGGCAAACTACCTCACCAACCAGATCTTTGGCGAAGAGCCGACCGAAACGACCGCCTGATTCCACCCCCTGAACTGCGCGCATGACAACCTACGCGGCCATCATCAGCCTGAACAGCCGGCTGGGCGCCGGCGTGATCGCCGAATCGCTCGCCCGTAAGCTGAACGACTCCGTCGATCTGCGGCTGAGCCTGGTTGGCTCCGGCGACGAGGCCCTTCACGCTGCCCGTGAAGCGGCCCAGTGGGCCGAGGTGGTCGTAGCGGTGGGCGGCGATGGCACGGTTGCGGACGTCGTGACCGGCATTGCCGGGAGCCCGGCGGCGCTCGGCATCGTGCCCGCCGGCTCCACCAACATCACCGCGCGCTCGCTCGGTATCCCGGCGCACCCGCGCGCGGCGATTCAGTTGCTGGTGCAGGGGCACGTCGCCCAGCCCATCGACCTCGGCGTCAGCGGCGACCGTTGCTTCGTCCACATGGCAGGCGCCGGCTTCGATGCCGAAATCTTTCGCGGCGCCAATCCGGACCTGAAGCGCCTGCTCGGCTGGGTGGCCTACTTGCCAGCCGCCGCCGCTGCGCTCCGGCTGGCCCCCTCCGATGTCACCATCCAGACAGACGACGCCGTCGTGCAGGCGCGCTCACCCTTGGTGCTGGTCGCCAACGGCGCGTCCGCCGTGGCCCCATCCTTCCGCCTGCACCCCAGCATCGCCGTGGATGACGGCTGGCTCGATGTCCTGATCTTCACCGCCACGACCCCGGCCCAGGTCGCCGCGACTATCGGCCACCTCGGCAGCATGCGGCTGGACCGCTCGCCGCACGTCGTCTGGCAGCGCGCGCGCAGCGTCACCATTTCCGCTGATCCCCCCCTCAGCGTCGAGCTGGACGGCGACCTCCACGGCTCCACGCCTCGCGAGTTCGGCATCCTGCCGCGCGGCTTGCGCGTCCTGATTCCAGCACCCACAGACGAGTAAAGCGAAACGAAAACCGTCCGTACATATCTGTACGGACGGATCGCTTCGTCGTGCCGAGTTCAGACCGGGAAGGTTTAGGCTCCCAGATAGTACGTCTCGTACTGCCCGTAGCCCATGTAGAACTGCGCGCCGCTGGCGGCGTTCTCGAACAGCGTCAGGCTGCCATTGGAGGTTGTCACGGAGAAGTTGCTGGCGGTCATCCAGTCGGTAGACGAGCCGGCCCCCAGCCACCCCGAGTAGATCACCGCGCCATCCGCCGTGACCGTCACCTCGATATCGCCCTGCGCGATGATCCGGATCGTCGCCGTCGCGCCAGTTTGTTGCGGCGCCATCTGCTGCTCAGGCGCCGGAGCCTGCGTCGGCACAGCCTGCGCCACTTCCACTGCCGGCGGCGCGGTAGCGGTCGCTTGCGCCACGACGGCAGTTGGCTGCGGCGTGGCCGTGGGCGCGGCGGCGGTCGCCGTCGGAATGGCCGTCGGGCTGGGCAGCGCCAACCGGTCTTCTGGAATAGGCGTCACGGTTGGGATCGCCGGCGGCACCGTGCTCGCGGCAGGCTGTGCGCTGAACGAGATGCTGTACACCCAGGCGAAGATCACCGCGCCCATTACCACCATGAAGGCGATGATCGCAAAGTTGGGCGACCAGTGTCGCGGCATCTCGAGCGGCTTGACGGACGCCACGAATTCGCCAGCGGAGTCATTCCCCCTGGCCTCTTCGTACATCAGGAGGGTCTTGCCGGGATCGAGATCAAGGTGCTCGGCGTAGTGGCGAACGATGCCCCGCTGGTACACCAGCGGCGGCAGCACCGAGAAGTTCTCGTTTTCCAGGGCCTCCAGGTGGTGCCGCGTGATGCGCGTGCCCAGTTCGGCTTCCCGGAGGGTCAGCCCTTTGGCGTTCCGCGCCTGCTTCAGCGTATCCCCGAAGACACCCATGGTGACGGTCTGGCCCCCTCTCGATGGCGCTCCCAAATCTCGAGAGTCGCCCTCGCCCGCGGTCATGCTATCGGATTCGGGACGTTTGGGCAACCAATGTGCCCCTGGAAACAGGACTTGCGGGCATCAATGTGCCCCCGGAGTTCGCTTTTTGTCGGCGATCTTCGGCGGAAAGAAGCGATCCATCAGCGGCGTTGGCCGCCCGTGGTCCGAGATATCTGCCGCCACCAGCCACACGTCATCCACGGACGCCCACCAGCTCCCGATTGCGGTTGCACACGGCGCCGGGTCGTCTTCCCCCACCAGTGTCCGCTCGGGGAATGCCCACCGGTTCGCGCACCACCCGCGCTGGCCATCGGCCGCCGGCCGGAAATCGCGGCACGTTCGGCACACCTGTGGCAGATCCTGCCGGAACCACAGTGGCAGCGGCATGGACGCAAACTCGTACAGATTCGCGAGTTCCAGTTCCGGATGCACCGGCTCCTGAACCGGGTCCACGTCCAGTTCCTGTTCCCGATCTACCTCTGGTTCCGGGGCAGGATCAGCCACCCGCGCGCTGTCAGCCGCGAATTCGCCCAGCCATCGGCTCAGGTCAGAACCGGCAAGCTGCTGAACCGGCGCCGCCGTGTCGGCGCGCTCGCGGATGCCGCCAGCCGGGAGCATCGGTGGCGGTGACCCGGTCACGCCCGGCGGCGCCTCCGCCTGCTCGGGAAGCCGGGGTTCGGGCGCGTACGGCGCCATCCCCGCCGTGTCTGCCTCATCGGGCGCCACGGCGCCCGCCTCGACGCTTTCAGTTTGGCGAATCGCCGCCTCTCGCGAGCGCGTGTTCTCCCGGTAGGCCACGCGCGCGCGCAGCACGTCCGAGCGCAATTCGGGTGGTGGTGGTGAGGGAGGCGCGTGTTGCTGCGCCCGCGAGATCGGCTGGCGAATCGGCTCAGCCACCAGGCGGCCTTCGCTCAACAGAACATCTTCGCCAGTTGCCGGAATTACGGTATCCTGCGCTACAATAGCGCGGATGTCATCGGCGTTGGCGGGGGGCACCGGGCCGGCCAACAGGGGCCGCAGAGGCGACACGTCGTCCGCCGGGGCGCCCGCAGCGGGTTCCCAGAGGCTGGCAGCCCAGTCATTCCGGCACGCGAGTTCGCTGCGCCGAACCATGACCATCACGCCGCTTGATGTCTTGCGCTGAGGGTGGTGACACCAGCCACTACCGGCTAAGCCGGCCTCCTGAAAGAAGCGGCAGGTCTCACACTTCTGCTTGGCCACGCCTTCCCCCAGGTGCGGCTTCCGACTCAAAGCGGCAAGACCAACCAAGGGCCAGCGTTCCGGGTCCATCTCAGGCAGGCCCCAATTCCTGCCCAAAACCCGGTTTCCGCCGCCCTGGGAATGCTGTCACCGCAGGTGCGCCCGGATTCTACCAATGCCTCAGGGCTTTGTCTATCAGTCACTGTAGCGACTCGCTCGGTCGCAGCCCGGTCAGCGATCCTGCGGCCGCTCCACGGGCGCCGGACCTTCAACCGGGCCACGGGAGCCGTCGCTCTTGCGCTGCGGCTCACGCCGGGCGCCGGCCTGTGCTACACTCGCTCGTTGGATTTTTCGCACTGTCGCTGGTCACGCTCGCGGGCGATCAGCCACGCGCCCACTGGAGATCCGGCGTCCCCATGCAGTCACGACCTGTCATTCCGCTGCGCCCGGCGACCTCGCCGGTCCGGCTTCCCGCCAACGGCAAGCACTTCCACGTCTGGACCATCGGCTGTCAGATGAACGAGGCCGACAGCGCCAAGATTTCTGCCACGTTGCAGGAAGCCGGCTACACGCCGACACCTGACGAGCAGGACGCCGACATCGTCATCCTGAACTCCTGCGTCGTGCGGCAGGCGGCCGAAGACAAGGTCGCCGGCAAACTGAATTCGCTCATCCGCCTCAAGCGCGAGAAGCCGGATGTCTCGGTCGTCCTGACCGGGTGCATGGTCACCAACCAGCAGGAGAAGCTGACGCAGCGGTTCCCGCACGTCGATCTCTTTTTCAACCCGTCAGACTTCGCCGCGCTGGAGCAAGTGGCGCCGGAGATCGGCGATCTCGGTGACGATCTGGCGCAGTTGCCGCACTACTATCAGGACTTCTCCACCTCCAGCGCCGGCACATCCGCCTTCGTGCCGATCATTTACGGCTGCAACTTCCTGTGCTCCTACTGTATCGTGCCCTACCGGCGCGGCAAGGAGACCAGCCGCCCGCTGGCGGACATCGTGACCGAGGTCGAGCGGCTCGTGGATAGCGGCGTGCGCGAGGTGACGCTGCTCGGCCAGACCGTCAACGCCTATGGCCACGATCTGCCGGATAACCCCGGTCTGGCCGGCCTGCTCCGGGCGGTCGATGCCATCCCCGGGCTGGACCGGCTGCGCTTCCTGACCTCACACCCGAAGTACATGTCCGACGAGATCATCGGCACGATGGCGGAATTGCCGTCCGTCTGCGAGCACATGAACTTGCCGGTGCAGGCCGGCGACAACGACGTCTTGCGCCGGATGCGCCGCACCTACACCCGCGATTACTGGCTGGACCGCATTCAGCACACGCGGGGCGAGATGCCCGGGGCTACCGTCGCCACCGATATCATCGTCGGGTTCCCCGGCGAGACGGACGAGCAGTTCATGCAGACCTACGATCTGCTGGAGCAGGCCCGCTGCGAAAAGGTGCACCTCGCCATGTACTCGCCGCGCCCCGGCACGCTCTCCGCGCGCTGGGAAGACGACATCCCGGCCGCCGAGAAGCACCGCCGGCATCAGGCGCTGGAGAAACTGCAGGAGCGCCTGCAAACCGAAATCCACGCTCGCAAACTCGGCGAGACCTACGAGGTGCTGGTCGAGGGGCGAGCCAAAGGCCGCTGGACCGGGCGCACGCGCGGCAACACGCTGCTCCACTTTGATGATGACCGGGAACTGGCCGGCAAACTCATTGATGTCGAGGTGACCGCCACCAGCCCGTGGTTCCTCATGGGCAAGTCCGTATCGGCGCCACGCTAGCCGCGCCAGTCACACTGATTGCGTAAGAGAAAGAGGAAGGATCGTTCGTGGCCCAGAAGCAAACAACGCGTCGTCAACTCGCCGAAGATGCCCGCAGCGCCGCGCTGGCCGGGTCGTGGGAAGATGCCGTCGAGATCAACACCCAGATCATCGCCCAGTCCGACCGCGACACCATCGCCTACAACCGGCTGGGCCGCGCCTACATCGCCCTCGGCCAGCTCGATGACGCCAAGGACGCCTACTCCCGCGCCCTGCGTGCTGACCCGGCGAACCTGATCGCCCGGCGCAACCTGCAGCGCCTCGAGATTCTGCGCGGCCACGGCGGCAAGCACGCCGTCGAGGTGACCCGCCCTGCCGGCATGCCGCGCACCAGCGTCTTTCTGGAGGAAGTCGGCCGCACGTGGGTCGATGAGTTGGTCAACCCCGGCGAGGTCACCATCCTCGCCGACATCTCGCCGGGCGAGCAGCTCTTGCTGGTGGATGAGAACGACAAACTCATCGTCAAGCGCGCCAATGGCGACCTGCTCGGCGAGATCGAGCCGAAGACCGGCCGCCGGGTGCTTGATCTGCTGCGGCAAGGCAACCGCTATGAGATCTTCGCCCTCGGGCTGGCCGGCCTGACCTTGCGCATCATCCTGCGCGAGGTCCACCGCGATCCCTCGCTCGCGACCACGGTCTCCTTCCCGCGCCAGATCACCTCGCGCGCCTACCTGCGCGACCGCGATCTGCTGCGCCAGCGGGACGAGGCCGACTTCTTCCTCCTTGATGAGGACGATGACGACGACGACACCGAGACCGCGACCGCCGAAGTGGACGAGGAGGAGACGGCGGAGTCCGAATCCGACACCGAGCCCTTCGTCGATGCCGTCAGCGGCCTCGATGACGACGAAAACCAGATCTGATCTGCCCGCGAACATCGGTTAAACGAAAGAACGGCGCCGGCTTCCCGGCGCCGTTCGTGTGTTCTCCGCCGGCCGGCGAGTTACCGCTCGACCACCACCAGGATGACCAGCATCAGGACCAGCAGGCCCGATGCCACGATCACCAGACGGCGCAGATCCGCGCGGATATAGAGCATCTCCTGCGCCCGGGTGAGCACAAAGGCGGAACTGGTTACTGCAGCGGCGCCACGCCGCGCCCGGAATGCCTCCGCGCGCGCCGAAAGCTGCGGCTGGGGCGCAGCCGGCGCCGCAGCAACCGGGCTACTCGCCGCCTTCTGCCTTGCTTCCTTCCGGTCCGCGCGGGAGGGAGATCCCTGCCGCCGCTGCGTTGAATTGCTCATGTCACTCCTGGCGCCCCACGATCCTCAGGAACGCACAGTGTAGTGAGCATCGACAACCGGGTCGAATCGCGCCCCGGCATTCGGCGCTGCAGTTCGTTCTGCCGCCGGCTGCTCGCCGTTCATCGCCCCGATGTGCTCGCGCAGTACGTCGGCCGGGGCCAGCTTTGGGATGATCTTCAGCGCCAGCAGCGTGCCCAACGCCACCACACCCAGATCATCGACTTGCCCCAGACCCAGTAGCAGGTCCGGGATGAAATCGACCGGCGAGGCAACGTACAGCGCCAGTAACGCCGGGGCGAGGAATTTCAGCGATCCCACGCGCTCGTCGCGCAGCAATCGCCACGAAAGCCGCATGTCGTTCAGAACTCCGGGCCGCAGCAGCATCGCCGCGCCCGCAAAAGCGCCCGGTTTTGGTTGCATCATCTCTCCGTTTCCGCAGGCGCAGATACATAATGTGCGCCCACATCCGGGAAACGCCCGAACCCGCTCAAGAGTTCCCCAACGCTGCCAGACGCCGAGCCTCGTCCAGCGCCTGCGGCGTATTCGTGTTCATGAACGACCGCTCCTTTGGATCGAGCGCCAGTAGCGCCGCCCGGTCCATCACTTGCACCGTCACCTGCGGGAAGAACGCCACCACCTGCGGGTTGCCCGTCGCCAGCTGCGCGGCGATGGGCGCGAGGCAGCGACGCGAGTAGATCGCGTGCAGCGTCTGGTACACCTGCCCGGAGTTCCCCTGCCGGCTCACTCCCGGCGTCTGCGGGATCAGGACGTCGTAGTCACGTGGTTGCGCCGCCAGCAGCTCCAGCACCCGCGCATCCAGCAGCGGCATGTCGCAAGCCACAATGAGGCAATGCGCATGCTGCGCCGCAGTGAGCGCCGCGTGAATCCCCGACAGCGTCCCGAAACCGGGGATGGCGTCCGGCACGACCCGCGCGCCAAACCCCTCGTGCCGCGCCACGTCGTTCGCAATGATCATGACGTCGTCCGCCACCGCACGCACGCGCTCCAGCGCGATCTCCAGCAGCGTCGGGCCACCGGGTTGCAGTTGCAGAAATGCCTTGTCCTGCCCCATCCGCTCGCTCCGCCCACCTGCCAGCACGGCGGCGCTTATAGGCGCCCAGCCTGTCCCGATTTGCTCATCTCGCGACATTGCCTGCCCTTCCCCCGCTTGGCGGCGGATTCAAACTCTGTTTATAATCGGGTCCACGCAGGCTGCAACGAGGCGGCTGCGGTCTCGGTCCTTCGTCGGGGGTGGCTCCCATGGACCACGACAATCCACATCGACAGCCCCCCACAGCACCGCTGGCGTCATGCCCCGGTGCTCTTCTGTTTTTTGGCCCCCATGCGTTTTCCATGCCTTCTGCGCAGCATCTCCGGGAACTGGCCCATCGCGGTGCTGCGCGCAGATGAGAGGAGAGCCGTCGTGATGAACTCGAGCATGATCGGCAAGATCGAAAAAGCTCATCGCTACGCCAAGGAGCCGGACCGCGTCCGTCTGCAGGGGTTCAACGCATCGTTTCGCGGCAGCCACGACGATTACCACGTCAGTCTGGAGGATGGCGTCTGGAGCTGCAGCTGCCACGCCTTCACCTCGCACGCGCTCGGCAATTGCGCTCATGTCATGGCCGTCCAGGAGATGCTGGCCGCCATGCTTTCCACCGACGACCGCTTCGGCGGTGACGCGCTCGCCCACGAGCCCGAGTTGACCCTCGCGAATTAGCCCGGGCGCTCCGCCCCTTGCGAGACGCCTGCGCAGTGGAGTTTCCTTTCCAGTATGGAACTCCGGCTGAGCAACGACGAACTCGCCATGCTGGCTGGCGAACTGGGTCCCGCAACCCGGCTCGCCGCCAGCATTTTGTGTCGTATGGCGCCCATGTACGGCGCCGCCTCCCTGCTGCCAGTCACCAGCGCCCACATTGACGGCGTGATCTACACCGGCAATTCCGGGTTGGACTTCGCCGAGCATCTGGCAGCGCTTGGCGCGCGCGTAGCTGTCCCCACCACCCTCAACGCCATGTCCATGGACCGTCAGCGCTGGCAGGAACTGGGGCAGGAGCCCGCCTACGCCAACCCGGCCCGGCGGCTCGGCGAGGCCTACGTGCGCATGGGCGCGCAACCCACCTTCACCTGCGCCCCGTACCAGAACGGGCATGTCCCCGCCTTCGGCGCGCAGATCGCGTGGTCCGAATCGAACGCGGTCGCTTTCGCCAACTCCGTGCTCGGCGCGCGCACCAATCGCTACGGCGATTACCTCGATATCTGCTGCGCCATCACCGGCCGCGTCCCGGCCGCCGGCCTGCACCTCGACGAGCACCGCCACGCCACCACGCTGCTCACGTTGCGCGGCGTGCCCGACGCCCTGCAGCGGCGCGACGACGTCTACCCCGTGCTCGGCTACGCCCTTGGCGAGCGCGCCCCCGGCGAGGTCGCGGCCATCGCCGGCATCACGGCGCAACCGTCAATCGACCAGTTGAAGTCACTGGCCGCTGCCGCTGCGTCCTCCGGCGACACTGCGCTCTTCCACCTCATCGGCATCACCCCTGAGGCGCCCTCCGAGGCTGCTGCGCTGGGAAATCGCCCGCCGCTTCGTTCGCTGGATCTCACGCTGGAGGACCTCCGCCACGCCCGCGCCGCGCTCACTTCCGCCACCGGCGACGCCGTCGATGTCGTGGCCTTCGGCAGCCCGCACTGCAGCCTTGCCGAAGCCCGGGCGCTGGCGACGTTGATGCAAGGCCGCCGGACCCACGAGTCGGTGCAGGTCTTCATCACCACCAGCCGCGCTGTCCGCGATCTGCTGCGGGCCAGCGGCGACCTCGCGACGCTCGAGGCGTTCGGCGCTCAGGTGACCGCCGACACGTGTATCGTCGTCGCGCCACTCGTCAAGCCGGGAGCCCGCGTACTGATGACCAACTCCGCCAAATACGCGCACTACGGCCCCGGTCTGCTCGGTGTCGGCTCCGTGTTCGGCGCGACGGAAGAATGCGTGGAATCCGCTGTGCAGGGCCGCGTGGTCCGGGATGAGGGCGCATGGAACTGAAGATCACCGGCCAGCCTATCGTGGCGGGCGAGGCACGAGGCCTCGCCCTCGTCGCCGATACGCCGCTCAGCTTCTGGGGCGGCTACCACCCGGAAACCAGCGAGATCATCGACCAGCGCCACCCGCTGGCCGGCGAACACGCCGCTGGCCGCGTGCTGGTCATTCCAGCGGGCAAAGGCTCCTGCTCTGGCAGCGGCGTGCTGCTGGAGGCCATCGCCTACGAGACGGCGCCTGCCGCCATTATCACCTCGCGCATCGATCAGATCATCGGGCTCGGGTGCGTCCTCGGCGATGAGCTGCACCACCGCAGCCCGCCCTTCGTGCTTGTCTCCGAAGCCGACCGCATGAAAATCGCCATGGACGACGACGTTTCCGTCGCCGCCAATGGCGAAATCACGATCATTCGGTGTGAACGCTAGCTGACGGCCGCGCCCTCGCGGGCAGCGGCGGCCAGCGCCTCCGCCTTGTCCGTCTGCTCCCAGGGCACGTCCAGATCGTCCCGGCCGAAGTGGCCGTAGGCCGCCGTCGGTCCGTAGATCGGGCGCTTAAGGTCCATCGAGTCGATGATCGCCTTGGGGCGCAGGTCGAAGTGCTCGCGGATCAGGCGGGTCAGCACCTCGTCCGATACCTTGCCGGTGCCGAACGTCTCGATCATGATCGAGACCGGCTTCGCCCGGCCGATAGCGTAAGAGACCTGAATCTCGAAGCGGTCCGCCAATCCGGACGCTACCACGTTCTTCGCCACGTAGCGCGCCGCGTAGGCCGCCGAGCGGTCGACCTTCGTGCCGTCCTTGCCGGAGAACGCGCCGCCACCGTGCCGCGCCATCCCGCCGTAGGTATCGACGATGATCTTGCGCCCGGTCAGCCCGGCATCCGACATCGGGCCGCCGATCTCGAAACGGCCGCTCGGGTTGATGAGCATGGTCGTTTCATCGTCCAATAGTTCCGCCGGCACGACCTGCCGCACAACCTTTTCAATGATCGTGCGCTCAATCTCGTCGTTCTTGGGCTCCGGCAAATGCTGTGCCGAGATGACCACGGTGTCGATCCGCGCGGGCTTACCCTGGTGGTACTCCACCGTCACCTGCGACTTGCCATCCGGCAGCAACCACGGAATCTCGCCGCTCTTGCGCGCCTCCGCCAGCCGGCGGGCCAGCCGGTGCGCCAGCGAAATCGGCAGCGGCATCAGCTCCGGCGTCTCGTTGGCGGCGTAGCCGATAACCATGCCCTGATCGCCGGCGCCCACCTGGTCATACAGGTCTGCGGCCTCGCCAGAGCGCACCTCGAGCGATCCGGACACACCTTCGGAGATTTCCTTGCTCTGCTCCTTGATGGAGACCATCACGCCGCAAGTCTTGGCGTCGAAGCCATGCGAGGAATGCGTGTAGCCGATCTTCTCGATCGTCTCCCGCACCACCGCCGGAATATCGACGTAAGCGCTCGTGGTGAGCTCCCCGAAGACCATGATCATGCCGGTCGTCGTCGCTGTCTCGCAGGCCACGCGCGCATCGGGATCCTGCGCCAGGACCGCGTCCAGCACCGCGTCGGAAATCTGATCACACACCTTGTCGGGGTGACCTTCCGTGACCGACTCCGACGTGAAGTAGGTCTTCTCCGCTGTCATCAAACTGTCGCCGCGCGTGGCCATGGGTGCTCCGAATTCACTCGTTGATAGGTGGATGCCAGTCCGGGTTGGGGTCAGCGGCCTACGTGCCGCCTTCCCACGAGGTCAGGTATTTCTCTTGCTCAGCGGTGAGCTGGTCGATCTCGATGTTCATGCCCGCCAGCTTGAGCCGCGCGATCTCCTGATCGATATCCGTCGGCACGCTGTACACGCCCGGCGCCAGATCCTTGCCCTCGCGCACGAGGTACGCGACCCCCAGCGCCTGGTTCGCAAAGCTCATGTCCATCACGCTGGCCGGGTGCCCTTCGGCGGCGGCCAGATTGATCAGGCGGCCTTCGCCCAGCAGGATCACCCGCTGGTCGGGACCGAGCTTGAACTCCTCAACGAACGGCCGCAGCGTGCGCCGGCCCTCGCCGGACATCTCCTCCAGCGCCCCGATGTTCAACTCGGAGTTGAAGTGGCCGGCGTTCGCCAGCATCGCGCCGTCCTTCATCAGGTCGAAGTGGTTGCGGTCCACCACGTTGATGTTGCCGGTGGCCGTGATGAAGATGTCGCCCAGCGCCGCCGCGCGGTCCATCGTGGTCACCTGGAAGCCGTCCATCGCCGCTTCCAGCGCCCGCACGGCGTCAATCTCGGTCACGATGACCCGCGCGCCCATGCCGCGCGCCCGCATCGCGATGCCCTTGCCGCACCAGCCGTAGCCAGCCACCACTATCGTCTTCCCCGCGAGGAGGATGTTCGTGGCGCGCATGATGCCGTCCAGCGTGCTCTGGCCGGTGCCGTAGCGGTTGTCGAAGAAGTGCTTCGTCTCGGCGTCGTTGACCGCGATCACCGGGAACTGCAGCAGCCCGTCGTTCAGCAGCGCCTTGTGCCGGATCACGCCGGTCGTGGTCTCTTCGGTCGCGCCGATCACCGCCGGCAGCAGATCCTTGCGCTCCGAGTGGAGCATGGTCACCACGTCCGCGCCGTCATCGACGATGATCTGCGGGTTGTGCTCCAGCGCCGAGCGGATGTGCTTGTAGTAGGTCTCGTTGTCCTCGCCTTTGATGGCGAAGACCGGGATCCCCTCTTCCACCAGCGCCGCCGCCACATCATCCTGCGTGGAGAGCGGGTTGCTGGCGCACAGCACCGCATCGGCGCCGCCCGCCTGCATCGCCAGCGCGAGGTTCGCCGTCTCGGTGGTGATGTGCGCGCAGACGAGGATGCGCACGCCCTGCAGCGGCTTCTCGCGCCCGAACTGCTCGCGGATCTGCCGCAGCACCGGCATCTCGCGCGCTGCCCACTCGATGCGGCGGCGGCCATCCGCCGCCAGCCCCGGGTCCTTGATATCGAAGCGCCGCGCGCTCGTCGTCTCGGTCATGAAATCAGGCTCCTGTTCCGGCGACCGCGTCCAAATGCGCGCTCGCGTCAGATCGCGATACGGGTGAGGCCAGCCACGCCGTTTGCAGCGCGCCGGCATGATTCGGGAAAGTCCGGTCGAAGCGCTCCACGAACGCCTCAGCGGTGTAGCTGTGTTCCTGCGGGCCGTGCTGCTCGACCGCGTACGTAGCCGCCAGCGACCCCAGGCGCCCGCTCACCGGCAACGGCAACCCGAGCATCAGCCCCTTGAAGAGCCCTGCCCGGTAGGCGTCGCCGCCGCCCGTCGGGTCCTTCACCGGTTCGGCCGGCGCTGGCGGCACGATGCACTCGTCGCCGTTCGTATACAACGTCGA
>JASGGF010000065.1:0-17182 GCA_047605145.1 Thermomicrobiales bacterium | reverse complement strand
AGACCGCGACCATCATCCTCATCGAATCGTCGCTCAGCTTCCTCGGACTTGGTCTGCCGATCTCCATCCCGTCGTGGGGGCAGATGCTGGCGCAGGGCCGGGAGTACGTGCAGACGGCATGGTGGCTGGTCACCTTCCCCGGCCTCGCCATCCTCATCACCGCGCTCTCGCTGAATCTACTGGCCAGTTGGGCGCGCACCGTCACCGACCCCGCGCAACGCTGGCGCTTTGCCCGCAAAATGAAGCCCGCTGCCCGCTAATCGCCGCTATCAGGAGACACGATGCGCATCGTCGAAATCCGCCAGACCACCGTCCCGATCTCGTCCTCGATCAAGAATGCCTACATCGATTTCAGCAAGATGGATGTCTCCGTCGTCGCGGTGGTGACCGACGCCGTGCGCGATGGCCGGCGGGTAGTGGGCTACGGCTTCAACTCGAACGGCCGCTACGCCCCGCGCGGGCTGTTGCAAGACCGCTTCATCCCGCGCCTGATGGACGCCGCGCCGGAGTCGCTGCTGAACGAAGCCGGCGACAACCTCGACCCGCACCGCATCTGGGCCACGCTGATGACCGGCGAGAAGCCGGGCGGCCACGGCGAGCGCTCGGTGGCGGTCGGGGTGATCGACATGGCGGTGTGGGACGCGGTCGCCAAGATCGCGGAGGTCCCCCTTTACCGCCTACTCGCCGACCGCTACCACGGTGGCGTGGCGGACGAGAAGGTGTGGGTGTACGCGGCCGGCGGCTACTACCAGCCGGGCAAGGACTTGCGCGCGCTGCAGGACGAGATGCGCGGCTACCTCGATATGGGGTACCGCACCGTCAAGATGAAGATCGGCGGCGCGCCGCTGGCGGAAGACCTGCGCCGCATCGAGGCCGTCATCGAGGTGCTGGACGGCGACGGCACGCGACTGGCGGTGGACGCCAACGGGCGCTTCGACCTTGCCGAAGCCGTGGCCTACGCAGAAGCCCTCGCGCCGTACAACCTGCACTGGTACGAGGAAGCCGGCGACCCGCTGGACTTCGAGATTCAGGCGAAGCTGGGCGAGATCTACCCGCACACGCTCGCCACTGGCGAAAACCTGTTCTCGATGGTGGACGCCCGAAACCTGATCCGCTACGGCGGGATGCGCCCGGACAAGGACATCCTGCAATTCGACTGCGCGCTCTCCTACGGGTTGGTGGAATACCTGCGCACGCTGGAGATGCTGCGCGAATACGGCTGGCCGTGGCGCACGGTCGTGCCGCACGGCGGGCACCAGATTTCGCTGAACATGGCGGCGGGGCTCGGGCTGGGCGGCAACGAGTCGTATCCCGGCATCTTCCAGCCATTCGGCGGATTCGCGGACACCATCCCGGTGGAAGATGGCTACGTCGCTCTCCCCGACGCGCCCGGCATCGGCTTCGAGCTGAAGCAGCCGCTGATCACGGTCATGCGCGACCTCGCGTCGTGAACGTGGGCGCGGGCGGCGGGCGGCGCGCAGCCGCCGCCCGCACAGGCTACGCTTGCGGCATGAAAGCACTTCTTCGAAAACTCTCAAACAACCTCTGGTACCTGTCAATCCTGTACGCTCTGCTAGCAGTCATCGTGCAGTTTGTCTATTTCATCGGTCGCAGCGGCTCAGTTCCGATGAGCGAACTACTATTCGAGTTTACGCTTTCCGCCGCGCTGCTCGGCATCCCCATCGCGCTGGCGTGGTTGGGGAAGGAGCGGCAGAAGGTCTGGTACTCCATCGGCGCGCTCATCGTACTGATCGCGTTCGCGCGGCTCTTCTTTCTTTGAGCGGCTTTTCGTACAGGAGTGAGTGAAATGCACATGGCGGCTCCAGTCCATCCCGGCCGGATCGTCAAGGACGCCCTTGATGACCTCGGCCTTTCAGTGAGCGAAAGCGCCACGACGCTCGGAGAATCGCCAGCATCACTGTCCGACCTCATCCAACGGCCACGCCAGCGTTTCGCCTGAGATGGCGGTCCGCCTGTCCGAGAGCATCGGCAGCGCGCCCGAGTTCTGGCTGAGGCTGCAAATGAACTACGAGCATGCGAGAAGGGCCTGAGCCCCGGCCCCCGGCAATTCATCGTGTCTCGAGCGCAGTCGAGAACGCTTGCTGTGCATTGCATCCGGAACGCCCGAAACGACGTAAAGCCCTCACCCCCAGCCCCTCTCCCGATGCGCGGGAGAGGGGAGCCAATACGCAACACCGGCGTGGAAATCCGGCGCAACCATGCCGAATCAGGCGTGATGCCGAGGACAAAAGCCCCTCTCCCGCGCATCGGGAGAGGGGTTGGGGTGAGGGCTCTTCGGGGCAAAAGGCCTCGTAGAAGCCAATGCACGGTAAGCGTGAGAGACCACGTAGTTGGAGGCATTGAAACGAGGTCTCTCAACTGCGCTCGAGACACGAGATGGAGCGTGCGAACACAAAAATCCCGTCGCTAGACCAGCCTTGGCTCGCCCCGCTCCTACCCGAGAGTAGGGACGACTTCACGACGGGCAAAAACGCGTTCGCGTTTTCTGCGGCCATTTGCCCGGCCACCAGGCTACCCGAATGGTCGTACCCCGGCCGGGAAGCGTCAACCTTACGGCAGCGCCAGCATCCCGCCGCGACCGATGCCCAGCAGATTAGCGGCGAGGAAGAAGAGCAGCGCGTTCGCCAGATACGCGATGAACGTTGCGGCGAGGCCGTTGCGCTCGTCGGCGGCGAGGCCCACGCGCACGGCGGTGTAGAACGCGAGCAGGCTCCAGATCGAGGTGATCATCAGGATCAGCCAGCCGATCCCCGGCAGGAAACCCACGATATTCAAGAGCGTGGGCGCGGCGGCGAACCCGGTCAGGGCCAACATCTGGCGCAGATCGGGCAGGGCGTAGCGCGGCGAGAACCACCGCATCCCCACCCACCACGCGAGGGCGCCCGTCAGGAGCCACGCGAGGACCGCCAGCACCACTCCGCCGGCGGCGCGGATCAGGCCGACCGGCGCAAAGAGCGCCACCCAAACATTCGTGGCCAGCGCCGCCAGCACAACGATCAGGACGGCCTGCGGCAGCGCGGTGGCATCGCGCTTGATCTCGCCGTAGACCGGTTCCTGCAGCTTTGCGACGCCGATGATGCGCTGCACGAACGAGCCGCCGCCGGCGCGCGGCGGCTCGACAAGGCGAAGGGGTGGGCGCTTCACGCTAGAACGGAATGATCGAACGAACGACCGAATCGAGCGCGCCGAAGAGCGCCGAGCCGATCCCGAAGAACACGCTCAACCCCAGATCAAGGATGGCGATGCCGATCAGCGCCACCGCGCCGGTGCCGATCGCCCGCGCGGTGTCAAACTCGAAGGCCTCCCGCAACGCATAGATCGCCGCGACGATGAACCAGATCAGCGCCACCAGCGCCACGATCCACCCGAAGAGCGGCACGAAAGCCACGATCATCAGGAATTTCGGGGCTTGTGCGAAGCCGACGGTACGCAGCACCTGCCCCACGGTGACCGAGGTGCGCTCCGTCTTGAAGATGGTGGAGCCGACGATGTAGGCGACCACCGAAAACACGATCCACTGCAGGATGGAAGAAACGCCGATGCCAAGCGCGTTCGTCAGCACATCTCGGCTGAACAGCGCGCCGACGCCGGACGCCAGCGCCGCCAGCAGCACCGTCAGCGCGGCCTGCCCGGTGGCGTCCATGTCCTCCTCCACGTCGCGGAACGTGGCGGGGTTCAGGCTGAGAATGCCGCGAATGCGGTCGGGATAGGACGTGGATGTCTGCCGATAGGTCGATGGATGCATGCGTGGCCCCCTGAGCCCTGTGTATGCCGCGCGCTAGCTGATGAGCATCAACAGCAGGGCGGCCAGAATGACGACGACGAAGATCGCAAAGACGTAGACGATGAAGGCCAGAATCTCGATGGCGATAGCGCGGCCAATGCTGACGTTGAACGCCGTGCGCACCGCCATAACGCCAGTGACGAACGCCCAGATCCCCCCGATAAAGGCGAGAAATGCCCCAATCACCGGAATCGGCGCCAAAAACGAGGCCAGCTGCGGCGCGTAGCCCCACCCCACCAGCCGGCGCACCTCCACGCTGGTCACCGGATCACCGAGTTGCGAAGACATCCGCTTACCGACGAAGGTGAGCAACCACGAGGTGATGTACCAGCCAACGAGCGAGGTCAGCACGCTGGAGATCAGCGCCATCACCTTCTGCCCATCGGTCTGGAACGTCAGCGCCTGCGTCATCTCGTTGACGATGGCTGCCGTGTCCGCATCCATCCCGGTGGTGTCGATGGCGAACGACGTCGTCGTCAGCGCGATGCCGGTCGCCAGCCCGAGAAAGAGCACGATGATCAGCGCCTGCGTGGTGGCGCGGGGATCACGCTTGATCGTTTCGTAAACCGGCCGGTTGAGCCGGATCACCCCGATCAGGCGGTCTCCGAACGACTCCTGCCACTCGCTGGACATCCCTGCTCCTCGCGCGCCTCACTCATTGCCGTGCTGGCCTCCAGTTTACCGATTGTCTCCGTCGCTCGTGCTCCAGTATTCAGGCCGATTGTGCAGCGGCTGTGAACGACTCATGGAGAATCTGGACGGCGGCGTCGGCGTCCGCCTCCGTCACGATCAGCGGCGGGCAGATGCGGATCACGTTCGCGTGCAGCCCGCCGCGCCCGATAATCAGGCCGCGCCGTTTCGCCTCCTCCTGTACGCGCAGCAGCACATCCGGCGCAGGCTCCTTCGTGGCGCGGTCGCGCACCAGCTCCACCGCCAGCATCAGGCCCATGCCGCGCACATCACCGATGACCGGGTGGCGCTCCATCAGCTCGAACAGGCGCGCCATCAGGTGGCTCCCCACGCGCAGCGCGTTCTCGCGCAGGTTGTGGGTGGCGATGTAGTTCAGGTTCGCGAGCGCCGCCGTGGTGGCGATGGGGTTGCCGCCAAACGTGGAAAGCGAGAGTGAGCGGATGGCGCCCGCCAGCTCATCGGTCGCCAGTACGCCGCCGATGGGGATGCCGTTGGCCAGCCCCTTGGCGAAGACGACCACATCCGGCTCCACGTGGTACGCCTGAAACCCGAAATCGGCCACGCCGGTGCGCCCCCAGCCGGTCTGCACCTCATCGCTGATGAAGGGGATGCCGTAGCGATCCAGAATCTCCTTGACCCGGATGAAGTAGTCCGGCGGTGGGGTCAGGAAGCCGCCCACGCCCTGAATGGGTTCGGCGATGAAGGCCGCCGGCTGGCCGTTCGTGGTGGTGCGGATCACCGCCTCCACGTCCCGCGCGCAGAGCAGATCGCAACTGGGGTAGGTCTTCTCCCACGGGCAGCGGTAGCAGTACGGGTTGCCGACGTAGTGGACGTGCAGCGGCGAGAGGGTGCTGGAGCGCCACGGCGTCTGCGAGGCGTTCGTGGTGGCGAAGGAGCGGCCGTGGTAGGCGTGGCGCAGGGCGATCAGCTCGTTGCTGTCGCGGGCCAGCGTGGTGATGAGGAAGGCGGCCTCGTTTGCCTCGGTGCCGCTGTTGGTAAAGAGCGCGCGGTTCAGACGCGGCGGCGTCATCGCCCGCAGCCGCTCCGCCAGCTCGATCTGCGAGCGAATCAGGAAGAGCGTGCTGCTGTGGATCATGCGGTCCAGCTGCGCTTTGATCGGCTCGTTAATCTCCGGGATGTTGTGGCCGGAGGAGACGGTGGCGATGCCCCCGAAGAAATCGAGGTACTGCCGCCCGCCGCCGTCGTAGACGAACTGCCGTTCTCCCTGCCGCAGCTCGATAGGCTCGTCGTAGAAGAGGCCGACGCTGGGGAACAGACTCTCCCGGTGGCGGCGCGTCAGTTCGGCAGCGTCATCGGGCCAATCGCCGCCGATCATCATGCGGGCTGAAACCGTCTCAGACATCGTCGCCTCCAGTGGCCTGTGCCGCGTTGAACCGTCCGCGCCGGGGATGCTCCGCTAAGATAGCGGCTTGACGATGCTGATGATGCGGAAAGGACCACTCCGGATGCGAATCTTCACTCTCGGCCGCAGCCTGTTGCTGGGCGCGCTCGTGCTGGCTGGCGTCGCCGCGCCCGCCTTTGCGCAGGATGGCATGCCGGAGGGCGTGACACTGGAGGTGTTCGCCAACGGCATTGCGGCCAGCGTGCCGCAGGAGGCCAGCCAGATCCTGTTGCTGGAGGTGGGGTGGCAGCCTGAGGCGACTTGGCCGGTGACCCCAGACGCTCAGGCGGTGGCGCTGGTGGCCGTGCGCACCGGCGAACTGACCGGCACGCTGGACACCGACATCGAGATCGGGCGGCACGACGCGGCGCCCGGCCAGACGGAAGAGGTCGCCGCCAAGTCCGCCTTCACGCTGGCGGAGGGCGACTCCGCGCTGGTCCCGGCAGGCGCCGTGGGCGAGCTGAAGGCCGGTGACGCCGCCACCTCCGCGCTGCTCTTCGTGGCGGCGCCCGCCATGCGCGACAACGGCGACGACATGGCCGATATGCCCGAAGGCGTCACGGTGACGCCGCTGGCGGCGGGCGACACCCCGAAGCTGGACGGCCCGGCCTTGATCTGGCTGGGGCAATTCACGCTGAAGCCGGGCGCCGCCTTCCCCGGCCAAGCGCAGCCGGGCGCGGAACTGGGCGCGGGCACGGCGGGCGAATTCACCATGAAGACGACCGGCGGCCCCGGAGTGGTGGTGCTGAAGGACTTTGCCACCGCCGCTGCAAAGGGCGAGCAGCCGGAAGTGACCGAAACCAAGGTCGGCGACACCGTCACGTTTGGCCCCGGCGACGCCGTCTTCTTCCCGGATGGCAACACGGTCGATATCAGCAACGAGGGCGACACTGACGCCATCACGCTCTTCGGCGGCATCGGGCCGCTGCCGGCGGAGTAGCGGGCGCAAACCATGACTGACCCGCAACCCAACCCGGCGCCCGGCTCGGCATTCGCACCTGGCACGTACGGCACGGACGCGATCGAGGAGGCCAGCGACCCGGCGACGTGGGAGATCTGGCCCGCGCCGCAGTGTCACCGGGAGGTGCTTTACCAGCGCTTCCCGGAGTTCACCTGCCGCTGCCCGCGCTCAGGGTACCCGGACTTCGCCACCGTGCATCTCGTCACCATCCCGGACCAGAAGGTGGTGGAGCTGAAGCACCTCAAGCTGTGGCTGAACAGCTACCGGGAGCGCACCATCTCGCACGAGCTGGCGACCGCCGAAATCATCGAGACGCTGGCGACCACGCTGGGGCTGGCCTATGGCTTCATCCTGATGGAGTACACCCCGCGCGGCAACCTGCTGACCCTGCCCATGATCGAGCACCGCCAGCCGGGCCTCGGCAACCTCGACGCGCACGACCCGCTGGCGGTGGCGCTGGGCAACGCGCTGCGGGTGCGCGACCGGCTCATTGATCTTGCGGTCCAGACGCATGCATTCTGATTAGCGTTCACTTCGGAGGGGGGAACATCCATGCCGACATCAACCACTGAGCAAACCCTCGCCACCATCTCCCGCTTCAATGAGGCGTTCAACGCGCACGACGTGGACCGGTTGATGGCGTTGATGACCGACGATGTCATCTTCGAAAACACGTCGCCGGCGCCAGATGGCGAGCACTTCACCGGGCAACCAGCGGTTCGCGCGTTCTGGCTATCCTTCTTCGCTGGTTCACCGCAGGCACACTTCGACGCGGAGGACGTGTTTGCCGCTGAGGACCGCGCACTGGTTCGCTGGCGCTACTCGTGGGGCAGCGGTCACGTGCGCGGCGTCGATGTGTTTGCCGTCCGCGATGGCAAGGTTTCGCAAAAACTCTCGTACGTCAAGGGCTAACGCCCAATTGGATACGGACTGACACCTGATGCCTTCTGACACCGGCGCCGCCGCTGCGCCACCCCGCTGGGACCTCGACATCCTCTTCCCCGGCCCCGATTCGCCGGAAATCCGCACCGCCATGGCGGAGGTGCAGGCGCAGGCGGGCGCCGTGGCCGCACTGCTCGATGCGGCGGAGGCCGGGCCGCTCACACCGCCGGCGCTGGGCGAATTGATCGACGCCTACAACGCGTTGCTGGAGCTAGCGGGCCGCGTCGAGGGCTTCCTGTATTGCCTCGTCTCCGTCGATGTGACGGACGAAGCCGCCAGCGCGGCGTCCAGCGAATGGGAAACCGCCAAGGCGGAATTGGGGATCATCGCGCCGCGCTTCACGGCGCTCATCGGCGGGGCCGATCTGGCCGCGCTGGCGACGGGCGACGCCATAGTGGCGGATCACCTGCCCACCTTGCAGCGCATCCAGTCGCAGGCGCAGCGGCTGATGCCGCCGGGCGAGGAGGAGCTGGCGGCGCAACTGGCCGCCGCCGGAGCCGCCGCGTGGTCGGGCCTGCGCGACAACCTCGGCGGCCGCGCCATAGTCTCGCTGGAGATCGACGGCGAGGTGCAGGAGATGCCGCTGAGCGAGGCGGGCAACTTCGCCTACAACCCGGATCGTGGCCTGCGCCGCCGCGCCGACGAGGCGATCGCCGCCGCGTGGGCGGAACTCGATGTGCCGTTGGCTGCTGCCATCAACGCGGTCAAGCACCAGCAGCGCGTGCTGTCGCTGCGCCGGGGCTGGGATGACCCGCTGGACGCGGCACTGGCCCAGAACGCCATCGACCGCGCCACCCTCGACGCCATGCAGGCGGCGATCCGCGAGGCGGCGCCGGATTATCAGCGCTACCTGCGTGCGAAAGCGAAGCTCCTCGGGCTCGAGCAACTGGCCGGTTACGACATGGATGCCCCCGTCGGCGATCCGCCGCCGTGGCCGTGGGAGCGGGCGCAGGCCTTCGTGCTGGAGACCTTCGCGGAGGAGCATCCGCCCCTCGCGGCGCTGGCGGAACGCGCCTTCCGCGAGCGCTGGATCGACGCCGAGACGCGCCCGAATAAGGACGCCGGCGGCTACTCGGCGGGCGTAGGCGGCGAGGCCACCCGCATCTTCATGAACTACTTGCCCGTCTACGACGCGATGAGCACATTAGCCCATGAGCTGGGACACTCGTACCACAGCGCCGTCACGGCGGAACGCGGCCGCACGCGCCTGCAGAACCCGCCGGAGGATCTGCCGGCGCCGCTCATCTTCCCCATGACGCTCGCGGAAACGGCCAGCACCTTCTGCGAACTGCTGGCGCAGCGCGCCGCCCGCGCCGGGGCGAGCGGCGCACAGGCGCTCTCCGTACTCGATGCCGGGCTGGTCTCCTTCTCCTCCACCGTCTTCGATGTTCACGCGCGGTTTCTGGTGGAGCAGCATCTCTTCGCGCAGCGCGCGGAGCGCGAGGTCTCCGCCAGCGAACTCACCGAAATGACCCGCGCGGCGTGGCAGGAGGTGCTTGGCGACGCCGTCGACCCGGCGACGGTGGCGGCGCATCGCTGGACGAAGCCGCACTTCTTCATCGACGATATCTGGTACTACAACTTCCCGTACGCCTTCGGCATCCTGTTCGCCGCCGGCTTGCTGGCGGTGAAGGACCGCGAACCGGCGGGCTTCTACGACCGCCTCGACGCCCTCCTCGCGGACTCCGGGATGCGCACCGCCCCGGATCTCGCCCGCGACTTCGGCATCGACCTGCACGACGTGGAGTTCTGGCGGGGCAGCTTTACCGGGTACCGCGCGGACGTGGCGGAGTTCGAGCGGTTGGTGGGGTAGAGCCCTCACCCCCAGCCCCTCTCCCGATGCGCGAGAGAGGGGAGCCGGCCGACAGCGGCGTGGTGGACATTCGGCCTCACCACGGCCCATCTGGCGCGATTCTCTGGGGCACGAGCCCCTCTCCCGCGAATCGGGAGAGGCGTTGGGGTGAGGGGTCGCCGGCGTCGTGCTCTTTGCGCCGCCTACCCCTCCAGCGACACCGTCCACAACTGGAACCAGTCCTCGGGCGGGTTCACGAAGCCCTGCACGCGCGGCGAAAGCGCGAGGGGAGCGCGGTCGAAGGTGACGGGGATGTAGGCCGCGTCCTCGTGCAGGATGATCTCCTGCGCCTGCTGGTACAGGTCGTGACGCTTGGAGTCGTCCATCTCCGCTGCCGCCTGATCGAACAGCTCATCGACCTGCGGGTTGCTGTAGTAGCCCGAGTTGGTGCCGTTCGGCGACTGGAACTTGGAGTGCGCGATGAGCTGCAGCCAGTAGTCGGCGCTCATGCCCCAGCCCAGCTGCAGGCCCCCATGCTCCGGCGGCAGGCCCTCGGCCCACGCGTGCATGTAGGTGACCCACTCCATCTTCTCGAGTTCGAGGTTGATGCCGACGGCCTTCCAGTCCTGCTGCATGCGGGCCACCACGGCGTCGCCGTACTGCCCGTATTCCGCCACCCGGAAGGTGACGTTCGCGCCGTCCGGGAACCCGGCCTCGGCCACCAGCGACTTGGCCTTCTCCGGGTCAAACTCGAAGCCCTTGAAGTCGGCGGAGTAGGCGTTGCACCCCGGCGGGATGATGCCGTTCGCCACCTTTTGGGAACCCATCGCCAGATCGTCGACGATCCCCTGCCGGTTGAACCCGATGTTCATCGCCTGCCGGATTTCCTTGATGGCGGTGATGTCGTTCTTGAAGTTCAGGTACCAGTAGTTGACGTACGGGCCATCGTTCATCGAGATGGTGAAGCCCGCGCCCTCGACATCCGCGAGGCTGTCCGGCGGGATCCACAGCATCATGTCCGTCTCGCCCGCCTTCAGCGCGGCGATGCCGGCCTGCGAATCCGGGATGATGCGGAAGATGATCTTGTCCAGCAGCGCCTTGTCTTCGCCCCAGTAATCGGCGAAGCGCTCCATGGTGGTCGTTTCGCCTTCCTTGCGCTCCACCAGTTTGAAGCGCCCGGTGCCGATGGGGTTGGCGGCGAACGCCTCGTTGCCCTGCTCCTGAATCACGGTCGGGCTGATCATCAGCGGCTCGCCGTAGCTCTGGTTCTGCATGCGCAGGAACTCGGCGAATGGCTGCTTCAGGGTCAGCTTGATGGTGTAGTCATCGATCTTCTCGATCGTATCAAGCGGCTCGAAGGCGTAGAAGGTGAAGCTGTTGGCGCGCGGGTAGTAGTACTGGAAGTCCTTGTCCCAGATGCGGCGAATGTTGAACTCCACCACGTCGGCGTTGAAATCCGTGCCGTCGTGGAACTTGACACCCTGCCGCAGGTGGAAGGTGTACTCCAGCCCGTCGTCGGAGATCTCCCAGCTCTCGGCCAGCGCCGGCTCCAGCACCGGGAAGGTGCTCTCCGGGTCGGTCAGGTTCTCGCGGGAGAGCCCCTCGAACATCTGCAGGGTGTGCTTGTAGGTGTCCCAGCCACCGGTGGCGTGCGGATCGAAGATGTCGGGAGCGGTCGGGATGCCGACGATCAGCGTGCCGCTGCCCCCCTCGGCCAGCGCCGCCGCGCTCAGCACACGCAGCCGCCCGCCCGCGCCAATCGCCTGCGCCTGCCCGATACCGCCCAGCAGCGCCGCCGCGCCGGTGGCCGCGGTGCCCTGCAACACGCCGCGCCGGGAAAGCTGCCTGCCCAGAAACCGGTCCATGGGTTGCTCCTTCACTGCTTGTACCACTGCGCTTCGCCGCGTTTCGAACCTGTCAAAAGCGCATGGAGCCAACTGCCCGTGGCGGGGGAGCATGGCTCCGGAGAGCCCTCACCCCAACCCCTTTCCCGATGCGCGGGAGAGGGGCTTTCGCCCACGGCGCCTGTGTCGAGTTCGGCGTGGCAACGCCAGATTCCCCCACATCGCCGCAGGTCGGCTCCCCTCTCCCGCGCATCGGGAGATGGGTTGGGGGTGAGGGCTTCTCGGCGTTTCAGGCGCCTCCTTTCGCCATCGCGCCGGGAGACCCGGCCTGCTCACTCGTGGATTCATCAAACAGGTGACACGCCACCCGCCGCCCCGGCGCGTGTTCGCGCAGCGGCGGGTCGACCGTTTGGCAGATGGGCATCGCCCACGGGCAGCGTGTGTGGAAGCGGCAGCCGGAAGGCGGGTTGATCGGGCTGGGGACATCCCCCTTCAGCACCAGCCGCTCCCGCTGCTTGCCGACCTCCGGCACGAGCACCGCCGAGACGAGCGCCCACGTGTACGGGTGAAGCGGCTCGCGCAGCACCTCGTCGCTGGCGCCTTCCTCCACGATGCGCCCGAGGTACATGACGATGGTGGTGTCGCAGAAGTACTCGACGACGTTCAGGTTGTGGCTGATGAACAGGTAGGTCAGGCCCAGATCGCGCTTCAGGTCGTTCAACAGGTTGAGAATCTGGGCCTGCACCGAAACATCGAGCGATGAAGTCGGCTCATCCAGCACGATGAAGGAGGGGCGCAGCGCCAGCGCCCGCGCGATACCGATGCGCTGCCGCTGCCCACCGGAGAACTCGTGCGGGTAGCGGTCCTGCATGGCCGCGCCCAACCCGACCTGCTCCAGCAGCGGCCCCGCCTGCGCCTCCGCTGCGCGCGACGAGGCGACACCGTGGATGACCAGCGGCCGGGTGATGATCTCGCCCACCGTGCGGCGCGGGTTCAGCGAGGAGTGCGGGTCCTGAAAGACGATCTGCATCTGCCGCCGCAACGTTTGCAGTTCACTGCTGCTGGCGGCGGTTAGGTCCTGCCCGGCGAAGTCGATCTGGCCGGAGGTGAGGTCGATCAGGCGCAGTAACAGGCGGCCCACGGTGCTCTTGCCGCAGCCGCTCTCCCCCACCAGCCCGACCGTGCGCCCGCGCGGCACGCTCAGCGAGACGTCATCGACGGCGTGAACCACGCCGGTCTGCCGCGCAAAGAAGGAGCCGGACATCACCGGGAAGTGCTTGACGAGGTGGCTGGCCTGCAGCAGTGGCGTGTCGCTCACGCGCGGCCCCCTGCCAGCAACTGCTCATCGACAGTGGCGAGGCGCGTCCCCTTCTGGCCGGGACGCGGGATGGCGCCCAGCAGCGCCCTTGTATACGGGTGCTCCGGCGCCTCCAGCACTTGCCGCACCCCGCCGCTCTCGACGACGCGGCCGCGGTACATCACCGCGACTTCATCGCAGAGGCGGGCAATTACGCCGAAGTCGTGCGAAATGAAGAGGATGGCGCGGTTGGGGTCGGCGGCGATCTCATCGAGCAGGGCGAGGATCTGCGCCTGAATGGTGACGTCCAGCGCGGTGGTGGGCTCGTCGGCGATCAGCAGGTCGGGCTGGCAGGAGAGCGCCATGGCGATGATGACGCGCTGGCGCATGCCGCCGGAGAGCTGGTGCGGGTAGGCGACAATCTGGCGCTCCACCGCCGGGATGCCGACCTCCGCCAGCAGATCCCGGGCGCGGGCCAGCGCCGCCTCGCGGGTTAGCCCCTCGTGGTGCATGAGCATGTCGCTCATCTGGCGGCCGATGGTGTAGGCCGGGTTCAGCGAAGTCATCGGGTTCTGGAAGATCATCGCCATCCGCTTGCCGCGCAGGCGACGCATCTCCTCCTCGCGCAGGCCCAGCAGCGGCGCGCCGTCGAAGGTGATCTCGCCGCCGGTGATGCGTCCGCCGGCCGGAAGGAGGCGCATGATGGCGTTGGCCGTCATGGTTTTGCCGGAGCCGGACTCGCCGACGATGCCGACCACGGTGCCCCGCCGCACCCGGAACGCGACATCCTCCACCACCGGGCGCGGCGGTCGCCGCCGCTGCCCGAAGGCAATGGTCAGCCCGCTAACATCGAGCAGCGTGTCGCCAGCAATGCGGCCCTGATCGGTGCGTTCCTCCGTCATTTCGGCGCGTGCCCCTGCGGATCGAGCACGTTGCGCAGGCCATCGCCGATGAAGGTGAAGGCCAGCGCCACGACCACGATCATGATGCTCGGCATGATGACCACGTGCGGCGCGGTCGAGATGGAGCCCTTGCCGGAGTTGACCATGTACCCCCAGTCGGACGCCGGCGGGCTAGCGCCCAGCCCGAAGAAGGAGAGCCCGGCGGCGGTCAGGATCATGAAGCCAACCAGCACCGTGGCGTAAACAATCAGCGGGCCGACCACGTTCGGCAGCAGTTCGTGCAGGATGATCTCGCGCGGGCCGGCGCCGGTGGCCCGCGCCGCCTCCACGAAGTCCTGCCGCTTCAGGGTATTCACCTGCCCGGCCACTACCCGCGCCATATACGGGATGAGGATGAACGTGATGGCGATAATCTGGTTGCGCGGGCCGGGGCCAAGCACTCCGGCGATGAGGATCGCCAGCAGCACCACCGGGAAAGCGAACAGCACATCCAGCGCGCGCATGATGATCTGCTCCGGCTTTCCACCGAGGTAGCCTGCCACCAGCCCTAGCGCCAGCGCGATCACCGCCGCAATGACGGTCGGGGTGACGCTGACCAGTAGCGAGAGACGCCCGCCGTAAATGAGGCGGCTCAGGATGTCACGGCCCAGCTCATCAGTGCCCAGCAGGTGGCCATCCACCCCCGGCGCGGCCCGGCGCAGGCCCTCGTACTGGAAGTCGGGGTCGTAGGGCGCCACCCACGGCGCGAAGATCGCGGCGAAGAGCACGACCAGCAGGATGATGAGCCCGACGACGGCGACCGGGTCGCTGGCGTAGCGCTCCCACCCCTCGCGCAGGCGCGATGGCCGCGCCGGGGGCGCTTGCGTCTCGGGGACGGCGGATGCAACAACAGCCATTCCCCTACCCCCTCGACCGTGGATCGAGCGCGAGGTTGATGGCATCCACCGCCAGATTCACCAGCACGAACCAGACGGCCACCACTAGCACCGCGCCCTGCACCACCGTCAGGTCGCGGGCCATGATCCCCTTGTAGATGGCGTCGCCGACCCCCGGCCACGCGAAGATGTACTCGGTAAACACCGCGCCGCCGAGCAGGAACCCGATCTGCAACCCGGTGATGGTGACGATGGGCGGCATGGCGTTACGCAGCGCGTAGCGCATGGTCACCGTTCGCTCCGGCAGGCCGTTGGCCCGCGCCGCCTTGATGTACTCCTGATTCATGGTCTCCAGCATCGTGCTGCGCACCAGCCGGGCGATGATGGCGGCGGGCGGAATGGCGGTGGTGGACGCTGGCAACACGAGGTGCTTCAGCAGGTCGAACTGCCCGCCCTCGCCGCGCAGGTCATACATCCCCTGCACCGGAAACCAGCGCAGGTTCACGGCGAAGATGATGACCAGCCCCAGCCCAAAGACGAACGTGGGGATATTGGCCAGCACCAGCGTGCCGCCCATGGCGGCGCGGTCGAAGGTGGCTCCAGAGCGGATCGCCGAAATGATGCCCACGCCGATGCCGAGCGGGATGGCGATGACCAGCGCGCCGGCGAGCAGGATGGCGCTGTTGCGCAGGCGGTCCTGCAGCAGGTCGGAGACGGGCATGTTGCTGGAGAACGAGCGCCCGAGATCGCCCTGCAGGGCGCGGCCCAGCCAGTTCAGGTACTGCACCGGAATCGGCTGATCCAGTCCGAGATAGTGGCGGAACTCCGCGACGCTCTGCTCGGTGGCCAGCGGCCCCAGCAGCGCCTTGGCGATGTCGCCCGGCACCAGCTGCATGCAGAGGAAGACCACGATGGAGACGCCGAGCAGCACGGGGATGGCCCCCAGCAACCGGCGCGCCACGTAGCCTGCGAGCATCTACGGTGCCTCCCTGCCTGACGCGCCGCCAGCCGGACCCACGGCCCGGCCTCGCACGCAATGCACACGCAATCCGGCGCTTGGGAAAGCGAAGCAGGAAGTAGTGGGCGCGCAATTCGGATTGCAATGAGAGTATTACGCATCGGGGCCAAATCCGGCCTTGGCATTTCCGCACAAGGAGTTTCGCAGCGTGAACGCTTCTGTTCCCGAACTCTCCTCCGGCGATGAGGCATTGTGCTACCTCTCGGCCGTCGAACTCGGCGCGGCCTACCGCGCTCGCGCCCTCCGCCCCTCGGAGGTGACCGCCGCCGTGCTGCGGCAGATCGAGCGCGTCAACCCGGCGGTGAACGCCTACGTCACCGTCGTCGCCGATCTGGCGATGGCCGCCGCCGAAGCGGCAGACGCGCGGTTCGCCACTGGCGCCGTGCTCGGCCCGCTGGACGGCGTGCCGGTCGCCATCAAGGACCTCGCGGAGACGGCCGGCATCCGCACCACGCACGGCTCGTTCACGCATGAGCATGACGTCCCCGATTTCGATGCGCCGGTCGTGGCGAAGATGAAGCAGGCCGGGACCATCATCCTCGGCAAGACGAACACCCCCGAGTTCGGCTGGAAATCCCCGACCGACAACCCGCTCTTCGGCCCCACGCGCAACCCGTGGAACACGGAGCGCACAGCGGCGGGCTCCTCCGGCGGCTCGGCGGCGGCGGTGGCCTGCGGCATGGGGCCGATTGCGGCGGGCGGCGACGGCGGCGGCAGCATCCGCCAGCCAGCGAGCTTCTGCGGCGTCTTCGGCATCAAGCCGACCTTCGGCATGGTGCCGCTCGTGCCCAGCGGCCTCGTCCCGACCTTCGTCTCGGAGGGGCCGCTCAGCCGCACCGTGCGCGACGCCGCGCTGATGCTCGAATCGTGGGCGGGCTATGACCCGCGCGATATGTTCAGCAAGCCGGGTCCGCCGCCGCAACTGGTGGACGCCTGCGACGGCGGCATCGCGGGACTGCGCGTGGCGTGGAGCCCCGACCTCGGCTACGCGGCGGTCGACCCGGAGGTGCGCGCGATCACGGAGCGCGCCGCGCGCCGCTTCGAGGAACTGGGCGCGACGGTAGAGGAAGCGGCCCCCGGCTGGCCCGATCCCTACGAGTTGTTCCACACGCTCTTCTACGCGCTACTGGGCGGCATGATCCACGATCTGCTGCCGAAATGGCGCGGCAAGCTGGACCCGGGGCTGGAGATGATCGAGGAGGCAGGTCGCTCCGTGACCGCCTTCGACATTGCGCGCGCGCAAACCACCCGCAGCGACCTGATCGAGACGGGGTCCGCCTTCTTCGAACGCTACGACCTGCTGCTCACCCCCACCATGACGCTGCCTCCCTTCTCGGTCGGCATCAACTTCCCGCCAGAGGTCGGCGGGCAGCCGGTGACCGGGATGCAGTGGACTGCCTTCACCTTCCCGTTCAACCTGACCGGCGACCCGGCAGCCAGCGTGCCCGCCGGCTTCACGGCGGACGGCCTGCCCATCGGCCTGCAGATCGTGGGGCCGCGCTGGCAAGACGGACGCGTCCTCCGCGCCGCTGCCGCCTTCGAGGCGTTGCAGCCGTGGGCCGGCGTGCGGCCGCCGGTGGTGGCGGGGTGACGGAAAAAAAGCCCTCACCCCAACCCCTCTCCCGAAGTACTTGCGCGGGAGAGGGGCTTTTGC
>JASGGF010000064.1:0-17215 GCA_047605145.1 Thermomicrobiales bacterium | reverse complement strand
GCAGCGGGGGCAGAACCGTGTAGAAGGCCATGGCCGGGAAATAGCCCCAGCCGGACGAGGGATCCGCGGCGAACGGCTGGCCGGAGAACTGGTACGGGTTCCAACCGGGAATAGCCAGATCGCGCAGCCGGTCGCCGAGGAAGCTGTACGGCGGCACGAACATCGTCGGCCAATCGCCGCGAATGAACGACGCCACATCCCGCAGCACGGCGTAGCTCACCACCGCGACAATCAGCAGCGCCGCCGCCAGGGGCCACTCGCCGCGCCAGCCAGACCAGGCGGGCTGGCGTGAAGCGTGTTGCAGCACGTGCGCGTCGTCGTGCGCTGGCATTGGCGGTCCGTCGGTCAGCATTGGGGCACATTGTCGTTCATTGCCCGGGGTGGCATCCGATCTTCGCCCAGGCCAGCGTCGCGCCCCCTCAGCTTACGGTAGCGCATACAACACGGCGCCCGAAAACTCGCATCGGCCTGAGCCGGACATGGAGATGACCGTTCGAACGGATGCCGCCTTATCAGGAGCCCGGCGCCAGAGGAACTGGTCGGAAACCGTCTGCCCCGGTGAGACAGCTTCCGAGACAGTCCCGAGTTCTGAACCGGCGGAGTCCAGCCAATGAAAGGTGAGGACTGCGCGCCCGGACTCTTCGAGACATCGCACCGGTGTTTCGAGAATGTAGGCCACGCCGGGCTGGACCGGCGTGCTCTGGGCTATGGACGATTTGCGCGAGAGCGTGACGGTACCCTCATCGATCTGGGGCTGTCCTTCAATCTCCCACGCGGACTTCTTTCCCTTCACGTGCTGGAAGCCGGAATCCTGGAGCAGATTCGTCACCTGCGCTTCGCCCCATGTCGTGTCACCACTATGGAGAATCTCGAACAAGTACGCGTCGTCGTCGGCCGCCAGGATCCGCGCGTACTGCCGGAGGAATGGCGTGGAGCGAAGAACCACACTGGAGTTGAACAGGGATCCGTTGGACCGTTCCCAAAGGACATACCGAATGTTGAGCCGGCTCAGCGTCTCAAGCGTTGCCTCGGGTGTGTCTCCGGCGTTGTTGAGATCGAGGTAGACAAGCTGCGCCTCGGTGTACAGCTGCGGCGCATCGGCTACTCGCCCCAGATACGCGACAGGCGCACCTGGCGGAACAAAGGTGTCGACCGCCTGAATAACCTTTGCCGTCCGAATCGAGGATGCCAGTACGGCCGCCCGATCTTCATGGCCGATCAAGTAGTCCACAGGAATCGCCGCGCGTGGCCTGATCAGGAAGAACACCGGCGTGATCACCAGAGACACCATGAGGCAAGCGGCAAGCGAAATGGCAGTGGCTCGCGCCAGCCACCCGTTCGTCCAGCCGCTCAGGATTCGCGCCGCAGCGGCGCCCATCAGTGCAGCGGCGATCGCGAAGCACGGCAGCAGGTGCCGCAGAATCTGGAGTGGGGTGAGCCACCACAGCACGAAGGAAACCGCCACGATCATCATGAGCAACGCCGTGGTGCGCCGGCGCGGCAGGAGCAGGGTGAACGGGGCAAGCACCAGCGGTGCGATGCCCAACTCACCGCGGCCAATGATGGGAAACGCAAAGGTGTCGGCGTCAAAAGTTAGCAGCCAGGGCATGGTGATAAAGTCGCGGAGCCCGTGGCGCGCCGGGTTTTGCTGCTCAGACATGGCGACTTGCGCCAATGGCTGGGTGAGCCTGCGGGCATCGGGCGGTGTCGAGACGTGCGCGGAGGCGCTGGCGACCAAAGCCCCCAGACGTGCCATAAGCGCCTCGGTCCCGTAAATTCTGCCAGTCATGGCGGTGTTGACGATGAGCCAGGGGAGAATAGTCAGCGCTCCCAGGCCGAAGAACGCGACGCTGCTCGCGCGGTCCCGCCAATGCCAGGGCGCTCGCCCGACGATTGCAATGCTGACCACAATGGCCACGACAACCGCTGTCACCGTCAGTTTCGTGGCGATGCCGACTCCGCAGAGTGCGCCCGCAAGTATGAGCCAGACGCGATCTGCGGTCATTTGCCACTGCAAGAGGCACAGGACGGCGCCGGTGGTGAGGACAACGGGAAGCACATCGATGAATGCGTGACCAAATTCCCAGAGAACGATTGGCGCGAGGCCGTAGATGGCCGCGGCGCAAACTGCCGCAACCTGTCCCTCCAACTCCCACGCAAGCGCAGCTACCCCGAGTACTGCCGCCAACCCGAATACTGCCTGCAAGAGTTGCGGCGCTATCGGCCCCCCGAATCCGTACGCTACCGAAAAGAGCAAATGCTGCTGGATAGACTGTGACGTTACCGGCATCGATTCGATGGAGAAGATCCGGTGAGCTTGCCAGAATTCGCGTGCGATCGGGAGATGTTGTTTGATGGCATCCGACTGCGACTCGGGCACGAACGCGCCGAGGGCCGCAAAGAGCACGATGCCCCAGATCCCTGCCAGGGCGAGCCCCGGGAGAAACCCAGCCGGGGGGAGCGCCCCGTTCATGGGCCGGCTGACGGGGAGCGTGCCCCGGTTGCGAGCCAACAAGCCCAGTGCGGCGAGGAGCGCCAGGGAGCCCAAAATAGTGGGCAGGGGCGCAAGCAGGCCGACGGACCCTAGCACAAACCACAGCAATCCCAGCGCGGCGAATCCCAGGGCCAGATCCAGTGCCACGCGTGTCACGATCAGCGTGGGGGCGCTTCGGATCAAGCAGAGCAGCAGATGTCCAATCGCGACAGCCAGGCCGGTGATGATGATGGCCGCGAGAAGCGCGCCCGTGGCGCCAGTCACCACAGCCACGCTGGCCACTGCCAGAAGTGATGCTCCTGAGAGCACGTTGAGCAGCCAGGCCGGGCGGATCAGGAGCGTCAGGACAGCGAGCAATAAGGTTACCCCCGTGATTGCGAGCGTTGCCCGGGTCATTGAAAGAGGTAGTGACAGTGCTTCGGAGCCGCCGGCCGCCTCGAAGACGCCGGACAGCCGGAGCCCCAGGGCTGTCACAATAATCGCCCAGATCGAAAGCAACGCAATTGCTAATCTGCGAAGGCCGCGCCCGGAGCGGGTGAGCGGTTCGGTTGGAAAGGCCACTGTCATCCGCCAGAGATGGCAGTCGCCGACTTTGGCCGGGGCAAGCAATGCTCCATTTGCCTGATCACGCTGAGTCCGGCGGATGGTAGGCCCCGGCTCGCGTCAGCGCGCGTCTTGCACATCACGGGATTTCGCTCCTCAAGTTTTGGCGCGCCGCTATCATGGTTGCAACTTCGGGTGAAATGGTAGTGACTAAGCTGGTTGAGGAATGGCAGGGGCTTTGACGGACGACAGTGCGACGCGCGTGATGCAGCCAGGGGTTGATGTCAACGACTCCATGCTCTCGGACTTGCCTCCGGAGCGTTCCCTTCGAGCAGCATTGGCGTTCCGCGTCGGACCGGTCCGCTTTCTGCCAGCGTTGGTCGTCGTCGCGATAGCGTTGCGGGCCGTGGGGGCAGTCGTGCTGCACTCGCTCTTGCTCCGCAATGGCGGCGACGGATTCTTCAACCCGGATGAGCGCGGGTACGATCAGGTCGCATGGGCGCAGGCCGAGTTGTGGCATGGTATCGGACCCGGTGTCAACCCGGTCGAAGCTTATCTCCTCAATGTGTTTACCTACACGCAAGCGGCCATCTTCTTTGTGATTGGCCATCACCCCTTGGCCATCAAACTGCTCAACTCCGTCTTGGGCGGACTTACCGTCGGTTTGGTCTTTATGATCGCTTGGCGGATTTTTGGTTCGCGGCCAGCGGTCGCATCGGGCGTGGCCGCGCTGCTGTTTCCCTCGACCTTTCTCTGGGCAATCTCCGGATTGAAAGACACGATGTTCGGTCTGGCCATCATGCTGGTGCTGTGGTTGCTCATCGAACTCATCGCTACCACCCGAAAAATCTGGCTTATCCCGTTCTTCGTCGCGCTTGCGCTGCTGGGTGGCCTCCGCGACTATGTCCAGGCCATGATCGGCATCATCGCTCCGTTCTCGATCGCCGTGCAGTCATCGCGCTGGCCGAGAAAGTGGCTCGTCGTGACCCTCCTTGTGGTTGGCTGTGTGGCGCTCGTGGTCACCAGCGCCGCCGCGAAATGGTTGCTTACGGATCCCGCCCGCCTGAACCAGCAACGAAGTTGTGCCGCCATGAATGCGGATAGCTCGTTTCTTGGGGAAGACAACGACCAGCTGCTGGCCGAATGCGCTGGCGTGGGGACAACAGAAGGCATGGCCCTGGCTGGCCGGTCCGTGAAGGAGCTGGTGGCGTGGCTGCCTCATGGCGCAATGTACGCCGCCGCCGCGCCGTTTCCCTGGACCGCCACGCGGCTGAGTGAGCGCGCAACGATTCCCGAGATGCTGTGCTGGTATGTTGCCGTCACATTTGCGGTGGTGGCGCTCATTGTGTCATGGAGAGCCCAGTGGCGCGCGTACCTTCCCATCGTGCTCTATGTTGGGGGCATCAGTCTGCTGCTGGCGCTGACGCAGGGGAATCTGGGCACGTTAGTCCGGCACCGCAGCATGATCATTCCATCGGTGCTGGTATTTAGCGGGTTCGGTGTGGTCTACGCGCTGCAGGCGCTCGTCCGCCGCAACCCGCAACGCTTCGGCCGCCTGGACGCGCTGCTGGATGCGTGAGTCGAACGTGCTGCGCCACGGTTTCCGAACCCCGGCGGGCGCAGCGACAGCGTGAGCGACGCTGCATTGGGCGATGCGGATACGCTGATCGGTCCGCCGCGCCCTAACCTGGTACGGAACACGATCTGGAGCCTGGTAGGGTACATCGTGCCGCTGCCACTGGCGCTGGTGGCTTTCCCGATTCTGACGCAGGCGCTCGGGGCAGACCGGTTCGGCGTCTTGTCGCTCGCCTGGGCGCTGATCGGGTACTCGGGCATCTTCGATCTGGGGTTAGGCCGCGCGCTGACGAAAGTCGTCTCCGAGCGTTTGCCCGCCGCGCCTGACGAGGTTCCAGCGCTGATCTGGAGCACCATGACGGTGATGGTGCTGATCGGCTCTCTCAGCGTGGTCGCCATGTTCCTGCTCGCTCCAACGCTCGTTGACGCGGTGTTCAAGGTTCCCCCGGAGTTACATCTGGAAGCCATGCGGTCGTTCCAGATCGTCGCGGTGACGCTGCCGCTGATCACGACATCGGCGGGCATGCGGGGCATCCTGGAGGCGCAGCAGCGCTTTCGCGCTGTTGGCGTCATGAACTCCATCACCTGGTCGCTAATGCTCGTCGCGCCTCTCGTGACCTTGCCGTTTGGACGCAGCCTGGTGTTGGCCATGGCGGCGCTCCTGGTATCGCGGCTGTTGACGTGGTGCGTTTACCTTGGGCTGTGTGTGATCGGCATGCCCGCGCTCTGGCCACCCCAAATGCCTCGCCTCCGCGCCGCCGGACCCACGTTGCGCTTCGGGGGATGGCTCACGGTGTCCAACATCATCGGCCCGTTCCTGACCTATTTTGATCGCTTCGTCATTGGCGCATTGCTCTCTGTCGGCGCGGTGACCTACTACACCGTGCCCTATGACATGGTGCTGCGAATCGGCATTGTGGCGTCGGCAGTTTGCAGTGTGCTGTTCCCTGTCTTTTCGGCGAACTACCAGGTGAACCGCGCCGTGGTGCTCCAAACTTACCAGTGGGGCCTTCGGGTAATCGGACTCGCGGCCACGCCACTGGCGTTGGCCGCGCTCTTGCTGGCGCCTGAAGGCCTCTCGTTGTGGCTGGGGCCTGCATTCGCCGAAGAGAGCACGGCATTACTGCGATGGCTCGCGGTCGGAGTTTTTGTCAACTGTCTGGCGCAGGCTCCCTCTGGTTTGATACAGGGATCGGGGCGTCCCGACCTCACGGCCCGTTTGCACGCGCTGGAGGTGCTGCCGTATTTGGGCTTGCTTTGGGTCCTCGTCACGCACAGGGGCATCACCGGCGCGGCGCTCGCCTGGTCGCTGCGGGCAACGGTTGACGCGCTCCTGATCCTCGCTGTCTGCCACTCAGTTTTTCCGGAGGGCAGGCAGGCGGCGAAACGCTTGCTGATGCCTATCGGCGTTGCTTGGTTGCTTGGTTTGGCGCTCAGTGGAAATGTCTCGTTCGAGATTCGGGTAGCGTGCTGGACGATATTCGTGCTCTGCTACCCTCCGGTTGTCTGGATCTGGGGGCTGACACGCGCCGAGCGGCACACCATCCTTTCATCTGGTCGAGCGCTGCTGCATCATGTTCCTGGGCAGAGCTGATCAGCGACTCGTCTACTGACAGGCGACCGGAGTACGCATGGACCTCAAGGTTTACCCCGGATCTCGTATCGAGCAAATGCCAGCGGCCCTGAGAGCCCCCGCGCTCGTTGCGCGGAATGTTCGGGACCTCACGCGGCGGAGCGGATTGATGCGCCGTGCGCTCGGGTTCGAGTACCTGAGTGATGGCATGGCCACCGCGCACTATTCGCCCTTCCGGGACGACGCCGGATTCGAGCGGGCCTATCAGGAACTCATCCAGTGGTGGTGGCAAGGCCGCGCGCTCGATGTGCGCTGGCGTATGTGGATCATGACTCAATGCGCGCGGCAATGCGCGGCGCTCCCCGGCGCGTTTGTCGAGTTTGGGGTGTATCGCGGAGGGTGCGCTTTCATGATCCTGGATCAGGCGCCCCTGCGTAAGGAGCAGCGGTTCTATCTCTTCGATACGTACGCCGGAATTCCAGAGAGCAATCTGACCACCGCCGAGACGGACGCCGGGTTCGGCGGACGCCTGGCAGATACCAGCATTGCGCACGTGAAGTCGGTGCTAGGGCGGTGGCCGGACACGTTTGACATCGTGGCGGGCGATGTTTTCGATACGCTTGAGACCGTGCAAACGGGTCCGATTGCGTTCTGCCACCTTGATCTCAACGCCAGCGCGCCGTCGCTGCGCGCCCTGGAGTATGTCTATGATCGCCTACTGCCCTCCGGGATGATCGTGATGGATGACTACACGCAGTACGAGTTTGCGGACCAGCGCAAGATCGTGGACGCGTTCTTCCAGGACCGGCCCGAAGTTCCCCTGGCGCTGCCCACGGGGCAGGGGCTCATCGTCAAATCCACGTCGGTAACCGCCAGGAATGCGTCCCAGCCGTGATCGCCAGGAACTCCATACCAGCGCATAGAACCGGGTGGCGCCGAGCGCTGGAGCGAGGGTGATGGCGCCCCTCCGTGTGTTGATACTGACCCGCTACGGACCGCTGGCGGCCAGCGCCAGGCTGCGCTTTCATCAATATCTGCCCTTCCTGGAACGGCAGGGGTTCTCCCTCACGGTCGATTCGCTGCTCGGTGACGACTACGTGAGGCGGTTGTATGCGCATCAGGCACAGGACCGTCGCCGAATCATTGCGGCATATGGGCATCGTGTTTCGACGCTCCTGCGTGCGCAGCAGTTCGACCTCATCTGGCTTCAGTACGACCTGTTCCCGTGGGCTCCGGGATGGTGGGACGACCTCCTGCTGCCCGCACGCGTGCCGTATGTGCTGGATCTGGACGACGCGATGTACCACCGGTATGACCTGCACGCGTCGCCGTTCGTGCGGCGCGTGCTCGGCCGCAAGTATGACCAGCTGATGGCGAGGAGCGCTCTCGTGGTGGCCGGCAATGCTGCCATCGCCGAACGGGCCAGTACGGCCGGAGCGCCACGGGTCGAAATCGTGCCCACCGTGGTCGATCTGGATCGCTACCCGCTGGCCGCGCCATCGTCGGGTGATTCTGGCAACTTTGTGGTTGGCTGGATCGGCTCTCCGGCGACATCCTCCAACCTTCACCTCTTGCGACCGGCGCTCGAGGCGCTCTCGGAGATCCACCCAACGACCTTGCGGTGCGTAGGCGCCGGGAAGGTGGACCTCGGGCCGGGAATCACCGTCGATGCCCGCCCGTGGTCGGAATCCAGCGAGGCATCGGACATCGGGAGCTTCGATGTCGGCTGCATGCCGCTTGTTGATTCCCCGTTCGAGCGAGGGAAGAGCGGATTCAAACTGATTCAATGCATGGCGTGCGGCTTGCCGGTGGTGGCCTCGCCGGTGGGCGTCAATGCGGAGATCGTTACCCCCGGCGCGAACGGGTTTCTGGCCTCGTCGCCGGAAGCATGGTTTGAGGCGCTGCTCGCGCTGGCCAATGATCCTGGCTTGCGATGTGAGATGGGCGCCAACGGCAGGCGCAAGGTGGAAACGTCGTACTCTTTACAGATGGCCGCTCCGATCCTGGCCGAAGCGTTGCGACGAGCTGCTGCCTGATCCTGGCGGCATCGAGGTGAACCATGTGCGGCATCTGCGGCTTCTGGCAACCGGCTAACTCGGCGGACGACGCGCTACGGCGTCTTGCGCAAGCCATGGCCCTCCAGATCGAATACCGGGGCCCGGATGATGCCGGCGAGTGGGTGGATGAGACCGCAGGCGTGGGGCTGAGCTTTCGCCGCCTCGCCATCGTCGATCTGTCGCCGCTCGGCCACCAGCCCATGACCTCCGCCAGCGGCCGCTACGAGATTATCTACAACGGCGAGGTCTACAACTTCGTAGCCCTGCGTGAGGAACTTACGCAGCGGGGTCACCGGTTCCGGGGCGGCTCTGATACCGAGGTGATCCTGGCCGCCGTCGAGGAGTGGGGGCTGCGTGACGCCGTACAGCGCTTCGTCGGCATGTTCGGCATCGCGCTGTGGGACCGGCAACGCCGCGAGTTGCATCTCGTCCGTGACCGTCTCGGCATCAAGCCGATCTACTACGGTTGGCAGAACGGCGTGTTCATGTTCGGGTCGGAGCTGAAGGCGCTGGCGGTGCACCCCGCCTTCCGCGGGGAGATTGACCGCGACGCGCTGACGCTCTTCATGCGCTTCGCGTACGTGCCCGATCCATTCTCCATCTACCAGGGCATTGCCAAGTTGCCGCCCGGCTCCATTCTGACCCTGCGCAGCCATGATGACCAGGCTGCGCAACCGCAGGCGTACTGGAGCGCGCAGGAGGTGGCGGCGCACGGGCAGGCGAATCCGTTCACCGGAAGCCCTACTGAAGCGGTTTCCCGGCTCGATGCGCTCTTGCGCGAGGCCGTCGCGCTGCGCATGGTTGCTGATGTCCCGCTCGGCGCTTTCCTCTCTGGCGGCGTCGATTCCTCGACCGTCGTGGCGCTGATGCAGGCGCAGAGCGACCGCCCGGTCAAGACGTTCACCATCGGTTTCAACGAACCCGGCTACAACGAGGCAGATCACGCGGCGGCGGTCGCAGCGCACTTGCAGACCGATCACACCGAGCTGACGGTGACCCCGCAGGAGGCGCAAGCGGTCATTCCTCGCTTGCCCGCCATGTTCGACGAACCGTTCGCCGACTCTTCCCAGATCCCGACGTTTCTCGTCTCGCAGTTGGCGCGGCAGCGGGTGACCGTCAGCCTGTCCGGCGATGGCGGAGATGAGCTGTTCGGCGGATACAACCGCTACCAGTGGGGAGAGGGGATCTGGAAGCGTATCAGCTGGGCCCCGGCTCCGGCCCGGACGCTCGGCGCGAAGGCGCTGCGCTCAGTCTCGCCTGAGACGTGGGACAGCGGCTTCGCCCGGTTCGGGTCGCTCCTGCCAACGGCGTTGCAGCAGCGCACGCCTGGTGACAAGCTGCATAAGCTGGCGGATGCGCTGGATGCGCAATCGCAGGCCGATCTCTACCTGCATCTCGTCTCCCAGTGGCGGGAGCCAGCGATAACCGTGCCCGGCGGCCGCGAGCCGCTAACCATCCTGCAGGATGACACGCGGTGGCCATCGCTCCCCGGCTTTTCCGAGCGGATGATGTTCCTCGATCTGGTGACTTATCTGCCGGGCGACATCCTGACCAAGGTTGATCGCGCCAGCATGGCCATCAGCCTGGAAGCGCGCGTCCCGCTGCTGGATCACCGGGTGGTGGAATTCGCGGCGTCGTTGCCGCTCTCGTTGAAAGTGCGCGACGGGCAGGGCAAGTGGATTCTGCGCCAGGTGTTGGACACCTATGTGCCGCGCACGCTCATCGAACGGCCCAAGATGGGATTCGGCGTGCCGATTGACCAGTGGCTGCGCGGACCGCTCCGCGAGTGGGCGGACGACCTGCTCGATCCCGCGCAGATGCGCTCCGACGGCTACCTGAACCCGATCCCGGTGCGGGAACGCTGGGAGCAGCACTTGGCAGGCTCGAACAACTGGCAACATCCGCTCTGGTGCGCGCTGCAGTTCCAGGCCTGGCACGCTGAAGCCCGGCGCGCCAGTGTGCAGGAGCCGGTACTCGCCTGAACCTCCCCGCGACACGAGATGGAGACCAAAAAGGGGGCAGAGCCGAAGCTCTGCCCCCTGCTTGCACGCGTTGCTAGCTGGCACGCTCCAGTAGATGGCCCGTGCGCTGCTTGAGCCGGGCGACCGGCCGCTGGTCGCGTGGTCGTGCAACCTGCCCGGTGTCGGAGAGATCGAGGCGTTCCAGCGCCACCAGCGCCGTCACACCCACAACGCCGGAAGCCAGCACCAGCAGCGACGCCGTGCGGTCGTCCGCCACCATTGTCACGACGATGGCCACGAGGCTGCACAGTAGCGCCGCTCCGTAAATGGTCGCGACGGCCTGGCGAACGCTCATGCCAGTCCGCAGCAAGCGGTGCGAAATGTGATCCCGACCACCTGCCGAAATGCTAACCCCCCGGCGGAGCCGGGAAATGGTGACCAGGGTGGTGTCCAGAATCGGGATGGCAAGCACTAACAGAGGCGCAATCCAGGTGCGCTCCTGATCAACGCCCGGGAAGCGGAGCTTGATGGCCAGCACCGCCAGCAGGAACCCGAGCAGCAGGCTCCCGGCGTCACCCATGAAAATCGTGGCCGGGTTCCAGTTGAACCACAGGAACCCAAGGATCGCCCCGAAGAGCACCGCCGACACCACCGAAACCCAGATCTGGCCGTTCAGCAACGCCAGGATGGTGAAGGTGGCGCAGGCAATGGCGGATACGCCACCCGAGAGGCCGTCCATGTTATCCAGCAGGTTGACTGCGTTGCAGATGGCGACAACCCAGAAAATGGTCGCTGCCGCGTTGATCCACGGCCAGGGAAAGAAGGCGATCTGCACGCCGCCAATTACCAGTAAAGCCGCAGCGGCGATCTGCGCCAGGAGCTTCACGCGCGGGCTCATGCCGCGCCGGTCGTCGATGATGCCGGCGATCAGCACGAGTGTCGCGCCCGCCAGGACGTAGATGCCTTCCTGCAAGACCGTCCGCGAATGCGCGACCGGCACCGCCACGACAAACCCGGCGTACATGGCAATACCACCCATCAGCGGGATGGGGTTGGTATGAACCTTGCGCCGGCTGGGATGATCGAGCCAGTCAAATCGCCGGGCAGCCCAGCGAACGCACCAGGTTGCCAGAAGCGAGACCATAAACGCGACAACAACCGCTGCCGCCAACCACGAGGTCATGCGCGCGTCCCCTCCCCTTCGCGGCCTGCGCTTCCCACAGACATCAGGCCGGCGTTTCGCGCCAATTCTTCGTAGAGCCGTTCCATGTCCGACACAAGTCGCTGCTCGTCATAGCGGGCCAGGGCCTCCCTACGAGCCTTTTCCGCCATCTGACGAGCCTGATCCGGCTCCTTGACGATGCGCAGCATACCTGTTGCGAGGGCATTTGCGTCGTCAGGTGGGACCAATTGGCCGGTCACCCCGTCATCGATCATGTCTGGAACCCCACCAACAGCGGTGGCAATGACGGGAGCGCCGCTGGCCATCGCCTCGATCAGGCAGGCCGGGGTCCCCTCGTTGTGCGATGAGATCACGACCGCATCGAGATCGGAGTACACGGCTGGCAGATCGTCCTGCCAGCCGGCGAAGGTCACCGCATCGGCGAGGCCGAGCGTCTCAGCCTGCGCGGTCAGCGCCTGCCGGGTTTCGCCATCGCCCACCAGCACAATCCGCACTCGCGGTTCGCTTGATCTGGCAATGGCCGCGGCTTCCAGCAACAGGCCGAGGTTCTTGATCGGCGCCAGTCGTCCGACCGCGCCGAAAAGGACCGCGTCTTCCGGGATGCCTTGAGCCTGGCGGAATCTGCCCTCCCGGCGCGGATAGGCTGCGTGGGGGGCCAGGTGCAGGCCCAACGGCACGACGTCGATCTGGCTGACCGGCGCGACCCCAAACCCCGCAATCTCCTCCCGCAAGCGCGGGCTGATGGTGATCAGCCGGGTGCTGAAACGCGCACAGGAGCGCTCCAGTCGCAGGAAGACCTCGGTCTTGCGAGGCGAGAAGTACCCATGAAATACGTGACCGTGATAGGTGTGTACGATAATCGGCACGCCCGCCAGCCGCGCTGCAACGCGGCCCACAAACCCGGCCTTGGCGGTGTGCGTGTGAACGATGTGCGGTCGCGTCTCCCGTATCAGGCGAACCAGCTTGCCCAGGGTTACGGTGTCGGCCACGGGGGATATTTCTCGCCCTAGCTCGCGGATGGACACCGTCTGCTGGCACGGTCCGAGCAGGGACCGCAACGTGCCTTCCGACGATCCCTCTTCGCCGTAAACCAGGACGGATTCAAATCGCTCCGGATTGAGCCCCGAATTGAGAATGGCGACGTGCCGGGCCGGCCCGCCTACATTCATGCGGGAAATGATGCGCATGACGCGCAGTCGCTCTGCCGGCGTAGCCGGATCGTTCGTGTTCAGAAGCACTCGGCGCCGGCGTGTTGCTGCGCAAGGTCGTCGCGAATACGCCCCAGCGTCTGGTTGAGGGTGATTTCCGGCGTCCATCCTACAAGGCCGGTGATGCGGGAAATATCCGGCACCCGTCGCTGCATATCCTCGAAACCGGGGGCGTACGCCTGCTCATAGGGAATGACGACAATCTCGGAACTGCTCCCAGTCACCGTCCGAACCCGCTCTGCAAGGCCCCGGATGCTGATCTCCTCGGTGTTGCCGATATTGTATGTGCGGCCCGGCGCCTCCGGGTGCAGCGCCAGCGCGATGATCGCCCGCACGACGTCGCGGACGTCGCAGAAGCAGCGCTGCTGAGTGCCGTCGCCAAAGATGGTGATGGGCTCGTTGCGGAGCGCCTGCCCGACAAACCGTGGCGCCACCATGCCGTAGCGGCTTGACTGTCGAGGGCCGGTGGTGTTGAACAGCCGGAATGGCACCACCTCCAGCCCGTGCTCGTGGTAGTAGGCCATGCCGAGAAACTCATCGACCATTTTGCTGGCGGCGTATCCCCAGCGGCTCTTGCTGGTGGGGCCGAGCAGGATGTCATCGTCTTCGCTGAACGGGATGCGGCTGCCTTTGCCATAGACCTCGGAGGTACTGGCCAGCAACACCCGGTTGCCGTAGCGCAGCGCCGCCTTCAGCACCGACTCCGTGCCCATCACGTTCGTTTCGATGGTGTGCGCTGGCCGTTCGACGACCAGTTCCACGCCTACCGCCGCCGCGAGGTGCACGATGATCGTGGACTGGGAGGCCAACCGATCCATCACAATTTCGTCGGAGACATCCGCCCGCGCGAACTGAAATCGGGGGTGGTGCAGAAGGTGCTGGATGTTGGCGATCCGGCCCGTGGACAGGTTGTCCAATCCCAGCACCGTCTCACCTTGGGCGATGAGCGCGTCGGCGAGGTGCGAGCCGATGAAACCAGCGGCGCCGGTGATGAACCACGTGTGTGACGGAGTGATATCAGTCTCCCCCTCCGCCACGGATGTTCCCAGATCCACGCTCAACAACCTTCTCCCAGCGGCGTCCCAAGACGCACAATCGGCGTGGTGGCCCGCAGTTCTGCGTCCACCCTGGCGGTCGCGTTCCGCGTGTCGATCACCAGCCGCGCGTTGCGCACGACCCACTCCCAGTCGAAGCTGCCGTGGTCGGTCGCAATCAAGACTGCGTCCGCGGCCTGCAGGGCGCTTGCGTCCAGCGTCGCGCTCTCGGCGTTGGTCTCGCCGATGGCGAAGTGGGGCACGAGCGGATCGTGATAGTGCGCGTTCGCGCCGCGCTCACGCAGCAGCTCGAGAATCTGCATCGGCGGTGAAACGCGGGTGTCGGAGACGTCCGCCTTGTAGGTGATCCCCAGCATCAGCACGTTGGCGCCGGCCAAATCCACACCCTGCGCCGCCAGCGCCCGCTCGGTGAGATCGACGACGTAGCCCGGCATCGCCTCGTTGACCTCGTCGGCCAACCCGATCAGCCGTGGCTCGTACCCCAGTTGCCGGGATTTCCACGCGAGGTAGTGCGGCACGACCGGGATGCAGGGGCCGCCAAGACCGGGGCCGGGGTAGAAGGGTAGGTAGCCGAATGGCTTGGTCGCGGCGGCGGCTGTGGCTTCCCAGACATCGATCCCCAGCCGCTCGCAGACAATCGCCATTTCGTTCGCGAAGGCGATGTTGATCTGGCGAAAGGTGTTCTCCATCAGCTTGGCCATTTCGGCCACGCGGGGAGAGGAAACGCTGGAAACCTCGTTGATGATGGTGCTGTAGAGGGCGGTGGCCGCTGCGCTGCAGGCAGGCGTGACGCCGCCCACCAGCTTTGGCGTGTTCCGGGTGCCGTACTTCGTGTCGCCCGGGTTGACGCGCTCTGGCGCGAACGCGACGAAGATTTCTTCGCCCACTTTCAGGCCCGTCGCTTCCACGACCGGCAGCAGAATCTCTTCGGTGGTGCCGGGAAAGGAGGTGCTTTCCAGCACAATGACCTGCCCGGCCCGCAGCCACGGTTGCAGGCTGCGCGCCGCCGCCGCCACCGCGCTGGGGTCCGGCCCTTTGTCCTCGGTGAGCGGGGTGGGGACGCAGATCGTGACGGCGTCGATATCGGCCAGCGCGGCGTAGTCGGTTGAGGCGCGCAAGCGTCGTTCCGCCACCAGCGGCGCGATGCGCTCGGTGGGAATGTCGCCGATGTAGGACTCGGACGCGTTGATGGCGTTGACCCGGCTCTCCTGCAGGTCGATGCCGACGACGGAGAACCCGGCTTCGGCAAAGGCGACCGCCAGCGGCAAACCAGCGTAGCCGAGGCCGATGATGCCAACCCGGGCCGTGCGTGTCTCGAGTTTCTGGATCAACTGGTCAAGGTCGCGAGTGTTCAACGTGGATGTCCGAGCTGAAAGCACATTGCCGCCTTCGTTGCCATGCATTGCGAATGCGCTGAACCGGGCGCCAGCCATGAGGACCCGAGGCGTCCGGTCACGGCAGTCGGCGCCTGTCGCGCACGAGGTGCGGGCGTCCAGCAGCCTTCCCCTGCTTCTGGACCGGTCGATGGTAGTGTTCCGCCGCAACGCATGTCAAAACCGGTCGCCGCCACGGGCCTGTACGAACGCGGGCAAATCACCCGGGCTTACCGCCATCACCGTAATAGCTGCGGTACCACGCCACGTAGCGCGAGACTCCGGTCTCGATGGGAGTGGAGGGGGCGAACCCGATGGCGCTTTCCAGCTCGGCCACGTCCGCGATGGTGTCCTCGACATCGCCCGGCTGCATTGGCAGCAGGTTCTTCACCGCCGGCACACCGAGCTCCGCCTCCAGCAGTTGAATGAGGTACAGCAATTCCACAGGCTGGCTGTTGCCGATGTTGAAGATGCGGTACGGCGCGTTGCTGGTGGAGGGCCGCGGGTTCGCGCTGTCCCACGCCGGGTCCGGCGCCGCCGGCTGATCGAGCACGCGGACAATGCTCTCGGCGATGTCATCCACGTAGGTGAAGTCGCGCCGGTGATGACCGTAGTTGTAGACGTTGATCGGTTCGCCCGCGAGCATCGCGCCGGTAAAGCGGGTCAACGCCGCGTCCGGGCGGCCCCATGGCCCATAGACATTGAAAAAGCGCAGGCCTGTCATTGGCAGCTGGTACAGGTGCGCGTACGAGTGGGCCATCAGTTCATTGGCCTTCTTGGTGGCCGCGTACAGGGAGAGCGGGTGATCCACCATGTCATCAGTAGCGAATGGCAGCTTCGTGTTGCCGCCGTAGACAGAACTGCTGGAGGCGAACACGAGGTGCTCCACCGCCATCGCGCGGGCGCCCTCCAGCACGTTCAGGAAGCCGCTCAGGTTCGATTCGGCGTAGGCGTGAGGGTTCGTCAGCGAGTAGCGGACCCCCGCCTGCGCAGCGAGGTTGATGACATGGGTCGGCGCGGTATTGGCAAACGTCTGGGTCATGGACGCGTTGTCCGCCAGATTGGCGTGGACGAAGCGAAAGTTCGCTTGCGGCGTCAACTGCGCGAGCCGGGCTTCTTTCAGGCTGACGTCGTAGTAATCGTTCAGGCTGTCAAGCCCAATCACATCGTCGCCGCGCGCGAGGAGCCGCTGAGAGACGTGGAACCCGATGAACCCGGCAGCGCCTGTCAGCAGAATGCGGTTGCGGCTCAACGGTACGTGCCTCCTGTAACCCACCCGGCGTACGGCCAGCGCATCAAGCCATGAGGGTACCCCCAATCATTGCTGCCGCGCATGGCGGGCATCTCGCGGCTCCTATACTGGGAGCATGGTTGAGCTTGCAGAGACAGACGAAATTCACCTCGACGGGATGCGGTTTTACGGCTACCACGGGGTCCACCCGGAGGAGCGCAAACTGGGACAGCGCTTTCGTGTCGATGTCGCGCTGGGGGTCGATCTCCGGCCAGCCGGACGGAGCGACGATCTGACGCAGACCGTGTCCTACAGCGCGGCGTGGACGGAGGTGCGCCGGATCGTCGAAGGTGAGCCGCGCAATCTGATCGAAGCCGTGGCGGAGGAGATCGCCGCCACCCTGCTGGCGCTCGATGCGCGGATCGCGTGGGCGCGCGTCAGGGTCGCGAAGCTGGAGGTCCCCATCCGTGGCTCCCTGCTCGATGCCGCGTCCGTAGTGATCACGCGACGCCGGGCTGCTGAGGGAGGCGAGGCGTGAGCGAACAGGAGAGTTCCGGCGTTGATCAGGCGCGTATCGCGCAGGCGGTACGCGAGATTCTCTACGCCGTGGGGGAAGACCCTGACCGCGAGGGGCTGCAGCGCACGCCGGAGCGCGTAGCGCGCGCCTATACGGAACTGTTCGCCGGGTTATGGGAAGATCCGCGCCGCCACCTCTCGGTGACCTTCGACGAGGGGCACAAGGAGATGGTGGTGCTGCGGGATATCCCCTTCGCCTCGCTTTGCGAGCATCACTTGCTGCCGTTCACCGGGGTGGCTCACATCGGATACATCCCGCAGGGCCGCATCGTCGGGCTCAGCAAGCTGGCGCGGCTGGTCGAGGGGTATGCGCGCCGGCCGCAGGTGCAAGAGCGCCTGACCAGCGAGATCGCCGACGCCATCATGAGCGCGCTTCAGGCCGATGG
>JASGGF010000063.1:0-17595 GCA_047605145.1 Thermomicrobiales bacterium | reverse complement strand
CGATGAGCCGCTTGTTCTGCAACTGATCAGGCACATCGCCGCTGACAATCCGCTGGGCCAGCCCTTCGACGATGGCCGTCTTGCCGACGCCCGGTTCGCCGATCAGCGCGGGGTTGTTCTTGGTCCGCCGCGACAGGATCTGCATCACCCGGTCGATCTCGGTGGAGCGGCCCACCAGCGGCCCCAGCTTGCCAGTCCGCGCGGCCTCCGTCAGGTCCACGCCCAGCGCGTCCATGTACGGGGTCTTCGTCTGCTGCTTGCTCTGGCTGTACGACGAACTCTGGCTGACGACCTGCATCACCTGCGCGCGCACCTTCTCCAGGTTCACGCCGAGGCTTTCCAGCACGCCCGCCGCAATGCCCTCGCCCTCGCGGACAAGGCCGAGCAACAGGTGCTCGGTGCCGATGTAGTGGTGGTTCAGTCGCCGCGCTTCGTCCACGGCCAGCTCGATAACCTTCTTCGCGCGAGGCGTCAGGCCAATCTCGCCCATGACCATGGTCTCACCACGGCCAATGATGAATTCGACTGCCGAACGGACTTTTGGCAACTGCACGCCCATGTTACTGAGCACGCGCGCCGCCACACCGTCGCCTTCCCGCACCAGCCCGAGCAACAGGTGCTCGGTCCCGATGTAGTTGTGATTGAAGCGCTGCGCCTCTTCCTGAGCCAGCGTCAACACTTTCCGGGCGCGCTCGGTAAACTTGTCAAACTTGTCAGACATCCATGGTCTCCCGTCGCCCTTGGTGGACAGCCCTGCGGGGTAGCCACCGTTCATGGGCTAATGATAGTCACCCCTGTCGAGGGTGTCGCGCGCTCCGTGCACAAAGATAGACGTTTGAACCGGGCGTTATGTTCCAGCAGAACGCGACGCGGCAGACCGTAATTGGTCTGCCGCGCACAAACGGGTATCAATTGTGACGAGATTGCGCCGGGGTTTGCCCCCGGCGCGAGCAACTTCTAGGAGCCGCTCTTCTCGGAACCGGCGTCGTCGTCATCCTCTTCGGCGTCGGCCAGCGCCCCGGCCATCGCGAAGGCCAGCTCCATGGCGGACATCTCGCCGTCCATGTCGCTCGGCAGATCAACCTGCGGCCGGTTGGACTCGCGGCGCGCCTTCGGCGCCTGCGCGGGCCGCGGCTGCGCGGGCTCGTTGAACTTGTCCAGGTTCGGCATCGGCGTGGGCAGCAGGGCCGCCGCCGCCTCAGCCTCGGCCTGCGCGGCCGCTGCAGCAGCTTCCGCCGCCGCCTGCTGCGCCTCGTAGGCGCCCGGCTCGAACGCGTCGCCGAGTTCCAGACCCTCGGCCTCCAGGCGCACCCGGATCCGCTCGATCAGCTCGTCGCGCTCCTGCAGCACGCCCTCACCGAAGACGCCTTCCAGATCCGCATCCGGCGTATCCAGCGCGCGGCGCAGGCTCAGGCCCATGCGGCGGCGCTGCGGATCGATCCGGATAATGCGCAGCAGGAGATCGTCACCCTCGGTCACGACCTGCTTCGGGTGCTGCACCCGGTCATCAACCAGCTCGGAGACGTGGATCAGGCCCTCGATGCCATCCTCGATGCGGGCAAACGCGCCGAAGTTGGCAAGCTGGGTCACTGTGCCCCGGACCAGCTGCCCAACTTCGTAGGCGGCGGCCACGCGGCTCCACGGCTCGGCCTGCGTGCGCTTGATGGAGAGGGCGATCTTCTTCTCCTGAGCGTTGATGCCCAGAACGTAGACCTCGACCTCCTGCCCCACGCGCAGAACTTCGCTTGGGTGGCGGACCCGGCTCCAGGAGAGCTCGGAGAGGTGAACCAGCCCGTCGGCCCCGCCGATGTCCACGAACGCCCCGAAGTCGCAGATGGAGGAAACCCGGCCCTTGCGGACCTCGCCCTCGCTCAGCTCCTCGATCAGGCGCTCCTTCATCACGTCGCGCCGTTCCTGAACGGCCTGGCGCTCGGAGAGGATGAGCCGGTTGCGGTGGCGGTTGATCTCGATCACCTTCAGCGGCAGGGAGGTGCCGATCAGGCGGGCCATGTCGGCCTGCTTGCTCGCCTCGTCGCCGCCCCGGATCTCGGTCACCTGCGACGCCGGCACGAAGCCGCGCACGCCGTCCAGGTTCACCAGCAGACCACCCTTGTTGTAGTTGGTGACTTCGGCCTCGATGACCTCATTCGCCTCGTGCAGTTCCTGCAGTCGGCGCCAGCTCTTCTCCTGGCGGGCGCGGTCAATGGAGACGACCGCGTGCCCCTCCTGGTTCTCGGGCTGGACCACGAACACCAGAATGGTGTCCCCGACATTCAGCGCCTGCTTTTCCTCCTGCGTCAGGCTGGAGTACTCGCGAGACGGCACGATGCCCTCGGACTTGGACCCAATATCGACGAGGATTTCCTCACGGTCGAGGTGCATGATCACCCCGTCCATGACGTCCCCGTACTTCAGGCTCTTGTAGTCGTGGCTGGGATCGTTGAGGAACTGCTCCATGAGCGAGGCCGCGTCCAGATCGGCGTCTTCATTCGCCGTCGCCGCTTCTGCGATCGTCTCCACGGACACAGCAGTATCCACAGCCTCGTCGGCTACACCATTTGCCGACGTCACTGCGTCCGCCGTTGCCTCGTCTGTTCGCTCGCTCACGTCAATTCCGTCCATATGGCCTTCCGAAAAAACGAACATGCCGCAAACTTCCCGCTACGTCCTCCCACCAGATGGGAGCCCGTCTCGGAAAGTCCAAGACGCAAGTATATGCGCCAGCGCCTGCTGGGCGCAAGCGTGAATGCTCGATGAATCGTTGGCGCTGCGCTCAAATCGTCGCGGGTTCTGCCTGCGCGGCCCGCAGTTGCGCCGTCGTCGCGGATACGGCCGCCATCGCCTCTTCCATGTCCGGCAGGTGCGCCCAGCCCATGTGGCCCACCCGCACCATGTCTTCCACCATGTGCGCCTGCCCCGATTGCGCCTCCACACCGTGCTCGTTGCGCAGCACATCGAGGAACGCGGTGGCGGTCACGCCCGCTGGCGGCCGGAACGCGGTCACGGAGTTGCTCTCGTACCCCGGCGTCGCGAACAGCTCCAGTCCGGCGTCGCGCACCGCTTGCCGGGTGAACTCGCCCAGTTGCCGGTGCCGCGCCCAGACCTGCTCCAGCCCTTCTTCCTGAATCAGCGACAGCGCCGCGTGGAAGCCGTAGATCATCGTCATCGGCGAGGTCGTCGGCATCATCCCCTTGCGCGCCGCGTCCCGCATGTCGGTGATATCCCAGAAGAAGCGCGGGTAGCCCGCCGTCTCCGCCGCCGCAAACGCGCGCGGCCCAGCCGCCACGATGGTCAGCCCCGGCGGGCACATCCACGCCTTCTGCGACCCCGACATCACCATGTCGATGCCCCAGGCGTCCATCTCCAGCGGCAGTGCCCCGATCCCGCTCACGGAATCGACCAGCACCAGCGCTCCGTGCTCCTGCACCACCGCCGCCAGTTCCGGCAGCGGGTTGGTCACACCCGTGGAGGTCTCGTTGTGCACCAGCAGCACGCCCTTGACGTCAGGGTGCGCGCGCAGCGCATCCTGCAGATGCTCCGGCAGCACCGGCTCGCCCCACGGCACATCCAGCCGCCGCACGTCCAGCCCCAGCCGTTTCGCGACCATGGCGAAGCGCTCGCCGAAGTTGCCGTTCACCGCCGCCAGCACCGGGTCGCCCGGGGAGAACAGGTTGACGACCGCGATCTCCCAGCCCGCCGAACCAGACCCCGGCCACAGCAGCACATCGTGCTCTGTGCGGTGCGCCGCCCGCGCCATCGCCAGCGTTTCATTGAAAAGCGCGCGGAAGGCCGGACCCCGGTGCGGCTCCATCTCGTGCCCCAGCGCCTCCGTCACACGGGGCGGCAGGGGAGTCGGTCCGGGAAAACGGAAGTTGACTGGCATGGAAGCTCCTCGTGCAGAAAACGCGCCCGGATGGCGGGGCAGCAGAACGCCCATGCTAGAATCCGCCCGCCAAACAGGGCAAATCGTGAGTTGCCATCGCCTGATCCCGAAACCGACCGGCGATGTCGGCGCTAGCGTGTGACAACGAACCGTCACGGACCCTGGACCGCTGCATGGAAGTCACGCTCACATCCCGTGCTCGCGCAACGGTCATCTGGATCGGCGTCGCGCTCCTCATCATCGTGCTGGTGCTGGCCCGCCACGCGCTGGCCCCGTTTGTCTGGGCCGTCATCTCCGCTTACCTCTTCCACCCTATCGTCGCCTTCATCCAGCGCAAGACTCGTTTGCCCAAGCAAATCGTCGCCCTCGCGTTCTACATCATGCTCGGCTTCGTGGTCTACACCGCCGTCATGACCGTCGTCCCCTTGCTCGTGCATCAGAGCGATCAGGTGCAGCGCCAGCTGATCCCCGAAGTCATGCGCGATGTCGATACGTGGGTGGAGGAACGGCAAAAGACCGATCCCCGCTTCGAAAATGTCGATATCGATGCCGTCAACGACCGCATTCGCCTCTTCGGCCGGCAGGCGGCGGAGCTGGTCGGCACGGAAGCGGTGCCGCTGCTCTTCTCCACGCTCACCTTCGCCATTGAGCTGTTTATCTTCCTCTTTTCGTCGTTCTACCTCGTCGTCTTCGGCCCGCGCTTCATGCAAACCTTGCGCGACGCCATCAACCGCAAGTACCACCGCGAATTCGACCGTCTGATGAGCGATGTCAACACCACCCTCGGCGCCTACCTGCGTGGTCAGGCGTTGCTGGTGGTCATCATGTCCACCGCCTCGTACATCGCCCTGCGCATCCTCGGCGTGGACTATGCGCTCTCCGTCGCCGTGGCCACCGGCTTCCTTGAACTGATCCCCCTGATCGGGCCGTGGACCGCCGGCGCTATCGCCGTCACCATCGCGCTCTTTCAGACCACCGCGCCCTTCGGCTGGAGCAACACCTCGCTGGCGCTGGTGATCGGGTTGATCTACTTCGCGCTGCGGCAGCTGGAAGATGCCTTCGTCATCCCGCTCGTTATCGGGCGCTTCGTCCACCTCAACCCGTTCACCGTGATCTTTGTGCTGGTCACCGGCACTGCCCTCGCCGGGCCGCTGGGCCTGATCCTCAGCGTGCCCATTGCCGCCGTCGCCAAGATCATCATCCAGTTCTTCCACGCCAAGATCATCGCCCGCTCCGTCCGCCAGATCGAGCCGATCCGCTCGGCGGAGCAGTTACGTCAGGTGGCCGCCACCTTCCCCAACCGCAGCAACGCCGCCATCGTGCTCATGATCGAGCCGGGCGCCCTGACGTGGTCAGATCTCCCCCTCGTGCAGGAAACGCTCGCCATCGCCGAAGACACCTTCGTCATCCTCACCGCTGTTACCCCCGATGGCGTCGCCGGCTCCCTCACCACCGCCGTCGGCATCCCCACCGTCAGCCTGCCCACCACCCCGCTCGTCCCCGCCGCCGCCGAGCCCGAGATCCCGCTCGTCGCCGCCCAGCCCGAGGCCGTGTAGCTCCCGTTACACCGCCACGTTCACTAGATGCGCCATCTCGTCAAACAAGATCAAATCCGGCGCGATCCGCTCCTCCGTCACCGTCACTAGCCCAATCCCGAAGTGCGGATTCCAACGCCGCTCCGTCGGCGATCCCGGATTGAACAGGATCGTCCTCCCCTCCCGGTCGATCAGCGGCTGATGCGAGTGCCCGAACACGATCAGGTCGATATCCTCAGCCGCCGCTCCCCGCGCCGTCGCCACCGCCGTCCGCCCCGTGTGCCCATGCAGCAGCAGAATGGAGCGCGATCCCACCATGACCTGCACCCGGTCCGGTAGCGCATCCAGCGTCTCGACCGGGTCCGCGTTGCCGCGCACCGCCGCCACCGGGGCGATCTCCTCCAGCGGCGCCAGCACCGCCAGCGCGCCCGTATCCCCTGTGTGCAGGATCAGATCGACTTTCGCCCGCCGGAACAGATCGAGCACCGGGCCCAGCCGCGCCCGTGCATCTCCGCGCAGCAGGTGCGTATCCCCCAGCACCCCGATCACCGCCGGCGCCGCCAGCTCCATCGTCTCCACGCGCGTCTGCGTCACGCGGCGGAACCCTGGTTTCCTTGTCACGAACGCCATCCTCGCCACGACCGCAAGAGTGAGCGTGCTATCGTACCGCCCGGCAACATCTGCCTCCCTCGCCCATGACTGCCCCGCGTTCGAGGCTCCCGGTATGGTTGGCGTCGCAAAACCGCTCGACAATGTGGTCTGCCCCATCGCCAGAACCGCCATCCTCATCGGCGACCGCTGGACGCCCCTCATCGTGCGCGATCTGCAAAACGGCAGCCGCCGCTTCGGCGAACTCCAGCGCTCCCTCGGCGGCATTAGCCCCAAGACGCTTGCCCATCGCCTCCGCCGGCTTGAAGAAGAAGCGATCGTCGACCGCACCTGCTTCGCCGAAATGCCGCCGCGCGTCGAGTACCAGCTCACTGACAAGGGCCACGCCCTTCTGCCCGTGCTGGACAGCATGCGCAGCTACGGCGAGCGCTGGCTGGAATCCTGCGCGGAGTAAACGCCGCGTCCTGCCCCGTATACTTCGCGTCCAGTGTGCGGATCGTCAGCGCCGGGAGGAATCGTGGCCGGGCAGGTTGTCATCTCTAGCGAATCACCAGCAGCCGGGACCATTCTGGCGCGCAAGAAGGTCTTTTCGGGTATCCAGCCGTCCGGAGACTTCCACCTCGGCAACTACCTCGGCGCCATCCGCAACTGGGCCTCCCAGCAGGACCAGTACGACAACGTCTTCTGCATCGTCGATCTGCACGCGCTCTCGCTGGCGACGACGCGGGAAGGTCTGCGCGGCAACATCCTCAATCTCGCGAACATGCTGCTGGCCTCCGGCCTCACCCCGGAGAAGTCGATCATCTTCGTCCAGTCGGATGTGCGCGAGCACGCCGAACTCTGCTGGCTGCTCAGTTCCGTCACGCAGTTCGGCGAACTACGCCGCATGACGCAGTTCAAGGACAAAACCGGCGGCAAGGAGGAGCAGGTCAGTTCCGCCCTCTTCTTCTACCCCGTCCTGCAAGCTGCCGACATCCTGCTCTACGACAGCGACCTCGTGCCCGTTGGCGCGGACCAGAAGCAGCACATCGAGCTGACCCGCGATGCCGCCGCCCGCTTTAACCAGCGCTACGGCGAGACCTTCGTGCTGCCCGCCGCCGACATCAAGGAGAGCGGCGCCCGCATCATGTCGCTTGAGGACCCCCTCAAGAAAATGAGCAAGAGCGACGCCAACGCCAACGCCACTATCGCGCTCACCGACAGCCCCGATCTCATCCGCAAGAAGATCAAGCGCGCCGTCACCGATTCCGGCAGCGATGTCATCGCCGCCCCAGACAAGCCGGCCCTCACCAACCTGCTCACCGTCTACAGCCTGCTCAGCGGCGAAGCCATCCCCGAGATTGAAGCGCGCTACGCCGGCCGCGGCTACGGCGCGTTCAAGAGCGACCTCGCCGATGTCGTCGTCACCTCGCTGGCCCCGATTCAGGATCGCCTCGCCGAACTCACGGCCAACCCCGAGATCGCGCGCGGCATCCTTACCGAGGGCGCCGACCGCGCCCGCGTTCGCGCTGCCGCCAAGATGGAGCAAGTCCGCGACGCCATCGGCATCGGCATCGGCTCCAGCTAGCTGCCCAGCCCGTTTTCCGTCTCGCCACGCCCCGCGTCGTTTGTCCGGCGCGGGGTACCGTGCGTCTGCCGCCTCAGGACCCCGTAGCCTGCGTCACACCATCCGCCATAATCATCGACACAATTTGACACAAATGATTGGCGTACCAGATTTCACATGGTAGCCTTGGCATGGGCATGGTCAGACTTAAATGAAATCCGTCCAATGTGTGCCGGACGTGACTTCTGGCTGTCCAGTGGCCCGGCAGATAGTGTCCCTGTTGGTTTGAAAGGCGCTCGGAACATGGATATCGCTCGCCTCTCCCGTTTGCGTCACATACTCTCCTCGTCCGCAGACCGGCGAGATCTGGTGCGCGGCCTTGCCACCATCCCGTTCCTGACAGCGGTTGGGCTTCCGCTCATCGATGCGGAAGCGGCAAAGCGCCGCCACAAGGCTCAGGCCGACAAAAAGGGCAAGAAGAAGTCGCTGTTCTGCCTCAATGGCCAGACCGTCAGCGCCAAGAACTCGAAGAAGAAAAAGAAGCTCCGCAAGCAGGGCGCGACGCCGGGCGAGTGCGTCGCCTGTATTCCAAGCTCCCTCACCACTGTCTGCAACGGCAAGTGCGGGCAAGTCGTCAACAACTGCGGCGATCTCGTCGATTGCGGCGCCTGCTGCGTGCCCGATGACCCCGCCATCACCTGCCTCGATGGCTGCGGCTCCACCGCCAACAACTGCGGCGACCTGATCAACTGCGGCTTCGTCAACGTCCCGCCGGTCACGAGCCCGGAAACCACCTTCGGCTCTGGCCCGGGCTCTGGCGGTAGCCAGTTCGCCGGTCCGTACAACCTGACCGTTTCCGTCGACGAACTCACCGCCTACGTTGCCGATTACAGCAACAACCGCGTTTCGGTGTGGTCCCGCCGCAACCGGAACAGTACGGTCTGGGGCAACCTGACGCGCTTTGGCTCGAACGGCAGCGGCCAGCAGAACTTCGCCAGGCCGTCTGATATCGCCCTGTCCGCTGACGAGCTGACCATGTGGGTGTCGGACTACAACAACAACCGCGTCATGACCTGGACCCGCCCCAACGACAGCAGCCAGGATTGGACCGGCATCAGCACGTTCTCTACCGGCGTGTCCACGGGGCCGAACGCCGTGACGCTCTCCAGCGATGAGTTGACCATGTGGGTCGTCGAGTACGCCGCCCACCGGGTTTCCGTTTGGGCGCGGGCCGATCTGGTCAGCGCCTGGGCCGCCGTTACCACGTTCGGCACGAACGGCACCGGCATCGGCAACCTCAAGAACCCCTCGGAACTCTGGGTTTCCGCCGACACTCTGACCGTCTGGGTCTCGGACAGCGGCAACAACCGCATCTCGGTCTGGTCGCGGCCCGATCTCCTCGGCGCCTGGACCAACATCTACACGATTGGCGCCCTCGGGACCAACGACGATCAGTTCACCAAGCCCTACGGCGTGGCGCTCTCGGCCGACGAGCGGACGCTCTGGGTGGCTGACACCGGGAACAACCGCATCTCCATCTGGTCGCGCCCGGACGCTGCGAGTCAGGTCTGGACGCCGCTGTGGCGGTTCGGTTCCGCCGGGAGCGCGGCGGACCAGTTCAACACGCCAGACGGCATCGTGCTCTCGGCGGACGGGTCCACCATCTGGATCGCGGACCGCCTGAACCAGCGGATGTCCCTCTGGTCGCAGACCTGCCCGGCGTAATTCGCCATTGCCCCCGTCCGGCCACGCGGCTGGCCGGGGGCGCCCACACCCGGATGATGGATCGCGAGCGTGAAATGGGAAGAAAGGGAGTCTCCATGGACGCCGAGAGGCTTCGTCGTTTGAGCCGCGTCATGACCGCCGCCAGCGCCCGCCGCGATGTCATGCGGAGCCTTGCCGCCCTCCCGCTGCTGGGCGCTACTGGCATGCTGCTGACGGATACGGAAGCCAAAGGCAAGAGCGAAACCGCAGCCGAGCGCAAGCGCCGCAAGCGGCGCTGGTTCTGCCTGAACGAGCAATCGATCCGCGCCCGCAACAAGAAGAAAAAGAAGAAACTCAAGAAGCGCGGCGCCAAGCGCGGCAAGTGCATCCCCAAGTCGTGCACACCGGATTCCGCTGTGGTTACCTGCGCCACCGGCTGCGGCCAGACCGCAAATAACTGCGGCGAAATGGTGAGCTGCGGCTTCGTCAACGTCGCGCCAAACGCCACTCCGCAGACCACCTTCGGTCAATACGGCACGACCCCGTCTGACCTTTGGAATCCCTACAACCTGACCATCTCGGCGGACCAGTTAATCGCCTACATCCCCGACTACAGCAACGACCGCATCTCCATCTGGACGCGGCCAAACACCTCCAGTCCCACCTGGACCAACCTGACCACGTTCAGTGGGAATGGCACCGGCTCCGGCTTTCTCGATGCCCCCGCCGATCTTGTGCTCTCCGCGAACGAGTTGACCATGTGGATTGCGGACTTCAACAACGACCGCATCTCCGTCTGGTCGCGGCCAGACGCCAACACCCAGACGTGGGGCAACATCTCCACCTTCGGCTCCGCCTATCTCAATGGGCCCAACGCCATTGCCATGTCGGACAATGAGCGCATGATGTGGGTCGTGGACCGGGAGAACAGCCGCATCGTCATCCTGACTCGCCCCAACAAGAGCGCCCAGAACTGGAGCAACGTGGGCGGCTTTGGCGCCCTTGGGACGGACCCGAACCAGTTCAGCCGCCCCAGCGATCTGGCGCTCTCCGCCGACGAGCTCACACTCTGGATCGCCGATCAGTTCAACGACCGCATCTCCATCTGGACCCGGCCCAACACCGGCAGCCTCGACTGGACCAACATCGGCACGTTCGGGGTCTACGGGCAGGACTACGACCAGTTCTACAACCCCTACGGCGTGACGCTCTCGCAGGATGAGCGCACCATGTGGGTCAGCGACTCGTACAACAGCCGCATCTCGATCTGGTCGCGGCAAGACACCAGCACGCAGAACTGGCAGGCTCTCAGCACCTTTGGAACGTACGGCCTGACCGGCGACGATACGTTCAACCGCCCTGCCGGCCTCGTCGTCTCGCCAGATTCCGCCACCATCTGGATCGCCGATACGGAAAATCACCGCATCTCGGTCTGGAACCAGACCTGCCCCGCCTAGCGCTCGCGCATATCTGGCAGACAAGGAAAACGGGAGGGGCGACAGTCGCCCCTCCCGTTTTGCGTCCGTGTCTCGTGGTTGTCGAAAACGCGTGGTGTGAATTACGCCCGGAAGCCCGAAACCCCGGAGCGGCCCTCACCCCCAGCCCCTCTCCCGATGCGCGGGAGAGGGGAGCCGTTTGGCGGCGCTGTGGTAAAATTCTGGCGCAACCATGCCGATTCTGGTGCTGCGTTGAGGGTGAAAAGCCCCTCTCCCGCGCATCGGGAGAGGGGTTGGGGTGAGGGCCCTTCAAGGCAGTGTGGCCCCGCAAAGGCGAATTGGCGCCAAGCGTGAACGACCTCGTCATCTCCGACAGCCGAGCCCGTTCTCTCGACAAGCTTGAGTCACATCGCCTTCTACAAACCCACCGGAATCCGGCATCCCACGTCCGTGTACTCGATATCATCCAGCGCATCCGGCGCCCCCGGCCCGCACATCGGACAGTGCGGATCGCGCGCCAACCGCAACTCGCGGAACTCCATCCCCAGCGCGTCGTACATCAGCAACCGCCCGATCAGCGGCTCCCCGATGCCCAGCACCAGCTTGGCCGCCTCCGTCGCCTGAATCATCCCGATCATCCCCGGCAGCAACCCCAGCACCCCGGCCTCGGCGCAACTGGGCGCCATCTCCGGCGGCGGAGGGGTCGGGAACAGGCAGCGGTAGCACGGCCCCTCGCCCGCCACGAACGTCGTCGCCTGCCCCTCGAACCGGAAGATGCTGCCGTGCACATTCGGCTTGTTCAGCAGGACGCAGGCGTCATTGATCAGGTAGCGGCTGGCGAAGTTGTCCGTCCCATCGAGGATCACATCGTATCCAGCGAAGATCTCCAGCACGTTCGCCTTGTCCAGCCGCGTCTCGTGCGTGATCACCTGCACGTCCGGGTTCAGCGCCGTCATCGCCGCCTTCGCCGAGGCCGCCTTGCCCATCCCCAGCCGTTCGGTCGAGTGGATCACCTGCCGCTGCAGGTTGGAGTCGTCCACCACGTCGTCATCAACGACCCCGATGGTCCCCACGCCCGCCGCCGCCAGATACAGCGCCGCCGGCGAGCCCAGCCCGCCGGCCCCCACGATCAGCACCCGCGCGTCCAGCAGCTTGCGCTGGCCCGCCTCGCCCACCTCCGGCAGAATCAGGTGCCGGCTGTACCGCCGCCGCTGGTCCGGCGTCAGCGACTGCGGCACGCTCCACGGCAGCCCTGCCGCCTTCCACGCGGTGAAGCCCCCCGCCAGCGAGTGCACGTTGGTGTACCCCAGCCGTTGCAGCGTCTCCGCGCCAAACACCGAGCGCGTGCCGCCGGCGCAATACACCACCACCGGCGCGCCGCGATCCGGCAGCGCGCTTTCCGCCCGCATCTCCAGATACCCGCGCGGAATATGCACCGCGCCCGACACGGCGCCCTGATCGAACTCGTCCTGCTCGCGCACATCGAGCATCACGGCCCCGCGCGCCTGCACCTCGCGCGCGTCACGCGCGTCCGTTTCGCGTACGCTCTGCCGGGTGGCATCGAACATTTCCTGATAGGTCGGCATGGAAACTCCTGAGTTGCGTTGGATTTGCAGAGATTGGCGACGTTCGAGTTGTCTGATCGGGAACCCTTGTCCGGGCCGGGCCGACAACCTGCGCCAGCGGCATTCCGGTCAAGGTGGGACACAGGACGCGTTTGTTCGAAGCCGCAGCCCAGTTCAGGTGGCATTCTGAGCGTGTCGAAGGATCTCGTCGCCGGCCACCACCTGCCGTCTTCGGCCGCGAACCAGCCACGCGCCGCGACTGAGACTCCTCAACGAGAATAGCCTAGGTTGACTGCCGCGCAGACGCCACCTCCCGAAACCGAGGAATTGGACACATGACCGAACGCGATTCCACCCCACTTGCCATCCGCGACGACCACGGCTGCTTCGGTTGCGGCGCCGCCAACCCGCACGGCCTGCACCTCGCCTTCACTGTCGATGCCGATGGCGTGGCCGCCGCGTTCACCCCGCTGGCTGTGCATCAGGGCTATGAACAGGTCGTCCACGGCGGCATCATTTCGACGCTGCTGGATGAGGCCATGGCGTGGGCCGTCGCCGCGCAGGGTGTCTGGGCGGTCACCGGCGAGATGCAGGTGCGTTTCCGGGCGCCACTGCACGTCGGCGAGGCCGTCACCTTGCGCGGCCGCGTCACCGATGCCCGCAGCCGCGCCGTCAACGCCGCCGGCGAGATCACCCGCGATGCTGATGGCCAGCGCATCGCCACCGCCACCGCCCTCTTCGTACGCGTCCCCGCCGCCACCGAGGCCGCGTGGCGGGCGCGCTATCTTGCGCCAGAATCACCCATCGCCGAATGACAACCGGCCATTCGCGTGCGAAGATCGCGTTGGCCGGCAATGAGAGGATGGATAGCCCGATGGATTCCCGGTTGCAACAGGAACTGCTGCTGCGCGCCCGCGAGGCCGCGCAGAACGCCTACGTCCCCTACTCCAACTTCCCGGTAGGCGCGGCCATTCTCCTCGCCGGCGGCGCCATCGTCACCGGCGCGAACATCGAGAACGCCAGCTACCCGCTCACCATCTGCGCCGAGCGCTCCGCCGTCGCCGCCGCCGCCAGCGCCGGCCACCGCGAGATCGCCGCCGTCGCCGTCTCCGCCCCGCGCTCGATGGGCACATCCCCCTGCGGCGCCTGCCGTCAGGTACTGAACGAGTTCCGCCCAGCCGGTGGCGACTTCCCCGTCATCCTCGATGACGGCGCCGATGGCATCGTCACCAGCATCGAGGAACTGCTCCCCCGAGCCTTTGGCCCCCGCAACCTCGCGGAAAGCGCCGCCGCTGGCTAACCACCGAACCCGCCACCCCTCGTGTCTCACGTGTCGAGAGACCTCGTCCGTCATCACAGTAGGAAGCCAACGACGAGATCCCTCGACCTCGCACGCGATGCCACGACGCAGGAGACCACCATGCCCGGCAAGTACTACGCCTATTACCAGCAGGTCGCCGACCGCATCGCCCCCTACCTCGCCGGGCGGCGCGTCTCCATCGAGCACCGCTACCCCGGCTCGCCGCGCATCGTCTTTCGCCGCCACCCAAGCGGCGGCCCCAGCGCCGACTGGATCTTCGTCGATACACCGGAGCAGGTCGTCGATTGGGTCTGGCAGTACGCCGAAGGTTTCCACGGCCACATCCGCGCCGAAGACGACTCCGCGTGGTTCGTCCTCGATATTGACGCCCGTGATCTGCCGCTGGACACTGCTCGCCTCGCCACGCAGGAAGCCGCCCGCGTCCTGACCGCGCAGGGTCTCGCGCCGCTGGTGAAGTTCTCCGGCTCCAATGGCTTCCACCTGATGTGGAACGTTCCCGATTGCCGCGTACTCCCCGATGCCGACCTGTGGGAAATCGAGCAGCGCGTCGTTGCCGCCGTGGCTTGCGAGGTCGAGCCCCTGCTGGCGGCGAACCCGGCCGCCGCGCCCATCCGCGAAGCCGTCGGCCCGGACGCCCCGCTGATCGCTACCTCGTCCGCCGACAAGGAGCAGCGCGCCGGCCTGCTCTTCGACCTGCTGATCCTGAAGGACAACGCGCCCTTCCGCGTCCCCTTCTCGGTCCACCCGAAGTCAGGGCTGGTCGTGGTCCCTTTGACGCTCGAACAGCTCGCGGCGTTCGAACCGGCAAGCGCCACCCCGGAGGCCGTCGCCGCTGATTGGCCCGCGCTCCCAATCCCGGACTACCCGTTGCAGGCCGTCCGAGACGCCATCGCCCAATGGGAGGCAAACGGCTGCTGACCCAGCCTCTCCCCCGGTGAGCGCCCACATCCCCACTTCGTGTCTCGAGCGAAGTCGAGAACGCTTGGCGCAATTTGCGCCCGGAAAGCCCGAAACGCCGAAGAAGCCCTCGCCGAAGCCAATTCGCAGCAAGCGTGAGAGACCTCGTGCGCCCATGTTGCGAACTCACGACGAGATCCTTCGACTTCGCTCAGGATGACGTCAGTTGGGCGCGGCGCCCGGTTGCCCTACGCCGCCGGCTCGTCCCGCACCACGGTCACGTCCTGCAGGCGCAGCGTCACCTCGCGCGCCTCCTTGTCCAGCAGCGTCAGGCGGCCCATGCCGCTGGTCGTCACCTTGACCGGCGTGCCGTCCACGTCTACCGTCAGGCGCACGGTCGGCCCCTCGAACACGATCTGCTCAACCCGCCCGCGCACCACGTTCGGCGTGCCCGTGGCCGGCTCGTGCGTCAGCACCTCGATGTTTTCCGGCCGTACGAACGCCAGCACCTTCTCCCCCGTGTGCAACCCGCCCGGATCAAGCCCGCGCAGCGTCATGCCGCCCGCGCGCACCTCCACTTGCCGGGTCTCGCTAGCGGTATCGGAGGCCACGCCGACCACCGTCCCGTGGATGGCGTTGTTGTCGCCCACGAAATTCGCCACGAACTCGGTCTGCGGCCGCAGGTAGATATCGAGCTGCGTCCCCGCCTGCTCGATCTTGCCGCCGTTCATCACGAAGATGCGGTCGGAAATCGCGAACGCCTCTGACTGGTCGTGGGTGACGTAGATCGCGGTCTTTTTCGTCCGTCGTTGCAGGTCCAGAATCGAGTACTTCAGCGTGTCGCGGAGGTTGCGGTCCAGCGCCGAAAGCGGCTCATCGAAGAGCAGCACGCGCGGATCGGTCGCCAGCATCCGCGCCAGCGCCACCCGCTGCTGCTGCCCGCCGGAGAGCTGGCCGGGCATGCGGTCGGCGTAGCTGGAAAGCTCCACCATTGCCAGCATCTCGCGCACGCGCTCCTGCGTCCGCCCCTTCGGCTCGCCCTTCACCTCCAGCCCGAAGGCCACATTGCGCGCCACGGAGAGGTGCGGAAAGAGCGCGTGACTCTGGAACGCGAGTCCGATGTGCCGCTTGTGCGAGGGCACGTTGTTCATAAGCTGCCCATCAAACCGGATTTGCCCCGCCGAGGGGTCCACCAGCCCGGCCACCATGCGCAGCGTCGTCGTCTTGCCGCAGCCAGACGGCCCCAGCAGGGTGATGAACTCGCCGTCGGCGATATCCGCGTTGAAATCGTCAACGGCGGTCGTGGTCCCGTACCGCTTGCTGACATGATCGAGTTGCACGCGCGTCATCGTGGCTCCCGCAAATCCCGGCCAACCGGCGAGCTAAATCAGGTACGTGCCCTTCAGGTACCGTGAGCCGAAGAAGTGGAAGAAGGTCAGCACCACGATGAAGGACACGAACTGCATGGTGGTCGCCAGCGCCGCTGTCGAGGGCTGGAACCCCGCCGTCCGCGTCAGGTTGTAGACCCGCAGCGCCGCAGTCGTCGTGCCCGGCCCCGCCACAAAGAGCGTCACCAGAAACTCGTTGAAGATGATCACGAAGGTCAGCAGGATACCCGCGCTGATGCCCGGCCCCAGCAGCGGCAGCTCCACCCGCCAGAAGGTCTGCATCCGTGTCGCGCCCAGCGTCCGCGCCGCCTCCTCGAACACCATCGGCAGATCGCGCAGCGCCACGATGATCGGCACCAGCATGAGCGGGAAGGTGCCTACTACGTAAGCCGCGATCAGCCCGGTCAGCGTCTGCGGAATGCGGAACAGGAAGGCGTAGGCAATCACGAGGCTGATGCCCATCACTGCCGCCGGGGTGTACAGCGACAGGTTCAGCGCCGACAGCAGGAAGCTCTTGCCCGGAATCGGGTAGCGCACGATGGCGTACGCCGCCGGCACCGAAATTAGCAGGTTGATGATGATCGTCAGGATCGTCGTCTGGAACGACAGGAACAGGTTTTCCCGGAAACTGCCAAACACGTACTGGTACGCGCTCAGCGTCCACTCGCCCTGCGGCGTGCGCAGCGAGTAGACCAGCGTCGCTACGAATGGCAGCGCGAACACCGCCATCCACGCCCAGATGTACCCGTGGGCCAGCCCGTTCCCCAGCCAGCGCAGCGCGGAGCGCCCCACCGGCGCCCCCGTGGTGGCCGCAGGCGCCGCTTCAGCCGCCATCGTCGCCATGCGTCGTCCCTCTCCCGTTCCGCCTACGCGCCCAGCGCCCCGCGCGAGAAGCGCAGCGACACCCACGTCACGGCGAACGCCATGATCATCAGCACCACGCCCAGCGCCGCCGCCAGCCCGTAGTTGAACTGCACCAGCCCCTTGTAATACATCTGCAGCGAGATGACGCTCTGTTCCTTCGGCGAGCCGAGCAACTGTGGCTGCGCGAACACCCCGAGGTTCCAGCCCAGACACATCAGGAACCCGGCGATAATGCCGCTCCAGCTCAGCGGGAACAGCACCCGGGTGAAGATCTGCCACGGCTTCGCGCCCAGCGTCCGCGCCGCCTCCTCCAGCATCGGGTCCACGTTGGAGAGCGCCGCCCCGATGTTCATCACCATGAACGGGAAGGTGAACACCGCCATCGAGAAGAGCACCGCCCCGGTCGAGAACAGGTACTGGGCGGCGTTGATGTTGAACATCGCGAAGAGTCCGCCCAGTGGCCCCGTTGGTAGCAGCACGTAGAACAGCCCGAACGCCAGATAGAGCGGCCCAAACAGCGGGAACGTCATCATGGTGCGCACGAACTCGCGGTAGCGGATCTTGCGGATCAGGATGTAGGCGAAGGGATAGCCAAACAGCAGACAGAGCATCGTCGCCGCCACGGCCAGATACACCGTCTCGGCGATGGCCGGCAGGTACCGGGTGACCACCTCCCGGTAGTTGTCAAACGTGTACTGCGCCTCGAAAAAGAACGAGGAGTCATTCGTCAGGCTGATTTGAAACAGGTAGATCAACGGGATCAACGAGAACAGGATCGCGATGATCACGGCTGGTAGCAGCAGCGCAATGCCCCGCGCCCGCGCCGAGCTCCAGAAGCCGCGCGGGC
>JASGGF010000062.1:0-17683 GCA_047605145.1 Thermomicrobiales bacterium | reverse complement strand
TGTGCAGCCCGGCCGCGCGCCTGACCGATGAACGGCTTGATGAAACGTGCGATCTGGTGCGCGACGCCGCCCGGAGGCTTTCGGCCCGGCTGGGCAGCCGCGCGAACGGCAGGACGCCGGGGAACGGAACCCCGGCGCAGGAGGAGTAGGCAGCGATGCCGGTCGTCAATGTCAACTGGCTGGCGGGGCGCAGCGCCACGCAGAAGCAGGAACTGATTCACGAGATCACCGAGGTGGTGCACCGCGTCGGCGGTTCCCCGCGCGACCGCATCGCGGTGGTGATCACCGATGTCCCGGCGGAGAACTGGGGCCGGGGCGGCGAGCAGGTAAGCACCCTGCAGAGCGCGCCCCCCACGCCCCCCGCGCCGGCCACACCCGCCGAGATGCCGGTCGCGTCGACGCTGCACGAGAGCGTGCGCGCGCTGCCCTTCGTGGATGGGCAGGTGCGCCTGTTCGATCTGGAGCAGCCGCGTTTTCAGGGGATGCCGATCCACCCGGCGCACAACCCGGGCTACGCCTACTTCCTGTACCGCCGCCACAGCGATAACTACAACCCACAGGAGCTGGGCGTGCGCAACAGCGCCTCCGGCGTGATCGTCTGCATGGAGCACAGCGGCACCCACATCGACGCCATCTGTCACCAGTCAGATGCCCAGCGCCTCTACGGTGGCTCGCTGGCGATGGATGTCTGCAACCAGCACGGCTTCACCGAGCACGCCATCGAGGATGTCAACCCGATGTTCGCGCCCGGCGTGCTGCTGGACGCCGCCGCCGCGCGCGGCGTGCGCGCCATCGACGCCGGCACGGTGCTGACCGCGAACGACTTGCAGGCGTGCTGCCGGCGGCAGGGCGTGGAGATCAAGGCTGGGGACGTGGTGCTGGTGCGCACCGGCAACGGCGTCTACTGGAACGAGCCGGACCGCTTCCTCGCCGGGCCGGGCATGGACGCCAGCGCGGCGCAGTGGCTGGCGGACAAGCACGTGCTGGCCGTCGGCGCGGACAACATGGCGTGGGATGTCATCGGCCTGCGCGATCCCGTCACCAACTGCCAGCTGCCGGGCCACCTCATCCTGCTGGCGCGGAGCGGCATCTACATCATCGAGAACCTGCAACTGGAAGATCTGGCGGCGGCGGGCGTGTCGCGCTTCACCTTCGTCTGCTTGCCCCTGAAGTTCATGGGCGCCACCGGCTCGCCGGTGCGGCCCATCGCGGTGGTCAACGCCTGAGCGGCGGGGAATCTGGAGGACTATCCATGAGCAGCACCGGATTGCTCTTCTTCTTCGTCGATGAGATCGCCGCGCTGGACGCGCTGGTGGCCCGGATCATCCCCGGCGACGCCAGCGACCCCGGCGCGCGCGAGGCGGGCGTGCCGGAGTACATCGACCGCGCGCTGGCCGGGCCGTACAAGGAGTGGGGGCTGGCCTACCACGAGGGCCTGCGCCTGCTGAACGCCTACGCGCTGGAGGCGTACGGGCAGAAGTACGCCGCACTGGCGGAGGACGAGCAGGACGCCGTCGTCGGGGCGCTGGAGGCGGGCAAGGTTCCCGGCTTCGAGGATGGCGGAGCGGCCTTCTTCGCCATGGTCTGGGCGCACGTCATCGAGGGGTTGCTCTGCGACCCGGCCTACGGCGGCAACAAGGACGCGGTCGGCTGGAAGCTGATCGGCTTCCCCGGCGCGCAGTACGGCTACACCGCCGAGCAGATGCAGTACGGCGCCGACCTGACGAAGCTGCCGATCATGACGCTGGCGGATATCCAGAAGATGACGCAAGAGCGCCCGGAGCTGTTCTACACCCGCTCCGGCTCCTTCCTCACCCCCAGCCGGCAGGAAGTCCCGGCGATGCCCTCCGAGGAGAACACGCTCGACACCGCGAAGAACCAGGGCGGCTGAGCGGCCCGCTAGCCCACGGACGATGAGGAACGAGGGAACGAGGAGTTCAGCAATGGCAACCCGGCAAGCAGATGTCGTGATCGTGGGCCTCGGGGCCTCCGGGGCGATCCTGGCGAAGGAACTGACGCAGGCGGGCCTGCGGGTGCTGGCCATCGAGAAGGGGCCAGACTACGCGCCGGAAGATTTCTGGCTGAAGTTCGATGAGCTGCGCTATTCGATCCGCTGCGGCATCTCGCCGACGATGGACGTGGACCCCATCACCTGGCGGCCTGATGCGGAGACGGAGGCGACGCCGCTGCCGTGGGCGGTCGGTCCCGGCGCGGGCAACCCGCTCTTCCTGCCGCCCTCGCTGGGCGTGGGCGGCGGCTCCATTCACTACGCCTGCTGGCACTGGCGGCAGATGGAAGAGGACTTCCGGATGCGCTCGGTGGTGCTGGAGCACTTCGGCGAGCAAGGCCTGCCGGAGGGCTCGCGTATCGTCGACTGGCCGGTGAGCTACGCCGAGCTGGAGCCGTACTACGCGAAGCTGGAGCGCGAGATCGGCGTTTCCGGCAAGGCGGGGAACATCAACGGCGTCATTCAGGAAGGGGGCAACCCCTTCGAGGCGCCGCGCTCCGGCGAGTTCCCCTTCCCGCCGATCCGCCCCAGCGCATCGAACCAGCCGTTCGTCGATGCCTGCAACGCGCTCGGCTACCACCCGTTCCCGGTGCCGACCTCGATCATTTCCGAGGACTGGGGCGAGCGCAAGGCGTGCACCTACTGCGGGTTCTGCCGCGACTACGGCTGCCACGTCGGCGCCAAGTCCTCGACGCAGGACGCGCTGGTGCCGGCGGCGCGCGCGACGGGCAACCTCGAAATCCTCGCCAACTGCCGCGTGCAGAAGGTGAACGTGGACGCCGATGGCCGCGCCCGCTCGGTGAGCTACATCGACGCCAGCGGCGCGGAGCACGAGGCGAAGGGCGACCTGATCGTCCTCTCCGCCTACGCGCTGGAGAACGCCCGCCTGCTGCTGGTCTCGAACATCAACGCCAATGGCGCGGTCGGCAAGTGGTACACGATCCACAACTACCACTGGTTCAGCGGCATCATGCCGGAGGACACGATGATCTACGCCGGCCCGGCGGCGGGCGGCTGGGGCATCGACGATTTCAACACCACCTTCCATGAATACAGCGACGGCAGCTTCCTGATGGGCACGCCGATCATGTTCTTCGCCGGGGACACCCAGCCCATCGAGGGCGTGAAGAACATGCCGCCGGGCGTCCCGATGTGGGGCAAGGAGTTCAAGGAGTACCTGCGCAGCAACTACCGCCGCCGATTCGGCATGTACTCCCAGATCGCCACGCTGCCGGTGGAGGGCAACTTCCTCGACCTCGACCCCACCCACACCGACCCGTGGGGGCAGCCGGCGCTGCGCATCACCCACTCGTGGGGGCCGCACGACAAGGCGGCGGGGCGCTGGATCAACGATATCAAGCACAAGATCGCCAAGGAGATGGGCGCGGTGGATGTCTGGGAGGCGCCGCTGGAGCCGCCCTATCACGTCACCACGCATGAGCACGGCGGCACGATCATGGGCGACGATCCCGGCGATTCCGTGGTGAACAGCTACGGGCAGTCGCACGAGGTCCCCAACCTGTTCGCCATCGGCGGCGGCACGTTCCCGACGCTGGCCGCCTACAACCCGACCGCCACGCTGCAGGCGCTGGCCTACCGCACGGCGGAGTACATCACGCGGGAACTCGGTTCCGGCGGCGCGCTGGCCGGCACGATTGGGCGGCAGACGACGACGGTGTAAAAGCCCTCACCCCGGGACGGCCCTCACTCTCGAGCGGCCCTCACCCCCAGCTCCTCTCCCGATGCGCGGGAGAGGGGAGCCAGCTGGCTGGCGTCATTGGAGGATTTCGAGGCATGTGGGCGAGAGAAAGGCCCTCTCCCGATGCGCGGGAGAGGGGTTGGGGTGAGGGCTCTTCGGGGCAGCGCCACCCCGCAAAGGAAAGGCAGGTGAACACACAGGCATGGCAACATTGACACAGGAGCAGGCGAGGACGGCGCTGAACGCGGCGCTGGCGAAGGCGGCCGAGATCGGCTCGCCGTCGAGCATCGCCATCGTGGACGCGGGGCGGAACCTGCTGGCGTTCGCGCGCATGGATGGCGCGCTGCTGGCCAGCATCGAGATTTCGCAGAACAAGGCGTTCACCGCCCGCTCCATGAACATGAAGACGGGGGATATCGGCCCGCTGACGCAGCCAGGCGGCCCGCTCTACGGCATCGAGACCAGCCACTCCCGCCCCATCATCACCTTTGGCGGCGGTGAGCCGCTGGTGGTGGATGGCGAGATCGTCGGCGCGGTGGGCGTGGCCGGCGGCATGGTGCCGCAGGATCAGGAAGTCGCCGCAGCGGCGGCGGCCAGTCTGGCCTAGGGGGCAGCGATGCAACTGGCAGGCAAACTGGCGGTCATCACCGGCGCCGCGAGCGGCATTGGCCGCGCCACCGCGCTCCTGTTCGCGCAGGAGGGGGCGGCGGTCGCCATCGGCGATGTCAACGCGGCGGGCGCCGGGCAGACGGTGGCGGATATCGAGGCCGCCGGAGGGAAGGCGTGGTTCTTCCCCTGTGACGTCACGAAAGCCGACGACGTGGCGGCGTTTCTGGCGAGCGCCGCCGGCGCCATGGGCGGCATCGACATCATCGTCAACAACGCGGGGGCGCAGCGCTCCGGGCAGGTGACAGAGTTCGCCGAGGCGGACTGGAACCTGCTGATGGAGGTGAATCCGCGCTCCTGCTTCTTCGGCGCGAAATACGGCGTGCCGTATCTGGCGCAGCGCGGTGGCGGCGTCATCGTCAACGTCGCCTCGCTGGCCGGGCTGAAGGGCGGCCCCGGCATGACCGCCTACAGCGCCAGCAAGGGCGCCATCATCGCCTTCACGAAGGCGCTGGCGGCGGAGCTGGCGCCGGCGAACATCCGGGTCAACGCCATGTGCCCCGGCTGGATCGACACCCCGTTCAACCAACCGGCCATCGATTTCATGGGTGGCCGGAGCGTGCAGGACAAGGTCGTTGCGCAGATCGTGCCGCTGGGGCGGCAGGGCGTGCCGGAGGAAATCGCCACCGGCATGCTGTTTCTGGCGTCGGACGCATCGTCATACATGACCGGGCAGGCGCTGGTCATCGACGGCGGCGTGTACTGACGCCCACACGGTTTCTGGGCCCAGCCATGGGCGCGATGTCCGCGCTCGTGTGTACGCAAGGATGCGAGGAGAGAGACGTGGCACAGTCATCATTCAACCGGCGGCGATTGCTGCAGAGCGCGGCGACGGCCGCCGCGGTGGCGGGCACGAGCCGATACTCGTTCCCCAGCCACGCGGTGGCGGCGCAGGACGAGAACCCGCTGAACACCATCTTCGGCCCCGGCGGGGTCGATGCGGGCGAGGGGATCGACCTGCAGGGCGGCATGAACCTGGCCATGACCGGGCAGGGCGCCTTCTTCGGCGACGTGATGAGCAAGGGCGCGCTGCTGGCCGCCGAGCAGATCGGCGCGGTGGGCGGCCCGGCGATCACCATTTCCATCAATGACCATGAGTCCGGCGAGGTGCCGCCCTCCGTCAACGGCGTGCGCAAGCTGATCTCGCAGAACGGGATCTCCTTCCTGCAGACCTCCTACGGCGCGCCGTCCGAGGCGCTAATCCCGATCCTGCAGCAGAACAAGATCCTGACCTTCAACGGCGGCGGGGCCAGCCCGAAGCAGCTCTTTGCGGACTACCTGTGGATGACCCGCATGGTGTTCGCGTATGACCCAACGCCGGGCGCGCTGACGTGGCTGGCGGAGAACCACCCGGACGCCAAGCGACTGGCGACCATCGGCACGCTGGAGAACGGCGTGGAGGCGCTGGAGCAGCTGGTGCCGAAGGTGTGGCCGGAGGTCAGCAATGGCGGCGAAGTGGTGGCCAAGGAGATCCACGACGTTGGCCTGACCGACTTCAGCCAGGTCATCGCCCGCGTCAAGTCCAGCAACCCGGACGCGATTTACACGGTCTCCTTCGGCAACGACCTCGGGTATCTGGTCAAGCAGTTCCGCGAGGCGGCGGTGGAGGTGCCCATCGTCGGCATCGAGTTCACACAGGACGCGCAGACGATCGCCGGCGAGTCCTACGACACCTTCGTGTTCGCCACGGACTATTACGACACCAAGAACCCGAACCCGTGGAACGTGGAGTTCGTGAAGGCGCACAACGAGAAGTACCAGAAGGACCCGGAGTACTACGGGGCCAACTACTACGAGCAGGTGTTCGTGGTCTGGGATCTGGTGCGGCGCGTGCTGGCCGAGGGTGGCGACCCGAAGTCGGGCGAGGCGCTGCAGAACGCGCTCATCGAGAACCCGGAGTTCCACTCGGTCTACGGTGGCGACGCCGACAACGTCGGGGTGATGACCTTCGACACCGAGTCGCACACCATCTCCAAGCCGATGGGCGTGTTCGCGGTCAAGGACGGCGAGCCGTCGCTGCTGCAGCCGATCCCGCCGGAGCTGGTGCCGCCGGCGGTGCGCCCGGCGTAAGGGACGGACGACGGCCCTCACCCCCAACCCCTCTCCCGATGCGCGGGAGAGGGGAGCCGATTCGCGGCGGCGTGACGAGTTTCTGGCGTCACGACGCCGAATCTAACGCGACTGTCCGGGTCGCGAGCCCCTCTCCCGCGCATTGGGAGAGGGGTTGGGGTGAGGGCCGTCCGTCGCTGCGTGGCCGTTCCATCGGTATTTCGCGCCAAGGGTTGTCGAACGGCGTGAGACGCCGCGAGATGATGGGGTAAGGCTGCCAAGGCTGCCAACTTTTGCGGTTGGGGGTGTTTGGCGCCCTTTGACCGCGGGCGGGGTAGTGGCCTCGAGGCTGAGTGGTTGGTGAACGAGGTCCTTCGACTTCGCTCAGGACGCACCTGTGACCGGCACGATGGTGCGCCCGGCGGTAGACTTCGGGGTTCAGCACACGACGGAGCGGGGTGGGGAGGCGCGAGCCTCTGCGGCCCGCGAGAGGGAAGACGGGCCATGCCGTGGTAGACACGCAACTGGTTCTGCAACTGCTGGTGTCCGGCATCGTGATCGGCAGCCGCTACGCGCTGGTGGCGGTGAGCTTCGGGATCATCTACTCGACGACCCGGATCTTCCACCTCGCGCACGCGGGCACGTACACGCTGGCGGCCTACGCGGCGATCGTGGTGGCGAGCATGATGGGTGCGCCGCTCTGGCTGGGCGTGATCGCCGGGCTGGCGGTGGCGACGCTGTTTGGCGCGCTGGTGGAGCTGGGCATCTACCAGCCGATGCGTAAACGCAACGCCACCAAGCTGGCGATGTTCCTCGCCTCGCTGGGGGTGTCCATCGTTGTCTCCAGCGCCATGCAGATCAAGTTCGGGCCGCAGAACCTGAGCCTGCAGCGCGTCCCGAACAGCACCTACTTTCTGGGAAACATCACCATTACCAGCCTCAATATTGCCGAAATCGTGGTCGGCTGGCTCGCTATCGGGTTGCTTCTGTACTTTCTGCGGCGCACGCAATACGGGCGCGCCATCAACGCCGTGCGCACCAACCCGCAGGTGGCGATGGCGGTGGGCGTATCGGTCAACCGCATCTACCTGCTGGTGATGATGATCGGCTCGTTCATGGTCGGCATCGCCTCGCTGCTCTTCCTGATGGGCAACGTGGCCTACCCCACGATGGGCCTGACCCCCATCCTGATCGGCTTCATCGCTGTCTTTCTCGGCGGCACGGACAACGTGCTGGGGGCGGCGGTGGGCGGCTTCGTGCTCGGCCTCGCCACCTCGCTGAGCGGCATCTGGCTGCCGGGCGATTTCGCCTCGGTGGTGGTGTTCGGCATCCTCTTCCTCGTCCTCATCTTCCGGCCGCAGGGCCTGCTGGGCCGGGCGGCGGTGTAGGGGGCGACAATGCTGAACGATTACACCGCCGATATCGCGATCCTGATCCTCATCTACATCGCGCTCGGCGCCTCACTGAACCTGCTGATGGGCTACGCCGGGCAGTTTTCGATGGCGCAGGCCGTGTTCTACGGCATCGGCGCGTACGCCACCGGTCTGCTGGCGGTGAACTGGGGCTGGCCGCCGGTCTTCGCCATCATCGGCGCGGTGGTGGTCTCCTTCATCTCGGCGGGCATTCTGGCGCTGCCGGCGGCGAAACGGGTCAGTGGGGAATATCTCATCCTGCTGACGCTCGCCTTTCAGGTGGTCGTCAACCAACTGATGAACTCGCTGCGCGGCCTGACCGGCGGGCCGTACGGGTTCACCGTGCCGTGGCTGACCATCGGCGACAAGGATTTCATCTCGCCGGTGGACTACCTGCCGATCATGGTGGGCGGCTGCCTGCTGGTGCTGCTGATTGCGTGGGGGCTGGGGGAGTCGCCCTTTGGCCGCGTGCTGAAGGGGATCCGCGAGGATGAGCGGGCGGTGCGCGCGCTGGGCAAGAACACGACGGTGGCGAAGCTACTGGTGTTCGGCATCGCCTCCGGGCTAGCCGGGTTCATCGGTGGGCTGGCGGCCTACTACTACCAGTTCATCGCGCCCGGCACCTACAGCCTCGATCTCTCCATCTTCATCGTCTCCATCATCGTGCTGGGCGGTATCGGCAACCTGACCGGCACCATCATCGGCGCCATCATCCTCGGTGGTCTGCGCCCGTTCCTGCAGAATGTCGATTTCATCGGCGATGAGAACAGCTACCCGTGGCAGGCGATCATCTACGGCATGGCGTTGATCCTGCTGATGATGTTCCGCCCGGAGGGATTGCTGCCGGAGGGGGTAGGGATCAGCTCGCTCTGGAAACGCGGCTCCGGCGGGGGGAACGCGCAGGTGATCCCGCCGCCTGTCGCGGGCGCGGCGGCCCGCAGCGAGGCGCCGCTGCCCTCCGCGCCCACGGCGATGGCGGCCCCGGCGGCGCCGGTTGAAATCGTGCGGGTGGAGGATCTGGCGAAGCACTTCGGCGGCATCTACGCCGTGAACGGGGTGAATCTGGCGCTGCGCGAGAACCAGATCACCGCGCTGATCGGCCCGAACGGCGCCGGCAAGACGACGATCTTCAACCTGATCACCGGCACGCTGACGCCGGACCGGGGGCATGTCTACCTGCGCGGGCAGGAGATCACCGGCAAGCCGCCGGACGAGGTGGCGCGGCTTGGCATGGCGCGCTCCTTTCAGGACACGCGGCTCTTCCGCCGCCTGACGGTGCTGCAGAACGTGGCGATGGCCGTGCCGCACCAGCCGGGCGAGAATGTGGCGGCGCTGGCGCTGCGCCCGCTGTACAGCCGCCGGATGGAGGAGGAGACCCGCGCCAAGGCGATGGGCTACCTCGAGCTGGTGGGGATGGCGGGCAAGGCGAACGAGCCGGTCGCGAATCTGGGGTACGGCGAGCAGAAGGTGGTGGCGATTGCCCGCCTGCTGGCGACCGAATCGCCGGTGCTGCTGCTGGACGAGCCGACCTCCGGCATCGACCCGGCGGTGCTGGATGACATGATCAACCTCGTCCTGCAACTGAAGGAGCTGGGCCGCACCATCTGCGTGGTGGAGCACTCGCTCCATGTGGTGGAACGGCTGGCTGACCACGTGATCTTCATGGAAGAGGGCAAGGTGACGGCGGAAGGCACAATCGCCGACCTGACAAGCCAGTCGCGGCTGGTGGAGGTCTACTTCGGGACATGAGCGAGCAGACCCTTTCCCAGCCCTCCCAGCCAGCCGCTGGTATTCCCCGTTCTGCTACGCCGCTCCTGCAGGCGCTGGATATGCGCGCCGGCTACCAGCGGCGGCAGGTGCTCTACGACGTGAGCGTGGAGGTGGACCCCGGCGAGGTGGTCTCCGTGCTGGGTCACAACGGGGCCGGCAAGACCACTCTGCTGAAGTCCATCGTCGATTTCGTGCACGCCACGGGCGGGAAGGTCGTGTTTGGCGGGCGAGACCTGACCAGCGTGGGCTACACGGGCCGGGTGCAGGCGGGGATGGCCTACACCTCCGCCGAGGCGCCGGTGTTCCGCGACCTCTCGGTGCGCGACAACCTCGAGCTGGGCGGCTTCACGGTGGCGAGCGCCGCCGAGCGTGCCCGCAGCATGGAGCAGGTGTTCGCGCTCTTCCCGATTCTGGAGGAGCGGTCCGCGCAACTGGGGGGCACCCTCTCCGGCGGGCAGCAGCGGATGCTCTCGCTGGGCATGGCGATCATGGCGAAGCCGAAGCTGATGCTGCTGGACGAGCCCTCGCTGGGGCTCTCGCCCGCCATCGTGCAGAGCATCTTCGGGGTGATCCGCGACTTCGCGCAGCAGGACGGCATGGCGGTGCTGCTGGTGGAGCAGAACGTGCGCGCGGCCCTGCGCATCTCCGACCGCGCCTATTTCATGCGCGCGGGGGAGATCATCCTGGAGGAAACGGCGGGGGTGGCGCTGGCGCGCGGGAGCTGGTGGGATTTGTTCTAGAGGGGTTCTGCTGGGATTCGATTGTGCCAGAGAGCCCTCACCCCCAACTCCTCTCCCGATGCGCGGGAGAGGGGAGCCGGTCGGGTTAGCCGAGCTGGCTTGTGACGTCACCACGCCGGATTTGCCGCGATTGTCCGGGGGTAAAGCCCCTCTCCCGCGCATCGGGAGAGGGGTTGGGGGTGAGGGCTCTCCCACGATTTGGCCCGTCCGGACGCGATTCGCAGCCGGGCCGCCCTGCCGTCAGCTTTTCGCCTGCTCCATCGGGGGCGCGGTCCACGTGCCGTCGAGCGCGGCTTCCTTGGGCCAGTACAGGCGCATGGCGATTTGGAAGGGGCCGGCGGGCGCGGGTAGCCAGTTGGCCTCCTTGTCCGCGCCCGGTGAATCGTGCTGGATGGAGAGCGTGATGCCGCCGTCGGCGTCCTTGATCAGGTCGGGCTCCATGGGGCTGTTGATCAGGTAGCGGTCAAGCTGGTTCGCGTAGAGCAGGCTCTCGGGCATCTTGTACATCGTCAGGGACCAGAACGCGTTGACCGGCGGCAGTTCGCCCGGGGCGAAGCGCACGGTGTAGTTGTGCTGCGAGCCATCGAGCGGCTTGCCCGCCGAGTCGATGGTGTACATCGGGTACAGCGCCTCTTCCTTCGAGTTGCCGCAGATGCCCAGCACGGCGCCCGCCATGCGGTACAGGTAGTTGCCGTTCACGTACTCGCGCGTGCCGAACAGGTCGCCCGCGGTCACCTTCCCGGAGGCGATCTCCGCTTGCAGGGCGTCCATCTGCTTCCAGCCGTCCGCTATGGCGTCCTGTAGCGTCTGCTGCGTGTCGGCCGGTTGTTTGGCGGCGTCGAACGGCTCGCCGGCGGTCAGCCCCAGACTGGCGAAGCTCGCGCGCAGCTCGGTCTCCTCCGGGACGACGGGCGCGAACTGGAGTAGAAACGCGAACTCGTCGAAGAAGGAGATGTCCTTGCGCTCATCCTCGGGGCTGAGCGGCGGGTACCAGTCGATAGCCGGCGGCGCGGCGGGCGCGGGCTCACCGAGGAATGCGGAGAGCAGCTCCACCTTGTACTGGGCCTGAATCTTCTTGACGTTGTCGATATCGGCGGGATTGAAGAGCTGGGTGCGGTAGATGACGAACGCGAGATCGGTGTCCGAGCGGATGATCTCATCGACGCCCTTCGGCTTCTCGCCGTCCCAGTTGGGGCCAGCCAGCAGGTACACCCCGCCGTCGTTACCCGTCGTGCGGCTGCCGACGTAGGCGAAGTTGTAGGTGTAGAGGTCGACAAACTGCAGCGAGTAGTAGCGGTTCTTCTCGATGGCGGGCACGGTGAAGACCAGCGGCTCGGCGCGCAGGTCCGCGCCGATGAAGGAATAGGGCGTGTCGGAATTCGGCGTTTGCACGGCGGTGTCCGCTGGCGTGTAGACGCTGGCCGTGTTGAAGAGCGTGTTCCACTCCGTCTTGTACTGCGGGCCGCCCTTGTCGACGAAGTAGGCGTAGAGGATGCGGTAGTTATCGACCATGGGGAAGCCGTAGATGTACGCCTCTGTGGCGACATCGAGCGTGGAGTCGCCCGCGACTGGCGTCCCGCTCGCTGGCAGCGGCACAGCGCGGCGCTGGGCGGGAATGGCGCTCGCGGCGCTGGTGCGTGCCAGGGGAGTCAGCGCGAGAGTGCCAATCCCGAACCCGATGAGGGCGCGTCGCTTCATGATGGATGAACTCCTCCAGACCGGCGCCTGGGTGGGCGAGACGAACACTACTGGGCCGATTTGCGTAGCGGACCATACATGGACATTCGGCGTTTCTCCACCACGCGTGGAATTGCCCCAGTTTCAACCGGGCGTGGTTTGGCGGGTGTTACGTGGCGGGGGTTGCGACAGAAGGTGCGAGCGTGGCCGGGTCGTCGGTGACGCGCGGCTCCGTCACCGGTTGGCCGTCGCTCCAGAGGCCCATGAAGCGCTGCTGCGGGGTGTCGCCGAGGGCTGCCTCGCAATCGACGCCCGCGAAGCTGCAGGACATTAGCGCGTCCTGCCACTTCCATGTCCCGTACCAGTCGTCGCTGTTCAAGCCGCCAACCGGTGGCGCGGGTGGCGCCATTGGCGTGGTCAGCGGCACGAAGTGATCGGCTGGGAGCGGGGGCGCGCCGTGGCTGTCGCTCTGCAGCAGGATGACGTCCTTGTTGTCTGCCGGGATCTGGCTAAGCGCGGCCCAGATGCGCGTGGCGGGGGGCATTCCGGCTACGTCGTCCGCGTCGCCGATCAGCATCAGCATTCGCGTGGTGGCCGGGACCTGCGCGAGGTTCTGCAGGTCGCAAGTGGGCGGGCAGCCGGGCATCACCAGGAAGAGCGCGGCCGGTTGCGGCAGGCCGGGCGCCGCGCGGCCCGCGAAATCGGCGCCGAGCGTGGCCCCGAGCGAGTGGCCAACCACGGCGAGCTTGCCGAGGTCAGCCTGCGCGTGGCCGGGTTCGGCAAGCTGCGTCAATGCGTCGCGTACCGCCGCTTCGATTGCCGCCGGGGCGGAAGCGAAGAGCGCCGTGAGCGTAGGCGGGTTGAAGGGCAGACCTTCCGGCTGGAAATCGGGGTAGATGACGATGGCGCCGCGCCGCACGAGGTGCTCGATCCAGACGTGGTACGCCTCCGGGTCCACCAGATCGAACCCGTGCAGGAAAAGCACCAGCGGCAGCGGCTCGGTGTTGGTTCCGTCTCGGGGCCGGGTGGGTTCGAAGAGCCAGTATCCGATCGACTCCGCGCTGCCATCGGGTTGCGGGCCGAAGTGCTGCGCCAGAACGCCGTCGTAGGCGACTCCGGCGCCGCCCGGCCCGGTGGCGGGTTGCAGGGGTGGCGCAATCTGCGCGGCGGGCGCCGGGGTGGCGGATTGGGCGAAGGCGGGGAGGTTGGTGAGGCAAACAAGCAGCGCCAGTACCAGGGTGACGTGCGATGGGAGCGGCATTTCGTGCTTCCTATGACTGAGGGCCCCACGCGGCTGGCGAGCCGGCACGCCGGGGAACGGCTTTCGGACAGGCTGAAGATGTCATCCTATAGCGACGTGCCGAAGTTGTGTCATCCTTCGGCTGCGCTCAGGACAGGTCCCGAGCGCAGTCGAGGGATCTCGTCGTTGGCGCTTGCATGACGACGGACGAGGTCTCTCCACTACGGTCGAGACGACACGAATTTTGCACGCTGCTTTCGTATCGCTGCGCCGTTGCGAACGCCATCCCAGCCGGGCGGATGGTGTCTGCTGTTGGATTGTCCCCGCGTCGTGCTGCGACGCACGCAGAAGCACGCGCCCGAGTCAGTAGCGCTTCCACGACACACTTCAGGAGTCGCCATTTACCCTGATCACAGGGTGGCAGCCAGCGGTGTCTGTCACGTGGGCGGACTTCTCAGGGGGGGCAGTTCAATGCGGAATGTGCGGATTCTAGCCATGGGCGCCATGCTGACAGCGGGGTTGCTCGGGACGGTAGCGCCGGTGATGGGGCAAGGCGCGAGCTTCCCGGTCGAGATTCATGAGGGGGTTTGCGACGATCCCGGGAGCGCAGTTAGCATGCTGACGGATGTGCCCCGGCAGTCTGCCGCCACCATCGGGGCGGCGGACGCGATCCCGGCCTCCAGTTCATTCACCAGTGTTCCGCTGTCGCTGGACGCGATCACGGGCAGCGATCACGTCGTCCTCGTGCCGGCAGGCAATGGCGATACGGTGCTCGCCTGCGGCGCTATCGGGGGAGTGCGTCAAGCTGAAGGCGCGCTGATCATCGGTCTGGAGGCAGAGGGACGCGGCGGGCTGACCGGGATCGTGTACTTCTCGCCAAGCGCTGACCCGACGGTCACTGATGTCTCCGTGTTCCTGGCCGGGCGGTCACTGGCGGAGACGCGTGCGAATGGCATCGAGCAGCAGCCAGCCGTGGCGCAGCAGGCGCCGACCGCCGTGCCGACGGCAGTTCCGGCAGCGGCCGCGCAACAGGGTCTGACCGATCAGGAGCAGGCGTACGTAGACGATGTCATGCCGATCATTTCGGACATGACAGACAGTTTGGGCAGGGCCGGCGAGCTCTTCACCAATCCGCGCATCGGCGAGGATGACTGGAGCCTGAACGTGGCTGTGGAGTTGGGCATCTGGCGCGCCTCCTACCAGCGGCTGGACGCCATCACGCCGCCGCCAGCGTTCCAGACCATGCACGGACATCTGCTGGACGCGCTGCGCCAGTACAACGACGCCAGTTTCGACATCGCCAATGGTCTGGACTCGTTCGATCTCGCCCTGATCGAGGCGGGCGCGGACAAGATGATCGCCGGGTCGGCCTCGCTGGATCTGGCGACCGCCGAACTGAATCGCATCCGGGACGAGCGGGGCATCTGATCCCACGCCGGCAAGGCCGCGCTACCGCACCCCCAGCGCGGCCTTCCCGATCACCGACAGCGCGATGTCCTCGATGGGCGGCTGGCCAATGGAGGCGCGGACGTCGCGGAAGTAGCGTTGCAGGGGCGAGTTCATGGCGAGGCCGGCGGAGCCGGAGACGCGCAGGGCTTCGTCCGTGACGCGGATGGCGGCGCGGTTGACGACGGTCTTGGCGGCGGCGAGGCGCCACGACTGGGCGGCGCGCTCCTCCGGGTTGTTCACCCACCACTCGGCGGTGGCGTACAGCAGCGTGCGCGCCTGCATCAGGTCCAGCTGCATGTTGGCGATGCGCGCCTGAATGGTCGGCAGCGAGGCGATGGGCTGGTCCATGCCGTTCGGTGTGCGGGTCTGGGCGAAGCGCACCGCCTCGTCGAAGGCCGCCTGCGCGATGCCGAGGAACACGGCGCCGCCCCCGAAGGCCGACCAGCCGTTGCCATCGCCGGGCACGCTGGAGCCATCGACGCGCACCTGCGAGTCGAGCGGGATCAGCACGTCAGTCAGGATGATGTCGTCGCTGGCGGTGCCGCGCATGGCGACGTTGTCCCAGACCGGATCGATGGCGACGCCGGCGGATTTGGCGCGCATCAGGAAGTTGCCGCGCCGGGGCTCCTCGTCGTCCAGGATCTTGGCGAGGATAATCATGTAGTCCAGCGCCGGGGAGAGGCTGGCCCAGCGCTTGTGGCCATTGACCACGTAGCCTTCGGGGGTCTTCTGCGCAGTGGTGCTGGGCAGGGCGCCGCGGCTGGGGCTGCCCAGATCCGGCTCGCTGTGCACCGAGTTGATGAGCGCGCCATTCTCGGCGATGTCCCGCGCCACGCGCTCCAGTTGGTCCTCCGGCCAGATCTTCGTTTCCGCGATCTTGCCGATCAGCGAGAGGTGCATGTTCATCGCGAGGCCGGTGGAGCCGCAAGCGTGACCGATGCGCTCGATAGCCAGCGCGTACTCCAGCGGGTCCGCGCCGAGGCCGCCGTACTCCGTGGGCACGGTCAGGCCGAGGAAGCCGGCGGCGCGCATTTCGGCGAAATTCTCGAAGGGGAAGGCGCCGCTGCGGTCCGTTTCCGCCGCGCGCTCGGCGATTGGCCCGGCCAGCGAATCGGCGAGGGCAATGAACTCGGCCTGCCGCGCGTTCTGCGGGTACTCCATGCTGATCTGCAATCCTGTTCGCGAATGCCCTGCGCGGGCACGCCGGCGTCACGCAATGACGCTCCCAACCGAGGCGGGAGCGTCATCGACCCTGCGCTCAACAGGATGCCACGTTTCGCGGTGGGTTACACCACCTCAGTGGACGGGGGCGGCCCCATTCGCTCCGGGATCGACCGCGCAGACCTGCGCCGGCGCCGGCCGCTCGATGGCGCGCGGCTCCTCGGCGGCGTAGCCAATGGGCATGGCGGCCACCAGCGCGTAGTCCTCCGCCGGCAGGCCGGTCAGGGGAGCGGTGCGGTGCGCCAGAAACTCTTCCCAGTGCTGGAGCGAGGTGGAGAGCCCCTCGGCGGTCAGCGCCAGCCAGAAGGAAAGCTGGACCATGCCGAGCGCCTGCTGCACGAACTGCGTCGCCAACTCATCCGAAGCGCCTTTTTCCTCGCGCAGGGCGCGGCCCACGCGCAGGTCCTCGTAGAGCAGCGCCAGCGCCACGCCGGTGCGAAATCCCTCCAGCCGGCCAAGGTGGCGCTCCAGCCGCTCGCCCTCCAGCTGCTCCCGGAACGCGGCCTCGATCTGCGCCCACGTCTCGTCGCGGCGCTCGTGGATGAGCACGAGGCGCCACGGCGGCAGGTTATAGGCGGCAGGGGTGAGGCGGACGGCGTCCAGCAGTCGCTGCTGGGTGGCCGGGGTGAAGGGGCCATCCTGCAGGCGGCGGATGGAACGGCGGTTCTGGAGCACGCTCTGCAGCGCGGCGGCTTCGCGGGGCGGCTGATTGCTGGCGGTGATCACGGCGCCATCGCGGCAGATGAGTTCGAGGTTCGGCTCAGTCGGGATAGTTTCGGCGATGCTCACGGAGAACTCCTGATGACGTGCGGGACTGGATCTAGTCAGCGGCGTGGCTGGCGCGGCCGCGCGCGGCGGCGCCCTCGCGCACCAGCGGGATCAGTTCCTGGCCGTACTCGCGGACATCCTCCAGCGGCTCGAAGCCACGGATGAGGATGCTGCCGATGCCAAGGTCGTAGTACCGCAAGATCGATTCCGCGACCTGTTCCGGCGTGCCGACGAGGCAGGAGGTGTTGCCGGGGGCGCCGGTGGCGGCGGAGATGGCCAGCCAGAGGCGGTCATCGAAGACCTCCTGCTGCTTCGCCAGATCGAGCAACCGCTGCGAGCCGGAGGCCGGCGCGGAGCCGGGGGCATCGCCCTTGAGCGCGACCACGCGCTCCAGATAGTGGCGCGCCTTGTCCCACGCTTCCGCCTCCGTAGCGCCGATAATGGGGCGGACCGAGAGGCTGAACTCCGGGTTGCGGCCGGCGGGCGTGGCGGCGCGGACGGCGGCGATGCGGGCGGCGGTGTCCGCCAGCGGCTCGCCCCAGAACATGTAGACATCGGCGTGCTTGGCGCCCACCTGCACCGCCGGGCCGGAGGCTCCGCCGAAGTAGATGGGGATGCCGCCCTGCTGTAGCGGCTTGACGTCGCTGAAGGCGCCCTTGACCTTGTAGAACTCGCCCTCGTAGTCGAACGGCGTCTCGCTGGTCAGGACGCCGCGCAGGATATCGAGGAACTCGTCGGTGCGCTGGTAGCGGGTGTCCTTCTGGGTCCAGTCGCCATCGCGGGCCAGGTCCTTGTCGGAGCCGCCGGTGACGATGTTCAGGGAGGCGCGGCCGCCGCTGAAGTGATCGAGGCTGACCGCAGCCCGCGCCGCGAGAGTCGGCGCGAGGAAGCCGGGGCGGTGCGCCACCAGCATGTGCAGGTTCTTCGTGTGGGCGGAGGCGTGGGCGGCCACCTGCCAGCCATCGGGGCCGGTGGAGTGGAACC
>JASGGF010000061.1:0-17758 GCA_047605145.1 Thermomicrobiales bacterium | reverse complement strand
CAATACCTACCCCAGTCAGCCGCGCATCGGGAGAGAGGTTGGGGTGAGGGCTCTTCGAGGCTGTTGCGAAGTCAGTCCGTGATCACAACCCGCCGATACCGCTTCTTCCCGAACCGCAGCAACACCGCGTTCGCGGGCGCCGCAAACACCGCGTCCACATCGGTCACGCGCTCGCCATCGACGGAAAGCGCGCCCTCGGCCGCCTTGCGACGCGCTTCCCCGCGTGAGGCCACCAGCCCGGCGCGCACGAACAGATCGGCGAAGGTCAGGGCGTCAGCTTCCGCCGCCGGAATTTCGGTGGTCGGGATGTTCGCGTCATCGACATCCGGCGCGCCGGCAAAAAGCGCGCGCGAGGCCGCTTCCGCCTGCGCCAGCGCCTCTTCGCCGTGGGTCAGCCGCGTTACCTCCTGCGCCAGCACCTGCTTGGCCTCGCGCAGCGAGGCGCCTCCTGCCGCCGTCAGCTCGGTGATCCGCCCCATTGGCAGAAAGGTGTACAGCCGCAGCAGCTTTTCGACATCGGCGTCATCGACGTTCACGAAGTACTGGTAGAAGTCGTACGGCGAGGTCCTCGCTGGGTCGAGCCAGATCGAGTTGCCCTCGGTCTTGCCCATTTTTGCGCCGGACGCCGTCGTCAGGAGCGGGCAGACCAGCGCGTACGCTTGCCCACCATTCGCCTTGCGCACCAGCTCCACCCCGGCCACGATGTTGCCCCACTGGTCGGAGCCGCCGAGTTGCAGCGTGCAGCCTTCGGTGCGGAACAGGTGCAGGAAGTCGTACGCCTGCACCACCCGGTAGTTGAACTCCACGAAGTTCAGGCCCGTCGTTTCCAGCCGGTTCCGGTACGTCTCCGCCGCCAGCATCTCGTTCACGGAAAAGTGGCGGCCGATATCGCGCAGGAATGGGATGTAGCGCAGCTCCAGCAGCCAATCCGCGTTGTTGATGAGGATCGCCGGCGGATTGTCGCCGAAGCGGCCCCCAGCAAAATCGAGGTGGCGGTCGAACTGCGGCAGGATGCGCGCCAGATTCGCCCGGATGTCTTCTTCCGAGGTGACGGCGCGTGTCGACGTCTTGCCGGAGGGGTCGCCGACCAGCGCCGTGCCGCCGCCGCCCAGCGCGATAGGCCGGTGCCCGAACCGCTGCAGGGTCGCCAGCATCATCATGCCCAGCATGTGCCCCACGTGCAGCGATGGCCCGGTGGGATCGAAGCCCTGATACAGCGTGACTGGCCCGGCGGCGAACGCTGCGGTCAGGCCCGCCTCGTCGGAGACATCCTGCACGAACCCGCGCTGCTGCATGTACTGCAGCGGGCCGATTCCTGCGGCCATGGCTTCGCTGATGGCGTCGATGCTGGTAGACGTGGCTGTCACGAGAAACAGGCTCCTGCGGATAGAACGGCAACGCAAGGCGGCGTGCGCCGAAAGTCTACCAACGGCGCGGCGTGACCACGAAAATGGCCCCTCGCCTGCGGAGAGGCAAGGGGCCAGTGATAGGCAAGGGCAGGGTTATCCGGCGGCGCCGAACACCGGCGCGATGAACACCGATACGTCGGTGGAGACGCCATCGATGCCCGGCTGCAGGAAGGCAATGCCCGTGTAGCCCGAGCGGTTCTGCTCACGCAGGCCGATGATCAGCGCGCCGTTGGCGTCCACCGCGCCGCCGATCTCACCGCAGGCGATGTAGGTGCCGATCTGGTCCGCAGAGAGGTGAACGTTGATGGCGTGCGGGCTGGCCAAAATGTCCGCCAGCGACAGCGGCACGTTCGTGTAGGAGCTTTCGGCGGTGGTGGCGAGCGTCGATTGCCCGACCGCGTCGCCAGTCGCCGGGACCAGATCCACCAACGGCGCCACGACTTCGCCCAGATTGGCGCAATCTCCCTGATGGATGTGCACCGGCCGGGGCGTCAGCGTAACGGCCACTGGCGTCGCGGCCTGCGCGGTCGCGGCGGGCGTCGCGGCCTGTTGCACCGCTACTGGCGTGGCGGCTGGAGCGGTGGTGGCGACAGGCGTCGCGTCCTGCGCGAAGCTGGTGAACGCGGCGGCGAGGAGCGCGCAGGACGCCAGCGCTGCGCTGGCGAGAAGGGTGGGTCGGCGGGCGGTCACGGGGAACCTCCTTGAATCGGCGCCATACAGCGTCAGAACGCGTCCGGCAGTGGGGCGCCGGACGCGTTCCATTGTGTCACACCATACTGAAAAGAGGGCGCGCTACGGAGCCGGTGTCGCGCTCATGTCCATGCCCGCCATGGCGTCGTCCGGCGTCGCCGCAGCGGCGTCACCGCCGCCACCGCCGCCCCGCTTGCTCATGTCGGCGAGAAACACCGTCACGTCGGTCGAGGCGCCATCAGCGCCCGGCACGAGGTAGGCGACGCCGGCGAACCCGGACTTGTCCGTCTCACGCAGGCCAATGGTGAGCGACCCATCGGGCGCCTGCACGCCGCCAATTTCGCCGCAGGCGATGTAGACCTCGATCTGGTCGGCCGAGAGGTGCGCGTTGATGGCGTGATCTGCAGCGAGGATCGCGTCAAGGGGCAGTGGCACGTTGGTATACGACGTGGATGCGGTCGAGGCCCGGCGGCCCTGCCCAACAGCGTCGCCCTCCGGAGTGGTCAGGTCCGTCAACGGAGCCACGACATCGCCGAGTTCGTTGCAGTTGCCGCTGTGGATGTGCACCGGGTGGGCCATCGCGCCGGCGGCTGGCGTGGCGTCCTGCGCGGTGGCCGAAAGACCGCCGATGGCGGTCGTCAACATCAAGGCTCCGGCTCCGGCGATCGTCAGAAGTCGCTGAGCGTGCATGGGAGCAATCCCTCCTGCATTGGCGCCGCTGGATTGCGACATCGCGGGTCGCGCATGTTCCATGCCATCGAGTCATCGTGAAACCGAAGCCGGATGTCATACGTTGACGCATCGGACGCACCGGGGGTACGTTCACGCCGTTGTCGTGGCGAGCCGTTGAGGGATGGTTGCCCGCACGCTGCGGCAGTACGAGGAAGGAACCAGAATCCCATGATGATCCGGAATGGTTGGGCGCGCGCTGCGGCGCTGACGGGAGCACTGGCGCTGTTCGGCGCTGTGATGCCAGTCGAGGCCGTCTTTGCGCAGGAGGCCCCCTCGGTTTCGCTGGAGCAGGCGCGGCGCGGTGAGGATGGGACCTCCGACGCTGGCGCCGGCGCCGGGAACGCCAGCGGCAAGCGCGACAAGGACGGCAACGGCGGCAACGCCAGCGCGGGTAGCGCCGGCGACACCGCGACCGATGGCACGTCTGGCGCCCCGGCGGAAGCGGCGCCGCTGCCTGAGAACGCCGCACTGCTTGACCGCCTCGGCATCCTCGACGATGTCACTACCTACGGCGTCGATGTGCTGGTTGGCATGGATATCCCGCTGGAGCTGCTGCCGGAACCGGCCGCTGAAGCCCCGGCGGAGTCGACTGCCCCGGCGGATGTCAACACGGGCGGGCAAGGCTCATCCGGCGCGCCGGCTGGTGGCGACACCAGCGCCTCAACCGAGGATGGAAGCAAGCCCAAGAAGGAGCGCAAGAACAAGGACGGCGCCACGGCTGACGACGGCTCGACGTCCACTGGCTCCACCAACGGCTCGACATCCACGGACTCCGCGACCGGCTCTGACGGCCAGTAGATCGCGGCATTTCTTCTCGCCAAATCGAGCGGCGTTCCTCCGGGCCTCCCAATCGGGAGGCCCGGAGTCGTTTTGGGACCAATGCGCGATCCAGCATGAAGGCCGATGGTGGGGCGGCATAAGGCAGCCTCAGTGAACCACAATGATAAAGTTAACTCGAATTGAGTAATGCAAATTCGACATTCGATGATATATTGCACTGGTGTATTTATTGATTTCGGGCAAGTGGGGGCATGAATGGATCGCGAGCGGTTTGATCAGTTGGCGAAAACGCTGAGCAGCGAAACCACGCGCCGTGTGGCGCTGGGCACGGTGCTCGGGGCCGTGTTCGCGGGTGTTGGCCTCAGCGCCATCGAGGACGCCGATGCGGCGCGGCGGCGCGGTCGCCGTGGGCGGCGGCGCGGTGGACGGCGCCGGAACCGGCGGCGGCGGAACAACGGCAGCTCAACGCAGACGACCACCTGCTACGGCACGAACTCCTGCACCCTGATCACAGGGCAGGGTGGGCAGTCACTGGACTACTGCTCATTCGCTGGCCTTTCAATGTCGGGCGTTTCCTGCGACGGCTGCAGCTTCCTGAAGGTCGATTTTGGCGGCACGGATCTCTCCGGTTCTGATCTCAGCGGCTCCTCGTTCGTGCAGGCCAACCTGAAGGGCGCGAACCTTTCGAACGCCGACCTCAGCGGGACCGGGTTCCTGCAGGCCTGCCTCACCGACGCCAACCTGACCGGAGCGCAGATGGACGCCAACGTGCTGAACAGCGCGTACCTCTGCCGCACCACCCTGCCGAACGGCACGGTCTCCAACGCGAACTGCAGCGCTGCTGGCTCCTGCTGCGTCACCAGCTAGCCACAATCGGCGCACGAGCGACGCCCCGGTTCCTCCTCAGGAGCCGGGGCGTTGCCGTGTCTGGCGGTCTGCGGGGCCGGCATCTGCCGTATCCTGAACGCGGCCACGTTGGCCACGCTCACGCTGCGTCAATGGAGGACTTCAGGCGCCGATGGCTGATCTGGACCGCGAAACACGCTTCACCATGGACACCTCGTCGATCAAGTACGGCCCCGGCGCCACGCGCGAGGTGGGCGCCGACATGGCGCGCTTCGGGGCGAAGCGGGTGATGGTCGTCACTGATCCCCGGTTGGCGGGCGGGGAGACGGTCGCCATCGTGCTGGAGTCGCTGCGCGGAGAAGGCATCGACGCGGTGCTCTATGACCGCGTGCGGGTCGAGCCAACCGACACCACCTTCACGGACGCCGCTGCCTTCGCCACCGAGGGCAAGTTCGATGGCTACGTCGCCGTGGGCGGCGGCAGCGTCATGGACACCGCCAAGGCCGCAAATCTGTACGCCACCTACCCTGCGCCGCTGCTCACCTACGTCAACGCGCCTATCGGCGAGGCGAAGCCGGTGCCCGGCCCGCTGAAGCCGCTGATCGCCGTCCCGACCACCGCCGGCACTGGCTCCGAAACCACCGGCGTCGCCATCTTCGACCTCGAATCGATGCACGCCAAGACCGGCATCGCCCACCGCGCGCTGCGCCCGGTGATGGGCATCATCGACCCGGACAACACCCGCTCCATGCCGCCGATGGTGGCGGCCTGCTCTGCGCTGGATGTGCTCTCGCACGCGGTGGAGTCGTTCACGGCAATGCCGTACAGCGAGCGGCCCGCCGCCGCGTCCCCCGGCCTGCGCCCTTCCTATCAGGGCGCGAACCCGATCTCCGACATCTGGTCCGGCAAGGCGATGGACGCCATGGCCCGCAACATCGTGCGCGTGGTGCAGGACCCGGACGACGACGAGGCGCGCGGCGAGATGCTGCTGGCGGCGGCCTACGCCGGGATCGGCTTCGGCAACGCTGGCGTCCACCTGCCGCACGGCATGAGCTACCCCGTCTCCGGCCTCGTCCGCGACTACCGCCCCGAGGGTTACCCGGACGACCACGCCATCGTGCCGCACGGCATGTCGGTCATCCTGAACGCGCCGTCCGTGTTTCGCTGGACCGCGCAGGCCAACCCGGCGCGCCACCTCGAAGCGGCCAGCCTGCTTGGCGCCGAAACGCGCGGCGCGGCGGATGCCGACGCCGGCGAGATTCTGGCGGGCGCCATTATCGACATCATGCAGAAGGTGGGGATGCCGAACGGCCTCGCTGCTGTCGGTTTCGGCCCGGACGACGTGGACGCGCTGGTGGCGGGCACGCTGCCCCAGCACCGCGTCACCAAGCTCTCGCCGCGCCCGGCCAGCGAAGCCGACCTGCGCGAGCTTTTCCTCGGAGCCATGTCCTACTGGTAGCCCCCTCCTGGCCGGGGCTGCCGCGTACACTGTGCAGTTCGCACGGGGCGCGTGGCCCCGCGCCAGCAGAGGTGGGTTTTGGCAGAGCTGACCTCCGGCGACAGCGCCGGCTTCGAACCGATCAATGGGCGCGATCCCATCGTGCGGCGCGTCCTCGCCGCGCTCGTCGCCGACGCCCGGCGCGATCCCGAGCGGCTGGCCGAGCTGGCCGGCCTCTCCGCCGCGCAGGTGCGCGACCTGATCGCCAATCTGGAGCGGCAGCGCGTCATCCGCTCCTACAAGACCGTGGTGGATTGGGACCGCCTCGGTACGGAGCGCGTGGTCGCCTTCATCGATGTCAGCGTCTCGCCGCAGCGCGAGGTCGGGTTCGATCAGGTCGCCGCCCGCATCTACCGCCACCCGGAGGTGCGCTCGGTGCACCTCGTCTCCGGCGGGCATGATCTGCGCATCGTGGTGGAAGCGCCCACCATGCGCGAAATTTCGCAGTTCGTCTCCGAGAAGCTGGCCCCCATCGAGCACGTCACGGCGACGAACACGCACTTTTTGTTGAAGGCCTACAAGGAAGATGGCGACGTGCTGATCGAAGATCGGCCCGCCGATGACCGATTGCCGGTGACCCCATGAGCACCCTGCGACTCTCTCAGGCGGTGGAGGCGATGCCGCCCTCCGGCATCCGTCAGTTCTTCGATGTCGTCTCCCGCATGGAGGATGTCATCTCGCTCGGCGTTGGCGAGCCGGACTTCGGCACAGCGTGGCGCGTGCGTGAGGCCGCCATCTACGGGCTGGAGCGCGGGCGCACCAGCTACACCTCCAACAGCGGCATGCTGGAGCTGCGCCGCGCCATCTCCGCCGCGCTGGCTGGCCGCTACGGCATGGTCTACAACCCTGAGGACGAGATCCTGATCACCGTTGGGGTGAGTCAGGGGCTCGATCTGGCGTTGCGGGCGCTGCTCGATCCCGGCAGCGAGGTGCTGATTCCGGATCCGGCCTACGTCGCGTACCCGCCCTGCGTGTCCATGGCGGGCGGCGTGCCGGTCTGGATCCCGACCTTCGCCGAGGACGGCTTCACCCCGCGCGCCGACGAAATCGAGCGGCGCATCACGCCGCAAACGCGCGCCATCATGCTCAACTACCCCGGCAACCCGACCGGCGCCGTGCCCGACCGCGCGGCGCTGGAGGCGATCGCCGACGTGGTGCGGCGGCACGATCTCGTCGTCATCAGCGATGAGATCTACGACCGGCTCTCCTACGACGCGCCACACATCTCCTTCGCTTCGCTGCCGGGGATGCTGGAGCGCACGCTGCTGCTGAACGGCTTCTCCAAGACCTACGGCATGACTGGCTGGCGCGTGGGGTACGCCGCGGGCCCGGCCGAACTGGTGGCCGCGATGACCCGTATCCACCAGTACACCGCGCTCTGCGCGTCCCGGCAGGCGCAGGAGGCCGCCATCGAGGCGCTGCGTGTTCCGGACCGCGATGTGCAGGCCACCGTCGATGACTACGCCCTGCGCCGCCACGCTATCGTTTCCGGGCTGAATCGGCTGGGCCTGACCTGTCATCTTCCGGCGGGCGCCTTCTACGCCTTCCCCTCCATCGAGTCCACTGGCCTGTCCTCGTTCGACTTTGCGAACGGGCTGCTCCATGAGGGCCGGGTGGCGCTCATCCCCGGCGATGCCTTCGGTCCCGGCGGCGCCGGTCACGTCCGCTGCGCCTACGCCACCGGCATCGCCCAGATCGAGCAGGCTATCGAGCGCATCGACCGCTGGCTGCACACCAGCGCGCCATCGATGTCGTCGGCTGGAGCAGCCTCATCCGCCCGGATCGATTAGGGGATGTAGTTCCAGCTACGGTTTTCGCCTGCATCAGTGAACCGGCAGGACGCCGGCGGCGTTGTAGCGCCGGGCGTCTCGAATCGTCATTCGCGTGAATGAAGTCCGGACGGCTTCGTCTCCATGAATTGGCGACTGCAATGCTGCAGCGCCAGACGTGCTCAGAAGCACGGAGGAGCCGACGTGGACGATTCACGCTTTGACGCCATCGCGCGATTCGCCGGTCGAAGCGACCGCCGCTCGGCGTTGCGGCTGCTGGTCGCAAGTGGGTTGGGCGTTGTCGTTTTCCAGACTGTTGCCGAGGTCGCTGACGCCAAGTGCGTCAACCCGGGTAGGAAGTGCAAGCGAAAAAAGGGCAAGAAGCGCAAGTGCTGCGGTGGCGCGGCCTGTCAGGGCAAGCGCTGCGTGTGCCCGGTCAACACGTCTGCCTGCGGCGCCTTTTGCTGCACCGCTGATCAGGTATGCGTGGGCGAGGGCAGTGGCGCAGTCTGCGAGGCGAAGCCTCAACCGAAGCTGAAACTGGGCGATGCCTGCCCCGCGCAAGACCCCGCCCAGTGCGAGACGGGCAAATGCGGCTGCAACGGTCAGCTCTGCGCGTGCAGGGAGGCCAATTGCAAAGCGCTGAACGCCGCCTGTGCCGGCAGCCTCGAATGCTGTAACGGGGTTTGTACCGGCGGCAAGTGCAGCGCCTGATGGCACTTGCGAGCATGCTGCTGGCCGCACCTAGCCTCTAACTTGGTTCACTAATGTTCTGACATGGCCCCGCACCCTTGCTAACCGAGGGGTGCGGGGCTTTCGGTTTACGCGCCATTCCGGAGACATGCCGGCTGTTGGTAGACCAGACGGTCCCGCTATGCGCTGTGAAGTCCATCTCTGTGCCGCTTGACGGCGTGCTTCGTACTCGTTAGGCTCTTGTTACAGATGTAACAACGCTACATCTGCACGGAGGGTACATGGCGTGAGCGAGTGGGTCCTACTGGTCTACCGCGTGCCGACCGAACCGGCTGCCGGCAGGGTTTCGGTCTGGCGACATCTCAAGCGCATGGGCGGGCTCTACCTGCAGCAGTGCGTCTGCCTCTTCCCGGCCCTCCCCGAGATTCTGCGCGAACTGGACGAGCGCGCGGCCGCCATCAGCGAGCTGGGCGGCGAGTACACCCTCTTCGATATCCCGCTGCTGCGCCCCGGTGACGAGGAACGCGTGATCGCCACGTTTCGCGATCTGCGCAACAAGGACTACGCCGAAATCATCGAAGAGTGCGAAACCAAGTTCCTCAAGGAAATCGAGTTCGAGCACTTCCGCCAGAACTATTCCTACGCCGAGTCCGAAGAAATCCGGCAGGATCTGGACAAGATCCGCCGTTGGCAACGCCGGGTTATCGAGCGCGACTGGTTCAACGCCGACCGCCGCGACGAGGCGGAAGCGTGGATAGCCCGCTGCGCCGATCTGCTGGCGGAGTACGAGCAGGAGGTCTACCGCCGGCAAAGCGCTGACGTAGGCGGCGCCTTCGATCTCGATCTGGCGCCATTCGGCACGCCGCCGGCCGACCGCCCGAGTCCCCCTGCGCCGGATGAGGCCACCCAGACCGGGGACGGAGAGGAGCACGCATGACGACTGCCGCGTTCCTGATCGCTGCTAGCGCGTTTCTCGCCAGCGCAGTGGAGATGGTCGAGGCGCTGACCATCGTGCTGGCCATGGGCGTCAGCCGGGGGTGGCGTTCAACGCTGATCGGTAGCGCGGCGGCCTTGCTGGCGCTGGCGGTGGTCATCGTCTTCTTTGGGCCGCTGATCAGCCAGATCCCCTTTGACACGCTGCGAATCGTCATCGGCGGCCTGCTGACCATCTTCGGCCTGCAGTGGTTGCGCAAGGCGATCCTGCGCGCCAGCGGCCATAAGGCGCTGCACGATGAAGACCTGATCTATCAGAAAGAACTGGCTGCAGCGCGAAGCGCCGGTGGAGAACGTCGCGCCGGGCTCGATTGGTACGCCTTCACCGTCTCCTTCAAGGGCGTGTTCCTCGAAGGACTGGAGGTGGCGTTCATCGTCCTCACGTTCGGCACGGCGCACGGCGACATCCCGCTGGCCGCTGCTGGCGCCATTGCGGGCGTGCTGGTGGTGGGCGTCGCGGGCGTGCTGCTCCACAAGCCGCTGAGCCGCGTCCCCGAGAACCTGATGAAGTTCTGCGTTGGCGTCACGCTGACCGCGTTCGGCATCTACTGGGCCGGCGAGGGTGTGCGGGTGGAGTGGCCGGGCGAGGCGGCGGCGATCCTGTGGCTGCTGGCGTTGCTGGTCGCGGGGTCGTTGGGGTTGATCCGGATCTTGCAGTCGCGGCGCACGCTCAGTGGGGGAGCAGCATCGTAGCCATGAAGATGCTTCTGGATTTCGGCCGCTTCTGGTACGACTTCATCGTTGGGGACGACGCGCTGATCGCCATCGGCGTCGTGCTCGCTATGGCAGTCACCGCCGTTCTGACCGCCAACCACATCAACGCGTGGTGGTTGCTGGCCGGGGGCGTCTTCGCCTCGCTGGCGTGGTCGGTGCTCCGCGCCCCCCGCTGACGCCGCACTGGAGGCGCAAAAAAGCCCCTCTCCCGCGCATCGGGAGAGGGGTTGGGGTGAGGGCTCTCTAGTCCGCCCCAGCCGCCACCGGGATGCGGATCTTCGTCAGGAAGTGCGCGTACTTCTCGTTCTTGCCACGCACGGTGTCGAAGAAGATGGTGCGCAACTGGTCGGTGATCGGGCCCACCTGCCCGTCGTGGACCGGGCGGCCATCGATGCTGGCGATTGGCGCGATCTGCATGCCGGTCCCGCAGAAGAACGCCTCGTCCGCGATGTACAGCTCGGAGCGGTCGATCACGCGCTCCTCGACCGGGATGCCCAGATCCTTCGCGAAGAGGATGATGCTGCGGCGGGTGATGCCTTCGAGAATGTCGCCCGTCACCGGGGCGGTGATCAGCACACCGTCGCGCACGAGGAACAGGTTGCAGCCGGAGCCTTCCGCTACGTGGCCGTGTGCGTCAAGCAGGATCGCCTCGTCTGCGCCCTTCTCCTCCGCCTCGTCCTTCGCCAGCGCGGAGTTGATGTACGCCCCGGAGAGCTTGCCGCGCCCCGGCACTGAGTTGTCGGAGACGCGCTGCCACGAGGAAACGGCCGCCTTCACCCCCACCGAGGTGTCGAGGTAGTCGCCCAGTTCCAGCATGTAGATCGCCAGCTCGTTGTCCAGCCCCATCAGGCGCGGGGTGAGCTGCACCGAGGACTTGTAGACGAACGGGCGGATGTACACATCCTGCGTCGGCGCGTTCTTCTCGACCAGCGTGACGATGGTGCCGGCCAGCGTTTCCCGCGTGAAGGGCAGGGGCGCGCGCAGCAGCTTGGCGGAGTTCAGCAGACGGGCGGCGTGGTCCGGCAGGCGGAAGATGTTGATCGTTTCGCCGTCCGCGTCCAGATAACCCCGGATGCCGGCGAAGGCGCCAGTGCCGTATTGCAGCGCGTGGGTGCCGACGCTGACCTTGGCGTCCGCAAACGGAACGAACTCGCCTTCGAAAAATGCCGTCTCAAGCATCGGTGACTTCATGCAGACCACTCCCACGCGCAGTAAGGGACAACAGGCGACGAGGCGGATGTCCCGCTGGCGGAGCAATGCGCGTCAGGAGGGGAAATGCCGGCCTCGGGGCCGAAAAGCGCGGTAAGTATGGCACGGTTGAGGAGGCGCCTGTAGCCACGGCGTTGCATGTGCGGCTGAAATCTGATAGATATAGCGGTCTGTCTATTCGGTACAAGTGAATCCCGCGAGGAACGTGATGCTGCGCAGATCCCGCCGCCAGCGCAGATGGCCGCGACTGTTGAAAATCGTTGGTGTTGGTTTCGTGGTGCTGATGGCGCTGTCACTGGTGACGGCGGCATTGGAGAACGCCGGGTCGCAACCAGCGTTGCCGATTGCGCTGGGCGGCATCATCGCCTTCTGGCTCTACCGCCGCAGCCGCCGGGCGCGCGCCAGCGTCAGCCTCAAGCCGGCTGCGCGCCTGACGCCCGGCGCGGTGCACGGGCTGGACCAGATTTACGCCCTCAGCCCCTACGAGTTCGAAGCGTTCGTCCGGGACTTGCTGGGCTCGCTGGGCTACCGCGACCTGCGGCTGAACGGCGGTTCCGGCGACCTCGGCGTCGATATCTGGGGCCGTACACCGCAAGGGCATTCGGCGGCGATCCAGTGCAAGCGGTATGCCCCACACCGCAAGATTGGCTCGCCGGTGATCCAGACCTTCATCGGCATGCAGAAGGTGCATCACGGCGCCGATGCCGGCGTCTTCGTCACCACCAGCGGGTTCACCCCCGATGCCATGCAGCTTGCGCGGCAGCACAACATCTGGCTGATCGACGGGCCGGCATTGGTCCAGCTCCAGCGGAGCGCTGGCTCGCGGTCGCCGCGCCGGTTCGGCTTCCTGCGCCGGGCTGCATAGCCGACGGGATGGAGGGGGCGGCCCGGGCCGCCCCCACCGCCGCGCAATTAGTCCAGCGTGAAGTAACGGAAGCTCGCGGCGTATTCGCCGTGCTCCGGGAACTTGCTGGCGGTGTCCTTCGCCCACTCCCAGATCATCGGCTCGAACTCGAAATCGCCGACCTGACAGGCGTGCGCCTTAAGGGCGGCGATCTTCTTCGGCATTTGCGCCGTGATGTCGATGGCTGTGTCGGCGTTCTGCGCGCCGGCCACATACACCTCCTGCACCTTGTATGGCTCCAGCCCTTCCTCCAGCAGCTCCGGGAAGTACATGCGGTTACGCGCGGCTGGGAAGATCGCCGCCATCACCGCCTCGCCGGCCGCGCGGTGGTCCGGATGGTTGATGTAGCTGGCGTCCGCCCAGTGCACCGTCGGGTCCTGACAGACCACCACGTCCGGCTTCACCTGCCGGATCACGCGCACGATGTCGCGGCGCAGGTCCAGCGTCGGCACGAGGTAGCCGTCCGTCTTGCGCAGGAAGATGACGTCGCTGACGCCCAGTTCTTTCGCGGCGGCCAGTTGCTCCCGCTCGCGGGTGGCGGCCAGCCGCTCCGGCGTCATCTCGGGGTCGTCGCTGCCCTTGTCGCCGGAGGTGATCAGCACGATCACCACTTCGTTACCTTCCTCCGCCCATTTCGCCAGCGTCCCGCCGCAGATGAATTCGGCGTCGTCCGGGTGGGACATGATGGAGGCGATCTTTTTCGGGCCGGCCGGAATCGGCGTCTCCTCGGCCTCTTGCGCCAGCTTCGCGGTCTGCGCATCGACGGCGGCGGATGGCTCGCTCAGGGGATCGTCGCGGTTCAGTTCTTGGTCGGTCATGGGGACTGGGTCATCTCCCGTTCGGTCGTCGTGCGCGAGTCCTCGCGCATCCTCTGATTGGCGAACACTGGACGCGGTCCCCCGTGAGATCAGTCACGGCCGCCGTCCTTGCGGGCATAGAGTATCGTCTCTGTCAGAGTGATACGCGCGGCGACGCAGTCCGCCCAGCCTGGAAGGCCCGAACCACAATGAGTATTCCCCCACCGCCAACCGGGGCGGCGTTGACCAAGGAGCAGGTGCTGGAGGCAGTCTCCGGCGTGCAGGAGCCGGCCATCGGCCGCAGCCTCGTAGACCTGCGCATGATCCCGAACGTTGAGGTCGATGGCGGCAAGGTCGTCATCACCGTCGAGTTGCTGTCGCCCATCGCGCCCTACAAGAGCACGATCGAGCGCGAGTTGAAGGCCGCCGCCAGCGCGTTGCCCGGCGTCGAGAACGTCGAGGTCACGTTCCTGACCCGCGTCCGCGCCTCTGGCTCCGGCAAGGTGGACGCCGACCCGGTCGCGGGCGTGCGTAACACGGTCGCCGTCGCTTCCGGCAAGGGCGGCGTCGGCAAATCGACCGTCGCCGTCAATCTGGCGGTGGCGCTGGCGAAGGCGGGCGCGAAGGTCGGCCTGCTCGACGCCGATGTCTACGGCCCCAGTATCCCGCTGATGGTCGGCCAGAGTGGCAAGCCGCTCGTGCGCGATGGCAAGATCGTGCCGCTGGAAGCGTACGGCGTGAAGGTGATGAGCATCGGCTTCCTGCTCGATCCCGAGAAGGCGCTGATCTGGCGCGGGCCGCTGGTCGCCCAGTTGATCACCCAATTCCTGAACGATGTCCTCTGGGAAGACCTCGATTACCTCGTCATCGATATGCCCCCCGGCACCGGCGATGTCCAGCTCACCCTGACGCAGAAGATTCCGCTCTCAGGCGCCATCATCGTCACCACCCCGCAGGAGGTCGCGCTGGCTGACGCCGTCAAGGGCCTCAAGATGTTCCAGGAGGTGAAGACGCCGATTGTCGGCATCGTTGAGAACATGAGCGGCTTCATCTGCCCCGGTTGCGGCGAGAAGACCACCATCTTCGGCGAAGGCGGCGGCATGCGCACCGCCGCCGAAAACGGCGTGCCCTTCCTCGGCGAGGTGCCGCTGGAAGCGCGCGTGCGCGAGGGCGGCGACGCCGGAAAGCCCATCGTGGTCGCGCACCCGGAGTCCGAAACCGCCAAGGCCTTTGAGCACCTCGCCGCCGCCGTCGCCGTCCAGCTCGCGCGGGACGCCGCCGCCAAGCCGCGCAAGCCGATGATCAAGCTGATGCAGGCGCGTCCGCGCTAGCGGGCGTTGGCACGCAATCCGCTTCGGCGGTCAGCGAGGAGGACACCAATGGTTTGGGCCACATCCGCGTTGACCGTCGAAGACTTCGATCACTGGAAGCGCGTCTGGGACGAGAGCGCTTCCGCGCAGGAGGCGGGGGGCATTCGCGGCTACCAGCTGCACTTCCACCCAACCGATGCGCTGCAGTTCGTCGCCATCCGGGAGTTTGGCGATCTCGATCAGGCTCGCGCATACCTCACGAGCGAGGCGCGCAAGCAGCGCATGCAGGCGGCCGGCGTCGTGCACTGCGTGGACTATCTCCCGAAAGACGATCAATCGACATAACACGAAGCGAACGCCGGCAATTGCGGGAGAAAGCCCCTCGCCCCCCACTTTCGCAAAGGGAGAGGGGTTGGGGTGAGGGTTTGTCGCAGGCGACTTTTTCAGTCTCGGCATACCCGCGTTTGTGAGCCGCCGCGACCCTCTCCCGCCCCACTATGGACGGCCCCGGTACCAGAAGGTCATGCGGTTCAGGGGCAAATAGCCCATGCGCTCGTAAACGGGGCGGCCATCGTCGGAGGAGACCAGCATGGCCGGTAGGGTGGGATCGAGGCGGGATGCGGCCCAGGTCAGGGCTTCGCCGTAGCCCTTGCGCCGCTCATCCGGCAGCGTCGCGACCAGCGTCACGTTGACGACCCCGAACTCCACCCACGCGGCAGAGGCGGCCACTGGCACGCCGCCGGCATACCCGACCCACGCCCCGTAGCGTGGATCGGCCAGGAGCGAGGGCGATATCAACGCGCCGGCCGGCGCCTCTTCCAGCCCTTCAAGTGGGTAGCCGTGGATGACCGTCCGTTCCCACGCGTGAAGCTGCTCGAGCGTCGTTACACGCTGCACCGTCAGGCCGGCGGGCGATGGCCGGGCCGGAACGCCCGGTGGCAGTAGCTGGAGCGGCGGGTGGCCCATCAGCGTCCAGCCGAAGGGCCGCAGGTCGCCGGTCGGCCACGCCGAAATCAGCAACACTTCGCCAAGCCGGGCAGGATCATCGAAATCGTAGAAGGCGCCGATCTGCGCCAGCGTGGCGCCCACGGTCGCCGCCGTCAGCGGCTGCGTGAGCGTGGCGCAGTTCGCGAACACGACGGGTCGGCCGGCGTCCGCCATCCGCACCGCCGGCGTGTTGCGCACATGTCCCCCAAACGCGCTGACAGCGGCCGCGTTGGCCTCCGCCCAGTTCCAGAGAAAGCGGCGCAGGTAGGAATCCTCGACCGGTGTCGTGGCGAGCCAGCCAGTTTCCAGCGGCGGCGTGTCGGCGTCGGTCATGACGGATGTCAGGCTTCCGCCAGCGTGTGGCTGCGCGGGTTGTTCTTCTCGCCAGCGGTGAAGGGGTTCTCCCAGGCCACATTGCCATCCAGGAAGCGCTCTGGCCGGAACGGCTCCAGATCGAAGCCAGGCGCCTGGCCGTTGATCATCCGGGTCATGATTTTGCCGTTGATGGCCCCCCACGAGAAGCCCGACCCGTTGAATCCCGCCGCCACCCACAGCCCCGGCGACGGCGCGTACGGCCCGATCAGCGGCAGGCCGTCGGCGGTGAACCCCATGATGCCCGCCCAACCGCGCACCACCCGCGCCGTGCCGCGCAGATCGGGGAAAAGGTCAAGCAGACAGCCGGCCAGGCCCGCCTGCACCTCCGGGTTGACATCCTCCAGATAAGAACCCAATCCCTCGTTGGTGTCATCCCGGCGGAACCCGCCGATCAGGATCTGGCCGGTCGGCGTTTGCCGCCCATACTCCTTGTCGAAGTTCGTCCCGAAGGGGCAGTTGATCAATGGCGGCAGCGGCTGGGTGACGATGATCTGGCCGCGCGCCGGCACCAGCGCGCCTTCCGGCAGCGGCAGCAGGGTCGGGGTCCACGCGTTCGTGGCCAGCACGACGTGCTCCGCGAAGATGACTTCGCCGTCCACTTCCACGCCGATGACCCGGTCGCCGTCGTAGACCAGCCGCTGCACTCGCGCGTTGACGCGTAGTTCGGCCCCTTCGCTCGATGCCGCGTCAGCGACGGCGGTCACCAGCGCGAACGGCCAGAAGTGCCCGCGGTCCTCGGCGAACGACGCGCCCAGAATCTCCGGCGACAGCGCCGGCATGATCGACCGCGTCGCGATGGCGTCCAGCAGTTCGATCTCGATGCCGGCTTCCTGCTCCACTTCGACGGCGTGCTTGAGGTGCTGGTATTGCTCTTCGGTGGTGATAATGTCCAGCGAGCCCGGCAGCAGCAGGCTGAACGAGCGCCCCAGCTCGTGATGCAGGTCGCGCATCAGGTTGAGGTTCGCCATGGTGATGGCGTACACCGCCCGCCCGGCGCGCGATGTGGCGTGCATGGATGAGCCGGAACCGGTCATGCCGGCGTTTCGTCCGGAGGCCCCGGCGCAGATGCCGCGCCGCTCCAGCAGCAGCACGCGGCGGCCACTCTCCGCCAGCCGCCATGCAATTGATGTCCCGGCGATGCCGCCGCCGACCACGATGACTTCCGGATGCCTCGCCAGTTCCACCACGCGTTCTTCCCCCTTGCGCCGGGCGCCGCTGGCATGGTGTATAGCACGGAGCCAGACGGTGGCGGACGCTGCGCGCCCGGTATAGTGAGGGTCCGGCCACATGCGAATGCCGGGTGGGACAGGAACCCCGATGCGCAATCTTCTCGGCCGCTTGCACGCGCGCTCCCTGCCGGAACTGCTGCGGATGGCCGAGGCGTGGGCGCTCCCCGCCGCCGGGGAGAGCAAGAGTGACGTGGTGGCGGCGCTCTACCGCGCCATGACCGATCCCCGCACTATGCGCGATATCTGGCAGGGGCTGGAGCCGGACGAGCAGGCGGTGCTCGCGACCCTCGCCAACGTCGCGGACGGCCTGCGCCCGCCCACGCTCGCCGAACTGGCCGTGGCGCTCGGTGCGGAGCCGGAGGCCGCACGGGCAACGGCCACCGCGCTCTACCGCCTCGGCGTGCTGGCGCGGGAGGGCGATGATGACCCCCTCCCCGTGGGCGAGGAACCCCGGCTGCTCCTGCCGCGCGAAATTGCGCTCATCGTCCGGCGTATTCAGGATGAGGCTGTCGCCGGCGATGTGTCTTCGTCGCCGTTGCGCGTGCTCATGGAGCTGATGGACGACGCCGAGCTGGAGCTGGCCTCGCGCCTCTGGGGGGCGCCAGTCTTGCCCGGCGTCGCCTCCCGGCAGGAGCTGACCGCCCGCCTCTTGCGGCTGGTGGATGATCCGCGCCGTCTGGCGAATGTCACTGCCCGCCGCAGCCGGGACGCGGCGGCGATCTGGCGCGCCGTGCGCGAGGCCGGGGCGCCCGTTGCGCTGGATGACGCGATGCGCGCCGCCGGGCTCGCGTCTGCGCGCGGTGGGGTGGCGCGGCAGCGCGCG
>JASGGF010000060.1:0-17789 GCA_047605145.1 Thermomicrobiales bacterium | reverse complement strand
CGACGAGGAGCACCACGGCCCCACGCTGGTGCCGCTCTTCCGCGCCCCCAACGCTGACCTCAACATGACGCTGGCCATGGCGCTGGTGACCTTCACCACCATTCAGGTGGCGGGCATCCGGGCCCACGGCGTCGGCGGCCGCATCAAGCACATGGCGGACCCGCCCTTCCTCTTCCCGATCGAGGTGGTCTCCGAGTTCGGACGCATCATCTCGCTCTCGGCCCGTCTCTTCGGTAACGTGTTCGCTGGCGAAGTCCTGCTTGGCGTTATGTACGCTCTGGCCAACGCCGTGAAGATCGCCATCATCCCCCTGTTTGTCCCGGTGATCTTCATCTTCCTTGAACTCCTCTTCGGCACCATCCAGGCGCTGGTGTTCGCCCTGCTCACCGCCATCTACGTCACCATGGCGGGCGGCGACAGTGGGCACGGCGACGAAGCGCACGGGCATGGGCATGACGCAGAGGGGGATCATCACGGCGCCCGCCCGGCGCCAGCATCAGCCGCAGCGGGCGACTGATTTCGCGAGTCTCCACACTGCGTCATGGTTGTGACGCCGGACGGAACAATGGCGCGGCCGGGTGGTCCGGGCGCGATGCACACAGGCGGCAGCTCAGCAGAACCGCCATGGGAGGAAACGGGACGATGGAAGTCGATGCGGCAAAGGCGATTGGCGCGGCGCTGGCGATTGGACTCGGTGGTCTGGGCCCAGGGCTCGGCATCGGCTTCATCGGCCGTGGCGCGATGGAGGCCATCGGCCGCAACCCCGAGGCTGCCGGTGAAATCCGCACGGTCATGATTCTCGCCGCCGCCCTGGCGGAAGCGGTCGCCATTTACGCGTTCGTTATCGCGATCATCATCGCGTTCGTCGTCTAGCCAGAAGCGCCGGGGCTGCCGGGCGCGGGTGTTCCAGGGGCATCACGCGCCTGCTCACCGCCGCCCGGCGGCCCCGAACCTTCTCCCGGAGATCGACACGCATGGGCGCACTTGGACTCAATCTGTGGGGCCTGATCGTTCAGATCATCGCCTTCCTTGTCTTTATTTACCTCTTCTGGAAGTTCGCGCTCGGCCCGATCACCAACATGCTCGACGAGCGCAGCAAGCGCATCGCCGATAGCATGGCGTCGGCCGACCGCATGCGCCAGGAGATGGCCGCGGCCAGCGCCCGCAACGAAGAGATCCTGGCCGAGGCCAGGCAGCAGGCGCAGCAAATCATTACCCAGGCGCGCGAAGTGGGCGACGCCACCGTGGCGCGAGCCCAGAAGGAAGCGGCCGAGCAGGCCGATGCCTACCTGGCGCGCGCTCAGGCCACCCTGCGGCAGGAGACCGAACAGGCCCGGCTGCAGTTGCGGCAAGAACTCGCGGACCTCGCCGTCATGGCGGCGGGCCGCATCGTGAAGAAGGAACTCGATCCCGCCGCGCAAAGCGCCCTGATTCAGGACGTGCTGAGCGAGGCAAGTGTGCCGGCCGGAGGGCGCGGCTAAGAACGGCGAGAGCCGAAGAGGAAGAACTACGTTGGCCAGCAGCGCGGCAACTCGATACGCAACAGCAGTTTTCAGCCTTGGGAAGGAACGCGGCACCCTTGACGTCTGGCAGAACGACCTGTCTGAACTCGCCAGCCTGACCGGGGATTCCCGTGTTTCCCGTTACCTCAGCAACCCCAGCATCACCGCAGACACCAAGCTGGCGACTCTGGAGGCATCGTTGCCGTCCACGGTGCAGCCCGAACTGCGCAACCTGGCCAAGCTGCTCGTCGTCCGCGACCGCACGGACCTGATCCCCGAGATCGTCGAGATCTTCCAGGATCAGGTCCGCGCCGAGCGCGGCATCACCGTGGCGACCGTCACCACGGCCGAGCCGCTCACCGCCGATGAAGAGGCGCTGGTGCGCGAGAAGCTCACCGCCCTCACCGGCAACACCATTGAGATTACGTCGCAGATCGATCCCGACATCATCGGCGGCATCATTGTCCGCGTCGGTGACCAGGTAATCGATGGCAGCGTGCGCAACAAGCTGGAGCGCATGCGCTCCAAGCTCGTCGCCGGGCGCTAGTTCGCCGCAAACGCGGCGCAGGAGCATCCCCTCGCCTGTATAGAGGAGCACACCATGGCGGTACGCCCCACGGAAATCAGCGACATTATTCGCTCGCAGATCGCCGGATTTGATGACGCCACGTCGCTGACCAACGTGGGCAGCGTGGTCAGCATCGGCGATGGCATCGCCAACGTCTACGGCCTCAGTAACGTGATGGCCTCCGAGCTGGTCGAGTTCCCACGCACCAACACCACCGGCCTCGCCTTCAACCTCGGCGAAGATTCGGTCGGCGTCCTCATCCTTGGCGAATACAAGGCCATTGAAGAGGGCGACGAGGTGCGCGGCACCGGCCAGGTCGCCTCCGTCCCCGTCGGCGACGCCCTCATCGGCCGCGTCGTCAACGCGCTCGGCGAGCCGATCGACGGCAAGGGCCCGATCGTCACCGACAAGCGCCGCGCCATCGAGATCATCGCCCCCGGCGTGATCCAGCGCGCCGACGTCGACCAGCCGCTGCAGACCGGCATCAAGGCCATCGACGCCATGATCCCGATCGGCCGCGGCCAGCGCGAGCTCATCATTGGTGACCGCCAGACTGGCAAGACCGCCGTGGCGATGGACACCATCATCAACCAGCGCGATTCCGATGTGACCCCGATTTACGTGGCCATCGGCCAGAAGCAGGCTCAGGTCGCACAGGCCGTGCGCATCCTGGAGCAGCAGGGCGTCCTCGACAAGTCGATCGTGGTCGTCGCCTCGGCGGCAGACCCCGCCACCCTGCAGTACCTCGCGCCGTTCGCCGGCACCGCCATGGGCGAAGAGTTCATGAACACCGGCCGCCACGCGCTCATCGTCTACGATGACCTCTCCAAGCACGCGCAGGCGTACCGCGAAGTCTCCCTGCTCACCCGCCGCCCGCCGGGCCGCGAGGCGTACCCGGGCGACGTCTTCTACCTGCACTCCCGCCTGCTGGAGCGCTCCGCGCGCCTCAGCGACGCGCTGGGCGGCGGCACGCTGACCTCCCTGCCGATCATCGAGACGCAGGCCGGCGACGTGTCCGCGTACATCCCAACGAACGTGATCTCGATCACGGACGGCCAGATCTACCTGGACCCGGAACTCTTCTACGCCGGTATCCGCCCGGCCATCAACGTCGGTATCTCCGTCTCCCGCGTCGGTGGCGCGGCGCAGATCAAGGGCATGCGCCAGGTTGCTGGCCGCCTCCGCCTTGACCTCGCCCAGTACCGCTCGCTGGCGGCGTTCGCCCAGTTCGGCACCAGCGACCTCGACCCGGTCACGCGCAAGCAGATCGAGACCGGCGCCCGCATGACTGAGATCCTGAAGCAGGGGCAATACCAGCCGCTGCCGGTGCAGGAGCAGATCGCCGACCTGTGGATGGCCGGCAACGGCTTCCTGGACAACGTCCCGGTGACCGAGGTGCGCGACTTTGAGTTGCAGTACCTCGATTACCTGCGTACCGCCAACGCTGACCTGCTCAGCCGCATCGCGGCAGAGAAGCAGTTGACGGACGCCATCACCGAGGAACTGCGCGCTGCCACCGAGGCGTTCAAGAGCGGCTCGAAGTGGGGCGGTACGGCCGCGCGCAGCGCCGCCTAAGCGCTGAGGAAGGACGCCCGTGGCCAACTCACGAGAACTTCAGCGCCGTATCCGCAGCGTCGGCAACATGTCCCAGATCACGCGTGCTCTGGAAATGGTGTCCGCGGTCAAGATGCGGCGCGCCCAGCAACGGGTGACGGCCAGCCGCCCGTATAGTGACCAACTGCGCCAGATCATGAGTGATCTGGCCAGTCAGCAGCCGGACCCGGATCAGTTGGCCCAGTTCCCGCTGCTGCAGCGGCGGCCAATCAAGAACGTGATGATGCTCGTGGTGGCGCCTGACAAAGGCTATACAGGCGCCCTGAACACGAACATCCTGCGCCGGGCCACTCGCTACATTCTGGACGAAGCGGGCGCGCCAGTGCGGATCATCCCCATCGGCAAGAAGTCGCGCGACTACTTCGTCAAGACGAAGCAGAACGTCATCGCGGAGTACATCCAACTGGGTGACGACGTCACCCTCGATGTGGTGCGCGGGATCGCTGACGTTGCCATTGATGAATTCGTGAGCGGACGAGTGGACGCGGTCTACGTGGTCTACGCCAAATTCATCAACACCCTGTCGCAGCGGCCGGAAGTGGTGCAGATCCTGCCCATGGAAGAGCCCGCCACGAAGGAAGGCTACGTCGATTACATCTTCGAGCCGAGCCCGGCGGAAGTGCTGAGCGCGCTCTTGCCGCGCTACATCGAGGTGCAGCTCTACCAGGCCATCCTCGAAAGTCTGGCCTCGGAGCACTCTGCCCGCATGGTCTCCATGCGCGCCGCCTCCGATAACGCCAAGGAGATCGTGCAGGAACTGACGCTCTCCCGGAACAAGGCGCGCCAGGCGCAGATCACCCAGGAAGTCTCCGAGATCGCCGCCGGCGCGAATGCGATGTCCGGCTAGTCAGGCGGGAGTGATATGAGCGAAACCGTAACCCAGGCCCCGGCCGCCGCGAACGGCCACGCCGAGAAATCCGGCGAAATCCTGCAAATCACCGGCCCGGTGGTGGACGTGCAGTTCCCGCCGGACATGCTGCCGGAGATCTACAACGCGCTGCAGGTGACCAAGGAAGATGGCACCCTGCTGACGCTGGAGACCCAGTCCCACCTCGGCAACGACGCGGTGCGCGCGGTGGCCATGAGCTCCACCGACGGCCTGCGCCGCGGCGCGAAGGTGACGGACATCGGCGCTGCCATCTCCGTGCCGGTCGGCCCGGAGACCCTCGGCCGCATCCTCAACGTCGTCGGCGAGCCGATCGACGAGGCCGGCCCGGTCAACGCCACCACCACCTACCCGATCCACCGCCCGGCTCCTCGCTTCGAGGACCAGGCCTCGGCCATCGAGGTCTTCGAGACGGGCATCAAGGTCATCGACCTCATCGCCCCCTTCACCAAGGGCGGCAAGACCGGCGTGTTCGGCGGCGCCGGCGTGGGCAAGACGGTCATCATCACCGAGCTCATCCGCAACATCGCGGCGGAGCACGGTGGCTACTCCGTCTTCGCCGGCGTGGGCGAGCGCACCCGCGAGGGCACGGCTCTCTGGGGCGAAATGCAGGCCTCCGGCGTGGCCGACAAGACGGTGCTCGTCTTCGGCCAGATGAACGAGCCGCCAGGCGCGCGCCTGCGCGTCGGCCTCACTGCCCTGACCCTGGCGGAGTACTTCCGCGATGAGGGACGCGATGTCCTCGTCTTCGTAGACAACGTGTTCCGCTTCGTGCAGGCAGGCTCGGAAGTCTCGGCGCTCCTCGGCCGCATGCCGAGCGCCGTGGGTTATCAGCCGACGCTGGCCACGGAGATGGGCGCCCTGCAGGAGCGCATCACCTCCACCAAGACCGGCTCTATCACCAGCGTGCAGGCGGTGTACGTGCCCGCCGACGACTACACGGACCCGGCGCCGGCCACCACCTTCGCCCACCTCGACGCCACCATCGCGCTGGAACGCTCCATCGCGGCGCGCGGCATCTTCCCGGCGGTGGACCCGCTGCAGTCGACCTCGCGCATCCTCGACCCGCTGGTGGTCGGCGACGAGCACTACCGGGTGGCCCGCGAGGTGCAGCAGGTGCTGCAGCGCTACCGTGGTCTGCAGGACATCATCGCCATCCTCGGCGTGGAAGAACTCTCCGACGAGGACAAGCTGATCGTGGCCCGCGCCCGCAAGCTCGAACTGTTCATGTCCCAGCCGTTCTTCACGGCGGAAACGTTCACCGGTATCCCCGGTCAGTACGTGGGCATGCAGGACACGGTCCGCTCCTTCGACGAGATCATCAAGGGCAATGTGGACGATCTGCCGGAGCAGGCCTTCTACATGGTCGGCGATATCGACGGCGCCAAGGCCAAGGCGGCCGGCATGGCCTCCCAGGCGGCCTAGTCGGTCAGGAAGGAACAGGCGGCCATGGCCGGGAAACTTCGCATCGAGATTGTGACCGGCGAGCGCGTCGTCCTCACGGAAGAGGACGTGGACCTCGTGTCCGCGCCTGGCGCCGCGGGGCAACTCGGCATCCTGCCGCAGCACGCCCCGCTGGTCACCTTGCTGGCGCAGGGCGAGCTGCGCATCAAGAAGGGCAATACCGAGCAGTCGATCCTCGTCTTCGGCGGCTTCCTGGAAGTCGCCGATAACAAGGTCCTCGTGCTGGCGGACACCGCCGAGCGCGTGGAGGAACTGGACCTGGCGCGGGCCGATGACGCGCGCAAGCGCGCCGAGGCATCTATCGCCGGGCGGCAGACCACCATGGATCTGCAGCAGGCCCAGGCCGATCTGCGCCGGGCCAACCTGCGCCTGCGGGTTGGTCAGAAGCGCGGCGGTGGCCGCGGCGGTCCCCGCGGTGGCGGCGGCTTGCCGGATTCCATCAACTAGTCTTCGTGAAAACCGCCCCGGCTCCCGCCGGGGCGGTTTTGCATTTGCGGACATTTTTGCAGACAATCCGGGCCAGCGCTGTTTTCGACGGAAACCCGCCCTGACGTCATCCCGACGAAGGAGGGATCTCGTGCGTACGCGCCGGGTCGCGATACCCCGGTGCGCAACGACACACGAACGACGAGATCCTTCGTTCCTCAGGATGACGACCGGGGAAGACGGGCGATGATCAGACGAGGAAACAACGCACGGGAACTAGAGCAGGAGTACCCATGACTGACGCACGATCCCAGGAAGACCTCGCGTACCTCTCTGCCACCGAGCAACTGGCGCTCTTCCGCCGCCGCGAACTCTCCCCAGTGGAGGTGCTGCAGGCGCAGATTGCCCGCGCCGACGCGCTGGCCGGCTCGGTCAACTCCTTCACCTGGCGCTTCAACGACCGCGCCCTCGATCAGGCCCGCGCCGCCGAAGCGCGCTACCTCGGTAATGGGGACACCCCGCGCCCCCTCGAAGGCATCACCCTCGCCATCAAGGAGGAGATGCCGGTTGAGGGCGACCCCGTCACCAGCGCCTCCCTCGCCTACAAGGACGCCATCGCCGAGGACACCGCGCCCCTCGCCGAGCGCATGATGGCCGCCGGGGCCATCGTCCACGCCCGCACCACGCAGCCGGAGTTCGCCTGCACCGGCTTCACCCAATCGGACATGTTCGGCATCACCCGCAACCCGTGGAACCTCAGCTACGACGTCGGTGGCTCCTCCGGCGGCGCCGGGGCCAGCCTCGCCGCTGGCCTCACCACGCTGGCGGGCGGCTCCGATATCGGCGGCTCCATCCGCATCCCGGCCTCCTGCAACGGCGTCGTCGGCTACAAGCCGCCCTACGGCCGGGTGCCGCAGCAGCCCCCCTTCAACCTGGACCACTACTGCCACGAAGGCCCGATGACGCGCACCATCGCCGACTGCGCGCTCTTCGAGAACATCATCAGCGGCCCCTCTCCCATCGACATCGCCTCCCTGCGCGAGCGCGTCGAGTTGCCGCTCCAGCCCGGCGGCGTCGCGGGTCTGCGCATCGCCGTCTCGGTCGACCTGGGCAGCTGGGAGGTCGAGGACGACGTCCGCCGCAACACCCTGCGCGCCGCCGAGGCGCTGCGGGCCGCCGGCGCCACGGTCGAGGAAGTCGATCTCACCATCAGCAACGACGAAGTCTTCGAGGTCGCGCACGCCCACTACGCCAACATCTTCGGCCCCAGCGTGTCGTCGCTGCTGGAGGAGCACCGGGACGTGCTGACCTCCTACGCCATCGCCTTCGCCGAGAACGGCTACATCACCCGCGACATCCCCTTCCTGGAGGGGCTGGCCCGCGAAGGCGCCATCACCGGGGCCATCGGCGCGCTGCTGGAGGACTACGACGCCCTGATCTGCCCCACCCTTGCCATCCCGGCGCTCCCCGCCGACACCCCGTGGACCATCACCCTGCCCAGCGGCGGCGTCACCTCCCCCATGGCCCACCTGATGACGATGCCGTTCAACATCGCCAGCCGCTGCCCGGTCCTCAACGTGCCCTCCGGCTTCGGCGATTCCGGCGTCCCCACCGGCCTGCAGCTCGTCGGCCGCACCTTCGACGACCTTACCCCGTTCCGCCTCGGGGCCGCCCTGGAGCGCGCCGGATTCTGGAACTACGCGACCACGCGGCCGCAATTGGCCGTCTAGCGACGAGGCTCGCCGATGCGCCGGACTGCCTGTGCGCTCATGGTCACGGCGGCTCTCCTGTTCCTGACCGGCTGCGGAAACACGGCGCAGCCGGTCAGGAACCTTGCCGTTTCCGGGAGCGTGCTGCTCCTGGAAACGGAGCACTTCTCCCAGAGTGGCAAGACGTGCAGCGGACGAGGAACCCTCGCCTCGATTCGGGAGGGCGCGGCCGTCACCATCGACAAGCAGCCAGCTGCGACGCTCTCCCGAGGAACCATGACCGCAGAGCGCAATTGCCGCTTCCTGTTCACAGCGAGCGTGCCGCAGACAGAAGGTCTGCAGCGCCACGCATTCTCCGTTGCGGAGCTCCCGCCGGTTACGGGCGTGATCAACGACCGGGTGCGTGCCGATTGGCAAGCCGCCAACGCCGACGGCTGGGTCACCATCGGCTGGGACTGAGGACGCGTCTCCCAACCGCAATGGCGCCGGCCCATCTGCCACCCGTGCCCGCCATCAGCCATTAGGATCGGGGTATGCTGGAGGCTTGAGGACCACGCCCGGCCCCGCCGGGCGCACGCAGCACGCCGGGAGGCATGGGGTGGCTACCACCATCGAGAACCTACGCAGCACTGATCAGGCCGGGCCAGCCCAAACGAGCACTCGCGTCCTGCGCATCAACGGCGGCGCGCCGCTCCACGGCTCCGTCACTATCAGCGGCGCCAAGAACGCCGCCCTGCCCGCGCTTGCCGCCACCCTGCTCACGCGCGACGAGTGCGTGCTGCACAACATGCCGGACCTCGCGGACATCGGCACGATGCTGGCGCTGCTGCGCAGCCTCGGCGCCGAAACCGAGCACGACAAGGCCTCCAAGACTGTCCGCGTGCAGGCCGCGAAGATCACCAGCACCGCCGCCCCCGCCGAGCTCGTGGCAAAAATGCGCGCCTCCTTCCTCGTGGCCGGGCCGCTGCTGGGCCGCTCCGGCGAGATGTCCGCGAGCACCCCCGGCGGCTGCCAGCTTGGAGCCCGCCCGGTCGATGTCGATGTGCGCGGCTTCCGCCAGATGGGCGCGGAGATGAGCTTTCCCGACGGCGGGCAGTTCGTCGCCGGCAAGACCGCCGGCCTGCGTGGCGCCCAGATCTACATGGACTACCCGTCCCACACCGGCACCGAGAACCTGCTGATGGCCGCCAGCCTCGCCAGCGGCCGCACGGTCATCGTCCACGCTGCCTGTGAGCCGGAGATTGTCTTCCTTGGCAACATGCTGATCCGCATGGGCGCCCGCATCAAGGGGCTCGGCTCCCCCACCATCACCATCGACGGCGTGGACCGCTTGCACGGCGTCTCCGAGCGTATCCTGCCCGACCGCCTCGAAGCTGGCACCTTCGCCATCGGCGCGCTGGCCACCGGCGGCCAGGTCACGCTGGACGATGTCGATGCCGACGGCATGCTGCCGCTCACCGCCAAGCTGCGGGAGGCCGGCGCGCAGATCTGGCAGGATGGCCGCCGCATGCGCGTCGAGCCGGGCGAAAAGCTGAAGGCGGTCGAGATCCAGACCCTCCCCTTCCCCGGCTTCCCCACCGACCTGCAGGCCGCTTTTGCCGTCCTGATGACGCAGGCCACCGGCGTCTCGCGTATCCATGAGCGCGTCTTCGAGGACCGCCTGCGCTACACCGACCAGTTGCGGGCCATGGGCGCGAACATCGCCGTGCCGCGCTACGTCGCCGCCACACCTGATGGCGCCGCCGCCTCGAACGTCGTGCACTACGGCACCCGCGCGGAGATCAGCGGCCCATCGCCGCTGCACGGCGCTGCCGTCCGCTGCCTCGATATCCGCGCCGGCGCTGGCGTGGTACTGGCTGGGCTGGTTGCTTCGGGCGAAACGGTCGTCTCCGCCCTCCAGCACCTCGACCGTGGTTACGAGGGCTTCGTCGACAAGCTGCACGCGCTCGGCGCGGACGTGACGGAGTCGTTCGCCACCACCGCCGAACTCGCCGCCACGGTATGACCGCAGGGTTCGACCCGGCGGCCTCCGCCGAGATCGCTGGAACGGAGCTCACGAAGCGGGAGGCGCGCGACCTCGCGGTCATCGCCTCGCGCCTTGATCGCCGGCCGCGCCCCTCGCGCGACCCGAAGGTGCAGAAGGCGCGCCTGCACGCCATGTTCCGCGATCTCGGCTGCATCCAGCTCGACACCATCAGCGTCATCTCGCGCTCGCATGAGACGGTGCTGTGGAGCCGCCTTGGGCCGTACGACCCGCGCGTGCTGAACGCGCTGTACGCTGAAGGCGGCGCGCTCACCGAATATTGGGCGCACGCGGCGGCCATCATCCCCATCGAGTACTTCCCGTACTTCCGCCACGGCATGGCCCAGTACGTCGCGAAGTACGAGGCCGAAGGCACGTGGGCCGCCCAGAACCTCGACCTGATGGACGCTGTCCACCAGCGCTTCCACGCCGAGGGGGAGTTAGCCTCCCGCCACTTCGACCGGCCTGATGAGCGCCGCCCGGACGCGTGGGAGTGGTACGGCGGCAAGCCGGCCCGGCAGGCGCTGCAACACCTGTGGTCGCGCGGGGACATCATGATCGCGCGGCGGGAGAGCGGCTTCCAGCGCGTCTACGACCTGACCGAGCGCCTGATCCCTGAACCGCATTTCTCCCACATCCCGACCGACGCCGAGCGCAGCCGCTTCTTCACGCTGACCGCGCTGCGCGCCCTCGGCGTCACCAACGCGGCCTGGGTGGCGGACTACTTCCGCACGTGGGCGCGCCCGCACAACACCCCGAAAGCGAGCCACGACGAACTCAAACGCCTCGAAGCCGAAGGGCTGGCCATTCCCGTCACCGTGCCGGATGTGCGCGGCCCGGTCTGGCTCGACGCTGCGCTGGCGCCACGCCTGCTGGAGCTACGCGCCGGGCGCGGCAGGCCCACGCTCACCACGCTCCTCTCCCCGTTCGACAACCTGATCTGGAACCGTGCGCGGGATGAGCAGCTCTTTGACATCGACCTGCGCATCGAGTTCTACACCCCCGGCCCGAAGCGGGTCTACGGCTACTACTCGCTGCCGATCCTGCACCGGGGCGATGTTGTAGGCCGCCTCGACGCCGTGGTGGACCGCCGCGCCCACCTGCTGACCGTGCGCAGCATCCACCTTGAGCCCAACCCCCCCCCCCCCGCCACCCACGCCTCCGCCCTCGCCGGCGCCCTCTGGGACCTCGCCACCTTCCTGCAGGCGGAGGAAGTCCTCTTGCTGGAGGCGAGCCCGCCGGCGTTCGCGGAATTGGTCAACAGCGCGTTGCTCGCATAGCATGGTGTGAATTCAAAAGCCAAACGCCGAAAAGCCCTCACCCCCAGCCCCTCTCCCGATGCGCGGGAGAGGGGAGCCAGCTGGCAGCGTTGTTGTCGACATTCGGCGTCACCTCGCAGAATCTGGCGCCATTGTCCGGGGCGAAAGCCCCTCTCCCACGCATCGGGAGAGGGGTTGGGGTGAGAGCCTCTCCGGGGTAATACCGCCTCGCCGAAGCCAATGCACACTCTGTGTTCTCGACTACGCTCGAGACACGACAGGATCGCGCGGCGCTGATCTCGCGTCTGCGCGCCGCAGTCACATGACAGGAGAAAACCCGATGCGGTGGTCTATCGTCCTGCTGGCGTTGGCGATGCTGGCGCCCGTCGCGCAACGCGCCCTCCAGCCACCGGCGGCTTCAGCCGCGCAAGCAACGCCAGCGCCTACCACCACGCTGCACCTCGTGGAACACGCCGTGCACCTGACCACCGTCGATCACGGCGACCCCGGTCCCTCCACCGGCGACGTGCAGGTCTGGGGGCCGAACCCCCTCTACGACGCCAGCGACAGCGCGGACACCGGCGCCACCACGCAGGGCATCTGCACCGCCCTGAACGCCGCCTTCGACTGCATCGTCACCGAGACCATCCTCTTCGCCGACGGCAGCACCCTGCAAATTGGAGGTGTCGAATTCGCCGCCGCGCCCTCCCGCCGCACCATCGTCGGCGGCTCCGGCGCCTACCTCGGCGCTACCGGCACCGTCACCGTCGAGCCCACCGCAGACCAGAGCCACTGGGCCAAGATCATGGAGATTCACCTGCCGGACGCCACCCGATAAGGCAGCGCCAGCGTCCCGCTCCGCTGTCCACCGCGAAATCCCGCCACCCCGATGTCATCCCGACGAAGGAGGGATCGACCACCCCCATCCTCGCCGTCTCGGCGCCCCTCTCCCGACGCTCGGTGGCGCCAGTCAGCACGCGCAAAGGCGCACACGACGCGGAGCTGGGAACACCACGCTGGAGACGACCGCGACCGGGCGTCATGACGCCGCCGGCAGCTCCGGCGTGGCCGGGATCACTGGGTTCGGCAGCACCCAGATCGGGTCGCAGCGCACACCGCGCACCGGCACGCCGAACTCGCGTTCGAGGAACGCGCGCAGCGAACACTCGTCGCCGAGCTGGCCACTCTCGCCGATCCCCAAGGACGCGAGCGAGAAGACGTACTCGGCGTCGCCAGAGGCGGCATCGCCCTGCACCGAGCGCGTGCCGCCCACAATGACTGGCAGCACCGCGCCGCCTCCATCCTGGAAGTCAGCCACGCGGTAGCCGCCGGACGGGATCGCTTCCGCGATGCACGCCGTGCCCTGCGCAGAGAACGTCACTACCTGATCTTGCACACCGCCCACAGCATTGCGCGCCAGGGCTGCGCCACCAGGGCACTCCCAGCGGGTGATGAGGTAGTCGGAAACGCCATCGGGCACAACGAACGTCAGGGTTGGCTGCCGGTGCACCTGCAGCCAGAGCCACCAACTGGTGAGCGCGACGAGCGCGACGGCCAGCGCAACCAGCACCCGAACGCGCGGCGCAGCCATCGGGACCGGCTCCCTTCATCCCCCGGGTCACGGGCGCATCGAGAACGGCAGAGCGCCGCTACGCAACAACGAGCCCTTCCGGTCGCCCTGACCCGCTACCGGCAGCGTCGCAAGGTTACGACGCCACGGGCGTTGCCGCCCCGGTCAGCAGCACGCGTTCCAGATCATCTAGCATCATGGAGGCCCCCAGCACCGACTCGGAGAACCAGTGGTCCCCCATCGCGTACACCCGTCCGTTGCGCACCGCGTCCAGCTGACCCAGCAACGGGTCGGCCAACATTGCCGCTATGGCCTGCTGGTCCGCTTCAGGGTCGCCACTGACGGACCACACGAAGATGACATCGGCGCCGTCGGCCATGCCGAGTTGCTCCCGCGAGATTTCGAGGATCGCCGCGTCGGGGTTCTCCGCGTCGTACGCCGCCAACGCTGGCGGCAGCGCGAGCCCCGCATCACCGAAGACCAGGCTGCCCATGAAGATGCCGGTCAGGTCGAACCGGAGGTTCTCCGGCGTCGCCCGCAGGATCGCCACCTTCGGCTCTCCCAACTGCGTGTCAATGGCTGTGCGCAGCCGGCCCGCTTTCTCCTCGTAGGCCGCCATGGCCTCGGCAAACGCCGCTTCCTGCCCCAGCGCTTCGGCGAACCCGTGGTTGTACGTTTTCCACTCATTGCTCGATGCGACGAAATCGACGCCAACGGTCGGGGCGATCTCCACCAGCTGGTCATACACCGACTCGATGACCACATCCAGGGCGAGGATCAGGTCGGGCTTCAGCGCGACAATCTTTTCCAGATCCAGTTCCCAGCTCGAACCAACGGTCGGGATACCCTCCATAAACGACGCGAGATACGCGCTGTTTGCCGAGCGGTCGTCGATCCCCACCGGGACAACGCCGGTCACCGCCGCGATATCCACAGCGCTGCCTATCGCCACCACCCGCTCCGGATGCACCGGGACTTCTGCCACCCCCAGTGGGTGCGCGATGACCCGTGTCGCGCTCACCGGCGTGGCATCTGGCGCATCCTGCGCGCCAGCCGGGCGCCACCGGTCCATCCCCAACCCGATGGCTCCCGCTACTGCGCTGCGCACCGCCGTCCGGCGCGACAGGCGCCCCCGCATGCTCCCCATGACCTCTCCATCCCTGACGTGGCTCGCACGTTGGCTCCGGCTTCCAGAGACCGGCCGCTTGAACCCCATCACAATATCCGACTGAACTACTCGGATATTATCGTTGATGGCAGAGAGGAATGTCAGCGAAAATCGGGAGCACGCCAGCCCATGCGAGACCGCGTCCGGTCATCCCCCGGCGCCAGCCCGCGCTTGCGCCTGCTCCTCCCGGAAGCGAGCAACCCACTCATCGGTGCGGTCATCCGCGAGGCGCACTGTGCGCGGGTCGGGCAGTTGCAGCGGCGGGTGGGCAATGCCCATCCAGTCGAGGATTTCCGCAGTGGCTTCGCTGTAGCGGGGTGCGAAGTCCTCGTAGACCACGCGGTACGGCGTGAGGCCCGCCTCCGCCAGCCACGCCCCGATGGCCGCGTCCTCGTCCTCCGCCTGGTGCAGCAGCGCCGCGATGCCGGCGTAGTCGAAGGCCAGTTCGCCCGGTTGCAGCGGCTCATCGCCAAGGCGCCACGCGCGGCCCAGCTTCGGCTCCTGCGCGCCCTTCCCCTGCCCCCACACGCCCGTTTGCCGCGCCTTGAACCACGAGATCGCCTGCCGCAGCGTGTCCTCGCGCGTCGCCCACAGGATGTGCAGGTCCGGGAAGAGCTGACGCAGCAGATCGCCGCGCGGCAGGTCCGCCAGCGCCGAGTCCTGCCGCGCCAGCCCCTCCAGATGCAGCAGTTGCGCGTAGAGCAGCTTCGCGCCGAACACGCCGTTGCTGGAGGAGCGCCGCCGCTGCAACTGCGCCACGTAGGCGGGGAGTTCCGGCGTGCCCCACTGCGCCATCCAGTGCGCCATCTTGTGCCCAAAGAACTCGCGCGGCTCGCCGGCCACCCCGGAGGCCTGCAAGCCCTGCCCTAGCAGCGTGCTGCCCGAGCGCGGCGTCGCGATAACCAGATAACTCTTCACAGCCAACATCGTCTCCTGCGCGGGCGAATCGCGCCCATTATCCAGCGTAGAAAAAGGTGCGTAGCGTAATCAGCAGGAAGACGCCGATCAGCAGCGGCCAGTACGCCAGCACCGGCAGCAAATCGCCCCGGTATCCGAGGATCGGCAGGCGCCAGCCCTTGACCGCCGCCACGCCATCCAGCACCACCAGCACGATGAATACGTCGAGCATCAGCGGGAACCACTCAATGTACGTCAGGCTCTGGGACTGCACCGCGCCACGAATGGCGTTGTGATCGAGGATCACCGCGAACAGCAGCGCCCCTACCGCCACGATCAGGTCGAAGACGCTGATCCCTTGCGGCCGGATAGCGGTTTGTTCACCCGCCATCAGCAGGAGCAGCAGAAAGAGCAGGATGGCGATCGCCACCTCCAGCACCCCGTGCTCCAGCATCGGCCCCAGCGGGTCACGCGCCACCATCAGGTTGAAGTACAGCTCCGGATCGGGCGCATCACCGAACCCGTAGTCCAGCCCGAAATCGACGTTGTATTGCAACAGGTCGTAGCTGAAATACGACTTGAGCGGGTCCCAGCCGCCGTAGACAAACTGGGTGTCCAGACCCGGCAACGCCTCCAGCGACAGATCCTGATACGCCGCGAAATCGGGAACCAGCGCCACCGCATGGCTGGCGTCAGTCGACCAGATGCGGAGCCAGATATCCTGCTTGTCGAACGGGTAATGCCGGTAGTCGAAGTTCTGGCGAAATTCGCCGCTGAAGTACCAGCCGATCTCCTGCACCCCGTCCTTCGTGATGTTCCACGCCTCCACCGGCGCGTAGGCGTTCTCCAGTTGCTCCGGCAGCGCGATCTTGCGCTCCACACTGGCGGGGATATCCGGCCCGAATTTCTGCCAGACAAACCCGGACATCTCGACATCGCTCGCGGAGAGGAACTCGAACGATTGCAGGTAGACCCCCGTCGGGATCACGTAGTCGTACCCGGCGAACGCCGCTTCGTTCGCCGCCATGAACGCGTCCAATTCCGCCTGCGAGGTGAGGGGCACGCCGTTCGGCGTCGAATACTGCCGCGAGGTAAGGATCACGCTCCACGAAAAGACGAGCGCGGCCAGCAGCGCCACCGACCACACCAGCGCCAGCCGCCGCCGCCCGTGGGGATTCCCCGGCCCCGGCCGCAGCCACGCGAAGGACGCCGCCAGCACGAAACCCAGCAGCGCCAGCATGATGGGGATCAGGTCGCGGCCACCCTGCCCCAGCTTCAGGCCGTCCCACGCCTGCAGGCGCCGGATCAGCAGCAGGATCGTCACCCCGGCGCAGCCCGCCGCCACCCCCCAGGCCAGCCGGTGGGCGATGGTCAGCAGCCGGGGCGGCGATCCCTGCTGCTTGGCCACTAGTGGCGGCCGATGCGCTCCACCAGCGTCGTGCCGGTGGGCGCCTTGCCCGTGGCCGCCGCCTGCTTGTCGAGCCGGGCGGTGCCCTCCTGCGCGTAGCGGATGCCCAGCCAGCGCAGCGGCTCTGGCTCCCACTTCGGCGACTGGTGATTGACCGTCGGCAGCTCGGTGATGGCCGTCTGCTGGCCAGTGACGAGGTCACGCATGATCCGCCCGAACAGGTTGGTCGTCCCCACGCCCTGCCCGGTGTAGCCCCCGGCGCGCCCGATGCCGGTGCGCGGGTCGTAGCTGGTGGTGGGCATCCAGTCGCGCGGCATCCCCAGCGGCCCGCCCCACGCGTGGGTAAAGCGCACATGCTTCAGCGGCGGGAACCAGTCCCGCGCCAGATTTCGCAGCATCTCGTGCGTCGGCTCGTGACGGTCCAGCTCATCGCTGATCTGCGAGTTGCGGCGATACGGCGCGCCCCGCCCGCCGAACATGATGCGGCCATCGGCGGTGCGGTTCAGGTAGTCCACCGACATGCGGGACGACGACACCAACTCCCGGTTACGCCAGCCGATCTGGTCCCAGTCGCTCTCCGAAAGCGGCTCGGTCAGCACGATCAGCGAGTACATCGGCACCAGCGTGCGCTCCAGCTTCGGCAGCTGCTGGCTGTACGCCTCCCCCGCCAGCACGATGCTCTTCGCGCGCACGTCGCCGTACGGCGTGATCAGGCGAGGCCGCGCGCCCCCCTCGAAATCGGTGACCGGCGTCTGCTCGTAGATGGTGGCGCCTTTCGCCTCCACCACCCGCGCCAGCCCGCGCGCCAGCCGCGCCGGTTGGATGCTGGCGGCGGAGGGGTTGAAGATGCTGGCCACCACATCGGTCACCCGCACCTTATCCGCCGTCTGCTGCGCATCGAGCAGCTGGTAGTGATCGCCGAGACCCATCTCCACCAGCGCCTTGTACCCGCCCTCCACGCTGGGGCGCTCGTGCTCGCCGCGCGCCAGCCGCAGCACGCCGCCCTCCTGCCACTGCGCGTCGATCCCCTCGGCGCGCACCACGCGGTCGATCTCGTGGAAGGTGTCGTACATCGCGGCGGCAACCTTGCGCCGGGCGGCGTCGCCGAAGCGCTCCGCCAGCACGCCGCCGGTCACCGGGAAGCCTGGGTAGCACCAGCCGCCGTTGCGCCCGGACGCCCCGAACCCGGCAATCTCTCGCTCGACAATTGCCACCTTCAGCGCCGGGTTCTGCTCCAGCAGGTAATAGGCAGTCCAGAGACCGGTGTACCCGGCCCCCATGATGGCGACATCGAC